>JAQCEL010000001.1 GCA_027618655.1 Pseudomonadota bacterium | reverse complement strand
GCGCTTTAGACTCATTTCATGTTGGAATCACGGGCCCCCTTTAGACTCATTTCATATTGGAAGAGGCTGAGAGTTGCACAAATACCGCTATCTGCCGAGAATGCGAGCGGCATTTTGCGTCGGTCAGCTACTTAAGCGATTTCGTGCAGGGGAGATACATTGAATTCCTGCCACATACTCGCTGGACCAGAACAGATTTTGAGTTGGGGAAAATTAAACACCGATGAGACTGTCCAAACTATTGTTGCCCACATTGCGAGAATCGCCTGCAGACATCGAAGTCATTAGCCATCAATTGATGGTGAGAGCCGGCATGATTCGCCAACTCGCGGCAGGTATCTATACGTGGTTACCCATTGGCTTAAAAGTGTTGCGCCGGGTCGAGAATATCGTCCGCGAGGAAATGAATCGCGCGGGTGGCCAAGAAGTCTTGATGTCCAGCGTCCAGCCAGCAGAATTGTGGGCAGAGTCGGGGCGTTGGGAGGACTACGGTCCAGAATTGCTACGCTTTGAAGATCGCCACCAGCGAGGATTCTGCCTCGGCCCCACGCACGAAGAAATTATTACCGACCTTGTGCGTCGAGAAGTTCGAAGCTACAAACAACTCCCTGCAAATTTTTATCAAATACAAACAAAGTTTCGCGACGAAATTCGCCCGCGATTCGGCATAATGCGGGCGCGCGAATTCCTCATGAAAGACGCATATTCCTTTCATCTCAACCAGGAATCGCTGCAAGAAACCTACGATGAAATGTACGCGACCTATAGCCGTATTTTCGATCGAATCGGATTGAGCTATCGCGCTGTTATTGCAGACACTGGCAACATCGGCGGCTCAACATCCCACGAGTTTCACGTGCTTGCCGATTCGGGCGAGGATCAAATCGCGTTCAGCAGTGATGGTCAATTTGCAGCGAACGTCGAAATGGTTCCGACAAAGAAAGTCGCTGTCCCGAGACCGACTGCTAGCCACACGATGGAATTTGTGGATACACCGGGACAGCACTCAATCGAGGAGATTTGCGCATTCCTCAGTACAACCCCTGAGAAGTGTTTGAAGACCTTAATGGTGCAAAGCGAAGACAACGGCGTGATTGCACTGGTGTTGCGCGGTGACCACGAGTTGAACGCCATTAAGGCGCAAAATATGCCTGGTGTCGCGAGTCCCTTGCGTTTCGCGCTTCCCGCAGAAATCCACGCGGCAGTCGGCTGCGGACCGGGTTCACTGGGTCCGATTGGACTAACCGTCCCGACCCTAGTTGATCACGCCGCCGCGGCGGTCGCGGATTTTGTTTGCGGAGCCAACGTGGAAGGACAACATATTCGCGGCGCAAATTGGTCGCGCGACATCAGCGAGCCACAAAGCGTCGATTTACGGAATGTCGTCTCTGGCGATCCGAGCCCCGATGGCAATGGCGAGCTCAGCATTAAACGTGGTATCGAAGTTGGACACATTTTCCAGCTCGGTACAAAGTACAGCAAAGCGATGAAGGCTACCGTGTTGGACGAAAACGGCCAGTCTGTGACCATGACCATGGGCTGTTATGGCATCGGCGTCTCGCGGATTGTCGCAGCCGCGATCGAGCAGAACTACGACGAAAGAGGGATCATTTGGCCCGCCTCGATTGCCCCGTTTCACCTCGCCATCACACCCGTTAACGCGCATAAGTCGATGCGCGTGACGGCTGCTGCGGAAGACTTGTACGAACGATTTACCACAGCAGGCATCGACACCTTACTTTGTGACACGAAAGACCGCCCGGGCGTGATGTTCGCTAATATCGAATTGATCGGCATCCCGCATCGGCTAGTACTTAGCGATCGAGGCCTCGATGCTGGAACCCTCGAATACAAGGGGCGCACGGATGATGCGTCAGACGATATCCCAATCGAAGATGTCATGGGCTTTATTCAAAGCAAAATACTCCACAGCATTATCTAACGTACTTCGAACGCTTTAGGGGGAACAAAATTCGCCTCGGTTGATTCGACATGATGAACTTCCGCGTGGCGCGGGCCTCGGCCTAGCCAGCTCTCAAATTCGAGCATGGCATCAGCGGCCCCACACGCGTGCACTTCGACACTGCCGTCGGCGAGATTTTGCGCCCAACCACGAATGCCGAGACGAAGTGCCTCGCAACGCGCGGATCCGCGGAAATAAACCCCCTGGACGCGACCAACAATTCGATAGCATCGACCTATTTGTGCGCTCACTGCCATCCTCGCGATATGAAATAATGCGTCACAGCCAACTTGCAACAGAATTTAAGACTCTCACAAGACCACACGGAACTGGCGCTAGTCGCAAGTCGTGCACGTGAACGCTTGCGTGTCATTTATCCGGCAGTGTTAGCTTCGATTGTCAGTAGAATACGAGCTGACCGTTGACCATTGTATGTTGAACCAAGATCCTGAGGTTGAAACTCATGACCGTAACGATATACCACAATCCTCGTTGTTCTAAGTCCCGCAAGACACTAGAAATGCTAAACGACCGCGGCTTATCGCCAATAATTATCGAGTACCTAAGCACGCCGCCAGATCGCGCAACTTTAAAATCGATCTTGGGCAAGCTTGATTTTGAACCCCGCCAACTAATGCGCTCGACGGAAGCGATTTTTGCTGAGCTTAATTTGTCGAGATCGGATTTAAGTGCTGATAGCCTGATTGACGCAATGGTCGAAAACCCAATTCTCATCGAGCGGCCCATTGTCGTATACGGTGATAAAGCAGCGATCGGAAGACCGCCGGAAAACATTAACGCCTTGTTTTTACCCACCAACAATTGAAATCAAACAGCGTGGACGTACTCGTTCTTTACTACAGCCGTCACGGTCACGTGGCACATATGGCCGAACACGTGGCGCGCGGCGTGGAACTCGTTCCAGGATGTCACGCGCGCTTGCGAACCGTACCTGATTTAGGGACGCCGTTAGATTCGATCCCAGCAAGTGGGCCGGTGTACGTCAGCAAAGCTGATCTGCGTGAATGTGGCGCGCTGGCGCTCGGTTCACCCACGCGTTTCGGCAACATGGCGGCCCCCATGAAAGCGTTCCTCGATACAACCTCAGACGTGTGGCTATCCGGCGAATTAGTCGACAAGCCGGCCGCCGTCTTCACGGCCTCGGGCTCAATGCACGGCGGTCAGGAAACAACGCTGTTATCCATGATGCTGCCGCTCATCCATCACGGCATGGTGATTGTCGGGATACCGTACACAGAAGCCGGGTTATCGCATACCGACGCGGGTGGAACGCCTTATGGGGCAAGTCACGTTGCCGGCACGAACGGCGATAACGCGCTAACGGCGATTGAAAAAGATTTATGCACGGCGCTCGGACGTCGTCTCGCCCGGATCGCCATGCAACTTACCGTGCGTTAATCTCCGCCGAGTACCTCACGGACGAACGGCACGGTCAATTCGCGACCTGCACTTAGCGACGCGGCATCAATACGCTCGAATATTACGGTTAACTCGTGCATATCGCGACGTAAACGCGTAATTAAATACCGCGCCACATTGTCTGGCATGGACAATCCCCGATTCGCCGCACGTTTTTGCAGCGCTTGTTGCTTATCCGCGTCATCCAAATCAAATAAGATATAGGTGAGCCCGGAGGAGAGCCTCGAGCGCAGATCGGCGAGGTCAAACTGAAATTCGAGAGGTCCATCACGGCTACTCACGAGTAAGCTAGCGCCCGCGGCCTCGGTGCGATTGAAAAGATTGAACAGTGCTTCTTCCCAACACCGATTTCCGGCCGCGAGGTGGATGTCATCGATGGCGATAAAATTGATCGATTCCAATTCGTCGAGAATTGCAGGTCCAAACTCAATAACCTCGCGTAACGGCACGTAGATTGCGCGACTTTTCTGCTCGCCCAAAGCTTGAACCGCTGCACGAATGAGATGTGACTTTCCCGTCCCATAGCGTCCTGAGAGCAACAAAAACCAGGGACCCTCGCCGTCTAGCCACCGGCGTAGACCGTCTAGCGCTAACTGGTTAGGACCTGCAACGTAATCCGCCAGTTCGCTATTCGCGTTTTCAAATAATGCGAGGGTTAATTGCGGCAGCGATAAAGGCATAAGAATAAAAAATCACGGAAATTATTTCGCACATCGGGAGAACCCGTCACCGTCGTGTCACTGCGCTCAACTGGGATCTGCGCTTCATTCCCAAGACTCAGGCTATTCGGCGTTACCTGATTCGAGTTGTTCGTCGTCGGCGCGATACAGTCCGCTGAGCTGATATTCGCGTTTCGAATGACGTAGCAAAACGACAATCACTGCCGCAACCGGGAGCGCCAGTAGCACACCGAGAAACCCAAATAATTGACCGCCTGCCATCACCGCGAATATAACCGCGACCGGATGTAAGCCGATGCGGTCGCCGACTAGCAAGGGTGACAAAATCATTCCTTCAGCAAGCTGACCAACGCCGAATACCGCGGCGACCATCAACACGTGGGTCATGTCGTGGAACTGCACAAGCGCGGCTAGTCCAGCAAGGACGACACCGACAATCACGCCGAGGTAAGGAACGAAGCTAACGATGCCCGCTAACACGCCAACGATAAATGCTAACTCAAGGCCAACGAGCCACAATCCAACAACATAGAACGTGCCGAGAGCAGCCATGACGCTCAATTGTCCGCGGAGAAACTCGGCCAACACGGCATCAATTTCCCGCGCCAATTTGACCACGAGCTGTTCAATCCGACGCGGCAACAAATCGTGGGCATTTTTAACCAGCAGGTCCCAGTCCCGCAGTAGATAAAACGTCACCACGGGGATGAGCAATAAATACGTGACCCAACCAATAATCAGCTGCCCAGAGCGGCCAATGTGCGCCATGAGAATTTTCGCCAAAGAACCCATTTCTTGCCAATGCCCGAGTAGCGTGTCTTTGACGCTGGCAACGTCGAGGCTCACGCCTTCTATGTCTAAAATTGACGAGACCTTCGGCAATAACCATTGTTGCAACCAGTCGATCGCGGCCGGAATGTTGTGCACTAAGATGACGAATTGGGCCTGCATTGCTGGCAGCAGCACGAGGATTGCGGCGCCTGCTAAGAACAGCATTCCAATGAACACAATCACGACGGAGCCAGTGCGCGAAATACGTAGGCGCTCAAGTCGATCAACAAGCGGATCACCCAGGTAGGCGAGTAGCAGACTGATCAGAAACGGCGTCAGAACTGGCGCGAGCAAATAGGTCAACCAGCTAAGCAGTACCGCAGAGACTAAGAAAAACCATTTTTTCGATCCGGGCATTTGAGTAGGGGCGTCGAAAACTAAGGTTTTAGATCGAACACCGAAGGATCGCTAGTATCCGGCGCTAATAGCTGTCCGAAGGATATGGTCTGCGTCAACGCTCGCAAGCCACCATTGACGGTTAAGTCGAATGTGATTCCTCTCGTATCGACCTGGCGCACCACGAGCGAACGCACGCTGTCAACGGAACTCAAGTAGCGTTCCGTGCGCGCATAATCGCGTGCGCTGGTCACGCCGCGGATTAAAACGGCCACAAGCTCCGCCGCAGACTGTTGCGTTGATCCCGCGTAACGCCTACCGAGTGCATCGGCGAGTGAATCGGCTGCCTCCTCCGCCAGTAACTCGACCACGTCGCCTAATTGCTCCCAACTGGAAGTCTCACCTTGACTGTTCAGCAGCCAATCATTTTCCCACATATTCGGCGGCGCCTGACGCAGATAGCCGACTAATACGGATCGGACGTTGTATGTCTCGGAATATTCACGCACGGCGCTCTCTATCTCTGCTGCCGAAGAGGCCTGCACCACAGCCGCGGCTTCGCTCGCGTCTGCGCGCGGGAAGACCAGCGGTATCCCGCGCTCGGCTGCCCGACGTTTCAACACACCAACCGCTTGATGCGTATCTTGCGCCCCGAGTAGTCGGCGACCATTTTCATCCTCAGTGACGAGCCAAATTAAGGTATCGGGTCGCTCCTTACCCCAAACGACTAACTGTCTAGCGCGCATTTCCTCGTGTAACACCCGCGAGTCAAACTCGACCCTTAAATCAAGCGCGTCGGCATTTGACGACGCATCGCGCGGCCGTTCGTAGCTAAATTGCTGGACCAAACGTTGTGCTTGCCCGATGACGGCGCGCGCCGATTTAGTTTGTGCGGCAGCGCTACTACCGGTGAGCTTAATGATAACGGCTTCCAATGCTTTGGCAGTCGCGCGCTTAAATTCCGTGTCAGATCGGTCCGCGACGCTTACCCTAGCGCTATTGAGATCGGGCACGTCGCTGGCAACCGCAGTAAGTGAGTAAACCGCCGACCAGGTGAGTAGCATTACCGAGATGAAATTCATTCGTGAACGCTATGCGAAAGCGATTTGCTAAGTCAAGGTCAACGATTGCATCGCCCGCAATCGCGATCTGATGGTTACTCGAACGCTAATGAGTCAGAATAAACCTCAACTAACCGAACGAAATTCTCATGTCTGAGCATAACAAAGAATCGCTAACGTACCGCGACGCCGGTGTCGACATCGACCAAGGTGCGCTGCTGGTCGAGCAGATTAAACCGGCCGTTAAACGCACGCATCGTAGCGGGGTCGCAAGCGACATTGGCGGCTTTGGCGGGCTATTTTCGCTCAAGGAGTGCGGATTTAAGGATCCCATCTTAGTCGCTGCGACGGACGGGGTGGGAACGAAACTAAAACTAGCAATAGATTTAGAGCGACATCAAACCGTCGGCATCGACCTCGTCGCAATGTGCGTAAATGACATTATTGTCCAGGGGGCAGAACCATTATTCTTCCTCGACTACTTCGCGAGTAGCAAACTCGACGTAGCGACGGCTCGGAAAGTTATTGAAGGTATTGCACGCGGCTGTGAGATCGCGGGCGCTGCACTATTGGGCGGAGAAACCGCCGAAATGCCCGATATGTACCGAGATAAAGATTACGATCTCGCCGGATTTTGTGTTGGCGCGGTGGAACGCGACCAAGTGATTGATGGCTCGAAAGTTAAGGCGGGAGACAAAATTCTTGGGCTCGCCTCCAGCGGACTACATTCGAATGGTTATTCTCTGGTACGCCGAATACTCAGTGAACGAGATATTTCGCTTGACGGTGAGTGGCAAGGGACAACGCTAGGCGAATACTTGCTTGAACCGACGCGCATCTACGTCAAGCCACTCCTGCGGGTGATAGCCGATTTCGACGTTCACGCGCTGGCGCACATTACGGGTGGCGGCTTGACAGAAAATATTCCGCGGGTGCTGCCCGCTGGCACGGTCGCACATATTGACCTTGATACTTGGCAATTGCCGGCGGTTTTCTTGTGGTTAGCTCGCACTGGACCCGTCGAGCCAACTGAGTTACTCAGAACGTTTAACTGCGGGATTGGCATGATCATGATTGTGCCGGCGAACGATGCCGCGGAAATTTCAAATCGCTTAACCGAGCTCGGTGAAAACGTGTTTGCAATCGGCGAGATTGGTGAAGGTGTCCCTACGGAAGTGATCTATCGCGGAAAACTATTCAACGACTAAGGCTTCGTTTAGCGTCGTTCAAAGCTCGTCCATGCCTAATCGTCCGACCCTGCATCGCTCAATCGGCGCAGCTTGCGGTCAATTCCAGTAAGAAATCCGCGCATGATCTGGGCTTCGCTTTGACGCATATTCGCGCCGATCAGTAGCCGTTTCAAACGGCGCTCCAGCAAGCGTGGATTAGTTGGATCAAAATACCCCACGGCTGCCATCGTTTCGATGAAATGGCGATGCAATAGGTCGATCGCACTCGCTCCTGCGATCGGGTCTGCAGCATCGCCGGGCGCCGTCGGCAAACTTGGCAGACGCTGTTGCAGGAACGCCATGCGTAGCTCATAGACACAGATTTGTACTGCCTGAGACAAGTTCAATGAGCTAAAGGTGGGTTCTGTGGGGATACGCACCGCGCGCTGGCAGAGATCGAGTTCCGCGTTAGTCAATCCTGATGCTTCCCTACCGAACACGAACGCGACGGGTCCTCGATTAGCCGCGGCCACCGCCTCGCTAGCAGCCTCAGCTGGCGAGATCACCGGCCATTGGAGATGTCTATCGCGAGCAGTCGTCCCGAATACCATCGCGCAACCACGCAATGCCTCCTCAAGCGAATCAGTGACGTGGGCGTCTGCGAGCAGATCGTCGGCGCCAGATGCCATGGCCGTTGCATCAGCGGACGGGAAGTGGCGTGGGCTCACAACGGCCAGCTGCCGAAATCCCATGGCCTTCATCGCGCGGGCGCTCGACCCGATATTCCCGGCGTGAGTCGTACCAACTAAAACGATACGCACAGCGTCGGTAGCGACTTGTAGCGCAGCACTAGTTGAATCAGCAGAAGAATTTGTCACCACGTTGCCGTCCGTATCCGTTACTATGGCTCGCCATTTTAACCGCGACGACCAACCATGCACCCTATGCTGAACATCGCCGTGCGCGCCGCGCGCCGTGCCGGTACCGTGATTAACCGAGCGTTAAATCGGCTCGGTGACGTCCATATCGATACCAAAGGTCATCGAGATTACGTGACCGAAGTCGATCGCGAAGCGGAGAGCACGATTATTCAAACCTTGCTTGATGCCTATCCAGGTCACGCTATTATCGCTGAAGAATCGGGCGAACACGGTAGCAGCGATTTCGTTTGGGTAATTGATCCGCTCGACGGCACCACAAATTTTTTACACGGCTACCCACAATTCGCCGTTTCAATTGCCCTGAAAGTCCGCGGCGAACTTGATCAAGCAGTGATCTTCGATCCCGTGCGCGACGAATTATTCACAGCCTCGCGTGGTGTTGGCGCTCAACTGAACAATCGGCGTTTGCGGATGCGGGAGTGCCAAGGGCTTAGCCACGCGCTAGTCGGTACGGGATTTCCAATCCGCAATGCAGCGACTTTAGCAGCGTATTTGCCAACATTAACCGCGTTTTTACCGCAAGTATCGGGTATTCGACGCGCCGGCTCTGCGTGCCTCGATCTGGCCTTCCTGGCGTGCGGCAGGCTTGATGGGTATTGGGAGTTTGGCTTGAGTGAGTGGGATATCGCCGCCGGCGCGTTAATCGTCCAAGAAGCGGGCGGCATCGTGACTGAGCCAAATGGCGGATCCGGCTTCTTGAAAAGCGGCAATATTTTGTGCGCATCTCCACGTATTCATCGCGAGATGTTAAAAACCCTACAGGATGCGCAACAGTAAATCGACCGCCAGTCTGGATCGACTGAGAGAACCGTAGAGAAGCAGAACTGATTCAATCAATCCGCTGCATTTCCTGCCGCAGGTGCCGGTCAGTGCGGTAAACTGACGCGCAACCACCCTGGCTTGATGCCGGACAATCAATAACGCTGCGCACCGGAGTCGTAATGTCAGAATCCCTCAGCATAATCTTGCCGGCAAAGAATGAAGCTGCCGGTCTGACCGAATTGTTACCCAAACTGAAAGCCGCCTATCCGGACGCCGAGATCATTGTCGTGGACGACGGCAGCACCGATTCCACTGCTCAAGTGGTTCTCGAACACGGTGCCAAACTCGTCAGCCACCCCTATTCAATGGGTAATGGCGCCGCGATAAAATCTGGTGCACGCCAAGCGACTGGCGATATCTTCGTCTTCATGGATGGTGATGGCCAACACGATCCGAAAGACATTCCCCGACTACTAGAGCAACTCGACTTAGGCTATGAAATGGCGGTTGGCGCTCGCGCATGGGATACGCATGCGTCAGTAGGCCGAAAACTAGCGAATCGGATCTACAACACCTTGGCCTCCTACTTAACGGCCAATCGAATCGATGATCTCACGTCCGGTTTTCGCGCAGCACGTGCGCGCCACTTTCGGCGCTTTCTTTATTTGCTACCCAACGGGTTTTCTTACCCCTCGACCTGCACAATGGCCTTTTTTCGTTCCGGTCTACCAGTTTGCTATGTACCGATCCGTGCACTCCAACGCGCCGGTTCGAGTCATATTCGGATACTAGCGGATGGCTCTCGATTCTTTATGGTCATAATAAAAATCGGAACGCTGTTCTCACCCATGCGACTGTTTTTGCCGATCAGCATACTGCTTTTCACTAGTGGCCTTTGCTACTACGCATATACGTATTTGACGCTACACCGATTCACAAATATGAGTACGCTGTTGTTCCTATCAGCGCTGTTCACATTCCTGATCGGGATCTTGGCGGAGTTGGTATCTTCGCTTCATTATAAAGAGGCAGATTTTGAACGTCGTTTAGTTAAGCGCGAGGATTAAAAATAACCGCACCGGACATTTGAATATTGTCAAAGATCGACTAGAAGAGCGACAACTGGCACTGCCAGACAGCAGCGATTGCTACGCGCCTGTGCGAGCTGAGCTGTCATCCATAGATTTCGAAAATCCCCGAAACGTATTTTGAGCTTTTCGTCATTCGAACGTTCAAATAATTCGCGATCGAGTTATGCTCTTCCGTGCCATCAAGACCATATTTTAGTTCGACAATCACAGATTCCGCATCAACCGCCTTACCAAGATAGTAATTTCCGCAACCTTTGATCGCGCGATAGTGCATTTTATCGTCAAGATGCGTGACATCTTTATTATCGAAAGAAACAAAATATTTGCGTCGATAACCATTGAGTAACACCGGGTAATATTCGCCGAGCGTAACGCGGATCAATTCTGGTAATTGTGCTTTCGAGAATATCCTACGCAGCGAATCTGTGGTGAATTCCTCATCCACATTGAATGTCGGAAGAGGAAAGGATGCCTTTGTTCCGACAAGATTTTCTTTCGCTTTTACCTCAAGAACCGGCGCTGTAACCAAACCCAAGGTGTTTCCATACCAGCGTATTCGGTATTTACGTCGAGACGCAACGCCATCTACGTTATCGTTGAAACAATTGAACTCCGCCGTATCCAAGTAAATATTATTGACGTATCGGTCCGGATACGCGAGCGCAAAGTTCGCAGGATGTAGCTTAATAATATTTACGACATCTTCGCGAAATAAAGACGTCGTGTGGAACTTTCGTTCGTATCGGTAAGAACAATCGGAGGACATTTGAAACACAACTATTCTTCGTATAGGCGCTCGCGGATGTCTGCTAAGTTTCCTTCGTAGATCATGCCGTTGATCATCAACGATGAGCCCATTTCAACGACCGCAAGCTCGCCAACTCCGTGGTGCTCTGTGCCACGCGACTCAATTAACCCAGGACCATGCTCTGGCTTTTTTTGAAAAACCGCGTATCCAATATTGGCACGATCGATTCGCAAACCGTCAAATATCGCTTTCGAACCATCCTTACCAGCCACACCAATTTTTACGTTAGCTATGTCTATATTCTTACCATAGAGCGAACTTCGTTCGCCGACACTGATCCCTTTGTCTCCAGTCCTTCGAATCGAAACTGATTCAACCTCAGCCGTAGTACCAGATACATCGATCGCGTCGTTCCCGACATCTTCAAAGACGAGCTCTCGGATTTTGATATTTCCAAAGTCGACGTCGACCGCATCGCGTAGGACATTTTTGAACGTCGAATCCACCATCTCGATTTTAGAACGGATTCCGTTAAAAGCGTCTTCAGAACTGTTGTTGAGGAATTGCGTGCTTCGAATGGACACCGGTGATTCATAAAACGTAACTGCGCCAGTTAACGCCCAAGCCCCGTCTTGCGGATTCGACAATTTATCGAATACGACGTTTTCGATTTTCGATTCGCCCTTCGCGCCGATCACCGCAAACCCGCCCCCATTGTCGCCATGGATTACAATTGGGAATTCCGATGTCCCGTGGAGTTGCGCCGACGCCCGCACGATCAATGACGCGTTGTTCGTTAATGTCAAATTTGTCCCGGGATGGATTTGAAGTTCTTCGACACCATCGACGACGACCGTCTCATCTAATGTGTGTTGTCCTTGAGACATGACCAATTTTTTACCGTCACGCAGTTCGAAGAAATCATAGTTTTGATAATTGCCCGGTTTTCGCGCGACGTCGCTTTTCCGTACCTGTGAATCGGACGGTCGCCAAGGCCGCAATGGTACTGGTTGGACCGAATCGAGACCGGGCAGTTTCACGAATAACTGTAGACACTCGTTCGCCGTGTCACCAACCCCCATTTTCTCCAGGACAACCTTTACAGGCTCAGCTTCTCTATTAGAGGCAGTTCTAGCATTTACCTTTATCGGATCCTTCGCTCTAAATACCGAGGATCCGCAACCTGCCCCCAGAATTAGAACTGGCAGTGCCTTATGCCGATTTATGATTTCAACTACGATTTCGTTCTCTGTATGCTCAACGACGAAAGCATCTAATCTTGGGATCAGCAAACCGCGCACATACTTAGCGATATCGTAGTAATCGGATTCTTTGTATACGTATGGGATCGGCCCAAACGAAAAGATATTGTCATGCCAATTAGTTTCACTATTGATAATTGCAAGATTGTGATCCAGATCAGCTCTAGCCGTGGCAAAAAACTTGTCCAGATAATCGACGTTACTCAGTTTTTCAAGTTCAGCAATATAGGCCGCGAGAAATTCCTGATTGGATGACTTCGGGTCATTAAATAGACCGTAAAACCAATCTCTGTCTGTCGCATAAGTCCAATTTTTTTCTTCCGTGATACCTAGCTCTGCGGCAATAAATGGCGACCGTTTATCACACGTCCCGTAATGTCCATCAAAAGGAATTGGTTCCAATCGTGAAGTGATCGGGTTGTAATAGATACGCAGGCTTTTCGATATTTGCGCGTGCATGCTCGACGTCATGTCACTAACGGCGAAAAAAATAGCCCATTTTTTTACGTCAAAAACCTCCGGAAAAGCCAACTCCCCACGGCGGTATCCTTCGAGAAGCTGAATGGCAATTTGCGCAACAGGAAGATTTTCTTTTGACAGCCATTTCGACTGTTCGTACGGAGTAATAGTCGAAGTTACGTAATTTGTTCCGGTGCTTTCGTCGAACCGTAAAATCGGACCCTCTCTACTCTGACGGTTCTCGAGTAGTAGTTTCGTGTAGTGTTCTTCTACCGCATACACACCATTGTCTTTGCCGTTCACCACGACCTTTACGAATTTATATCGTGGACTGATAACTCCTTCCTTATTCATCATCTCGAGGAAAATCCATTCGTGAATATAGTTTCTGGCACGAGGTTTATGAAGTGAGAAGAACTTCATACCCCACAGAGATTGATTGCCACGTATCTTCACTCGATAGGATGCCGTATCCAGATGGTCAAAATGAATATCTCTATCGCCTTTCAGCCTCAACTTAGATTTAAATTTTTTCCCTTCGTAAATAAGATCCGCCGGCACGTACGTAAATTCTGTAACGCCATTCAGCGCAGTGTCACGCTGATATTCCAAATTTTGCACGTTGATATGCTTAATATCGATTTGCAACACTTCAGGTTTAACCAAGAAACCTTGTAAGCGTTGATTGACGAACGCACCAATGTGCTTAACGTCGTAAATCCCAAAAGTGGCATCCAACTTGTCAGCAGCCTTAACGATAAGCCAATAGTGTTGAGTAGAAAGGTAGGCGGCTAGTGCCAAAACTATTACGTTTAGAAAAAATACTATTTGGTACAGCCTATTAAGACGGCTTGCGCCTACTTTGCTATTAAGATTTGATGCTTTTTGAACCTTCCCGGACGCAGAGATTGACTTAATCTTCACCTAACGATGCCTTGTTGATCGATTAACGATACGGTCACGTCATCTGACAAATTCAGCAATCCAGCTTTGGCGGTGGAAAAATTCGAAATATCATTGAATAGAGCATGGAACACAACTTCTATTCCACTGCCACTTTGGTCAAAGCGTTTTAATGATAGTTCCACACATGACGGTTTAATAATTTCCGTAATGTTTTCAAGCGAAACGGCTTTGCTGTTGTTACTTGAAATCGTTATGTACAGGTTGGATTCGCTTGAACTTGATTGATCCCTAGATCGGGCAATAACAATGACTGCTGTTATCAGCAAAACCGCGATAACTGTCGGGACGAATTGATCCGCCCCAAGACCTAGGCCGATTGTTATTGCGATAAATAAATAAGCCAGTTCCTCTGGTTCTTTTATCGCAGTTCGGAACCGAACAATAGACAGCGCGCCAACTAAACCAAGGGACAAGGCTAATGAACTCTTCACTATACTGATGACGACCATCGTGGTCATCGCAATTAATAATAGATTACGGGAAAAACTCTTTCTGTTCGAAATGGAATATCCATATTTCACATAAACTCGACCGACCACATACCCGAGCGCTGCAGCCAAAAGTAGATTGAAGCAAAAATTTACTAGTGGTAGCTGGACACTTTGGGTCGCAAGAAATTGCTCAAAGGATTCAATTTTATTCACGGCATTAATCTTCTATGGCTAGACATTTACGATACTACGTCGGGCAGTAGTTTCTGGTGTTATCTACATGCAGCGCGAGCGTAAGCCCGGCTTGCAGCTGGTCGGGTACCTTTAGTTGCTTTTGTTTCCCCGACGATATCATAAAATACCGGGTATGGCCCCGCAGCGAACCCAGCAATGGAAAATTACGCCGGGTACATTCGAGTTGCCCCTAAATCGACTTTAAATGCGAATTTTCGATCGCGAGAAGATTCTATGTCGTACGAAAGCATATCGGTTCTTAGGGTCAAAACTGAAGCAATGTTAGCTGGCCAGCCCTCGGAACCGTCGATAGAGCACGAACACGATTACGCTAAGCGAAACTGTGACCGTCAGGCTTCTATTTGCGAATCCGCACGTGACTCCAAGCGAAGCCAAGTCGTATTTAGAATT
The DNA here is from genome assembly GCA_027618655.1 of Pseudomonadota bacterium. Lineage (GTDB taxonomy): Bacteria > Pseudomonadota > Gammaproteobacteria > UBA11873. The sequence goes on along the minus strand of JAQCEL010000001.1, from coordinate 52,409 downwards.
TTACGTATACCGCTCGTTTCTTCGTACCGTACAACTATTGAAAATTCGTGATATCGATATAACTACCGATCGCCGTAGCATTCTCGTAGCCAGTGCACGCTTCTAAGCGTTCGTCTCCTTGTTCAGCTTCACGAACAAAAAACAAAACAGGTTGAAAGTCAAAACGCTCGTTGTCGCATGTCGATGGGTAAGATAATTCACGCCTTCGATTTTTCACAAAGATGGTATACCTGGTATTGCCACTTTAATGGCCACAGCGCTAAAGCAAGCGCTTGCAGGCCCCTAATTGGCGCGTGCGTCCAGCCGTTCATTGAAATCCAAGCCCACGATAATACGTGGAGATCTTTCCATTTGCTGGTGACCGTTAATCCAGCCTCGTTGAACAATCGTTCCCATTCATCAAGCGTCCTGACAACTTCCTTTGCGTCTTTCTGGTTCGTACCGTAATAAAGTTTCAGTTTGCGAGTGAGAAAATCGGCATTCGGCACCAAGATGACGAATCGTGCTCCGCGTTTAGATACTCTCGCCATCTCTTTCAGTGCGATCACTGGATCCACAAAGTGTTCGAGAGAACCAAGGCATGTCACGTAATCAAAGCTTTCGTTATCGAAAGGTAACACTTCGGCAGCTTGCGCGAAGAATTCACCGCTCGGTATTTGTTTTTTGCAATAGTCGATGGCTCGCTGTGATAGATCGATTCCGTGAACATTTGCACCGCGCGAATCGCAGACCTTTAACCATTCGCCCAGACCGCAGGCAATATCGAGAACAGAATCCGATGACGCTATCTTTAATTTCGTCGCGAGCCCGGATAAGTGTCGGAAATTTTGCAATGGTTTATCCGCGTTCGCGTAGTAAACATCGTCGTAAAACGACTTCATCTCTTCCAGTGCTTTGTTGTTATCTGTCATATATACCTCTAACAATATGGAATCGATATTTGCCTGCCGCAGTAAATTCGTGAAGTTCGCTTAAACCACATATACATAAAACTGCTATGTACTTTCCATGACACTGTCGCATATTTGCTCATCAACTTGCTAGCTAGACACATCGCTACGATCTGAAAAATTTGAGTAAGGCTTCAGGCGATGGTTTCAACTGCGCCGGATCGCATTGTTGGCTGCCCAGAAATTATTGGTAGCAGTTAAGCCAGCCGCAAGCTTGCAGCCGACTAGTACCATTCCAAGCACCCCGCTACGTGGTTACGCAGACCCATTCATAAGCGCAGTCGCCGATAAAATGAGTAGAACGGATCCCCGGTGTGCGTGCCCTCGAGGCGATTGGAGACTCAATGTACGCAGAGGGACTAAGGCGGAAGTACCAATCGATTCTTCAGAGCGCATTAGGATCGCGCACCATTGGCTCGTTGTGCATTTGCCCGGGATTCGATGGCCGTGCTCAAGAAAATACTGTACCGATCCGCTATCACGCTCCATTCAAGAGCGTTCGTCTTCTCGACAAGCTGCGGGTCCGAAAGCTGTTCGCCTACAGCAGTCAAAAAGCTTTCAACTGTTCCAGGCTCGTAGAGGCCCTTTTCACTTCCACGCATGTAGTCGGCCACATTCGACACGTTCGACGAAACAATCGGCTTTTCGCACCCGATATATTCCGACAGTTTGCACGGATTGCACGTTTCTGAAAGTGCGGTTTTTCTATAGGGCATCAACATTAAATCGCATGCACCAATAATGAATGGAACTTCTTTTTGTGGTTTTGGGCCGAGGTAAATAATGTGTTGATCGCTTAGATCTAGTCGTTCGACATTTGGCCCGCAAACGACAAGCTTCGTAGGTCCATGTTTCTCGTTCAGAGTTTCCAGGCTTTGTAGCAGTAACGGTAAATCGAAGCGGCTATCGATAGATCCGCAAAAGCCTAGGAGTGTCACAGTCGTCGGTAACTTATAGCGTGCTCTACAAAGGTTCTGATCGATCGGCTTAAATAAATCGAAATCTGAACCCTGCTCGGCCACTACGATTGAACGCGATAGGTGCGCAATTCTCTCGCTTAGCGGTTCGCTTGCACAAACCACCAAATCGGCCGCACGAATCGTTTTCTCGAACATTTTTCCGATAAACGGAAGCCTATTAGTGCCGAATTTTGAATAATCGTCATAGACATCGAATGCAAATGCTACGCCGAGTTGTCGAGCTATCCGGTGGCCGAGCATGCCGAAGTGGCTATCTCCACTCGCCACAACGATGTCGGGACGGAATGCTTCGATTGGATCACGCACCAATCTTTGGTACCAGCGAAGCGGATTCCAGATAGGCACGCTATCTACCATAATTCCGTCATAGACGTAGTTATGAACTGAGAGGGCGCTGTAGTGGGTGGCATTTACGTAAACGTCGTGGCCCCCTTTAACCCAGTGGTAAGGAAAGTGATAAAGACGGCCAAACTTCTCTGAGATGAGGTCCTTGTTGGTGTAGTGTCGTTTGCAAATTAGCGCGATTCTCATGTGAGCTTCACCTAAATCAATTCAACGCAACGGCCACTTGCGGACACAATACGAATCCGAGCATCAAAGGTAATTTCGCCGCGTTCACATTCGTAACTTGTGAAATATGCACTTAGCCACTATGCGCCAATCTCTGGGTCCATATCTCTCGCGCTGAAGTCAAACACGCTCACACTCTCTAACGCGACCGTAGAACGTGATCGATTGCGTTGTTCAATTGACGAGAGTAATTCGCCCGAGAAAAAGTCTTCGCGTATTCCATCGCCTGTTCGCGACGATGTGTGACTATCGCGCGCATAACACAGTTGGCGAACTCAGGATAATCACCCGGTTCAACGAGGTAACCATTTTTCCCATTCTCCACCGCATCACTGACACCCCCGCAATCGAATGCAACTGTCGGTGTTCCGTAGACCGCTGCCTCGATCGCAACCATGCCAAACCCTTCCACGTCGCCCGGAGTATCGATTAGAGGAAAAATGAAAACATCGGCGGCGGCATATAATTGTTCAAGTTTTGCGTCATCGACCCGTCCAAGAAGTCTAATTCGGGACTCAAGTCCGTGCAGACGGACAGCCTCATTAATCGACTCCAGAACGGAGCCGTGGTGTTTATTCAAAGCGCTTTGCGGTTCACTTCCAGCTATCCACAGCTCAAGGTTTGGGTTTTTTGAGGCCAATTCAACGAACGAATTGGTGATGAACTCAGCAATCCCCTTGCGCGGGATCAGGCGTCCTACGGACAACAGCATCGTCTTGTCATGTAAGCCTAACAGTTCGCTCGCCTGTACCTGTGATAAAGGGCTAGTGGGGATCGCAACACCCGGGCGAATTATTTCTATCCGATCAGCCCGCACACCGCTTCGGATCGCTAATTCGCGGGTATTGTTGCTGTTGCAAATAACCAAGTCGGCACGGCGCAAAAACGGGACAAACAGAAACTGGTAGATGCGCGACGCAACGACGATATCTAGCCCGTGAACCAAAAGAACTGATTTGACCCTAAATATGCGGGCGAGCAGCACCACAACCGGACCGACAAGCCCACTACCGCCAACGACGAGATCAGGCTTTCCGGTGATTGAAAACCGATAGATGCTTTTTACAAAACTGAACAGCAAAAACAGCGGTGTCGGCGAAACGGAAGTCTCGGAGATTACGTCGTCATGATCGGCATAATCTCGGCACCCATTTGGCCCAACCAGGTCACAATTGTGATGGTCTTTCAATCCCCAATAAACTTGTTGCAGTAGTCGTTCCATGCCGCCCGTTAACGGCGGGAAATTGCGAGTAATCAGTGTGACCTTAGCCATACAGAAATTCTATGACGAGGGGCTCGAAGTAATTATCGAACGAGTCTCAGTCACGACAGGGATTTGCTTTGATCGTACATACTTTCCTGATTTCCACTAATGCGAACGCCAAGGGAAGCCCGCATGACTCGCGAAACCGGGTATCTGTCACGCCAGTTAACGACAGTATCAAAATCTTTAAACTCAAAATTTGTAGATCTAAATATGATCTTTTTGGAAAACGTGTGAAATTTTTCTATATGCAATGTACAGATGCCAATATATGAGATAAAGCGCCGCAAACACGATATTCGGACAGTTCTTTGTCTGGGCTTTGCGTTCGTCCATAAACCTCTGTTCAAGACCAGCCCAGTCTTTCCGAGAACTGATGCCTGCTTGCCCCATGCCGGAAATAACCAAGTCGACAGACCGTGACTTTATCCCCTGTCGCAGTACGCGTAAAACAAACTCATAGTCCATCCCTATTCTGAACGAACAATCGTAGCCGCCGTAGTGTTTGAATAATTTCCTCGATATCACGTGCCCTTGATGACAGGACCTCATTTTAAAATTTGTAGCGAAACTAAAATCATTGTTCGGCAAAAGTCTTGTTTTGTTATCAGGATAAACCGAGTGCACTTTGAAAATATAGTAATCAAGCCTTTCCTGAACTGATTCGAAGATGTTTTTCAATACATTCTCGTTGATTAGATAATCGTCGGAATTAATGAACAACAGGTAATCTCCAGTTGCGTACGAGATCCCCTTATTCATCGCATCCGCTATTCCGCTATCCGGTTCGGAAACCCAAAACGAAATTTTATCATCGTATTTTCGAATGATATCTACAGTAGCGTCGACGGATCCGCCATCAATAACTATGTGTTCTTTGTTTGGGTAGTTTTGGCTCGCCACACTGATAATGGTTTTCTCGATATCATTTTCAGAGTTGAGTGACACCGTGATCACCGAGAATTTTATGTCAGACACCGGTAAGTCCACTACGAACCATGTTGATTATAGCGATCAGTAATTACGTACGAGACGTAACTACAGCCCGCCAGGTGATTCTCAGTAACTAACACACGAATTCCCTTTGAACTCCATGGTTGGAGTTATTCATAGTTCGAAATTTTTCGTCAGCACAATGAACAAATGGTCGGCACTAACTCCATTTCCGAGCACTCGATCTTCGGTATGACGTGAGCGTATTTTCTTTATCATTTTACTGATGCGCACATACGTGACGGGAAAGAGTCCATAGAAAAACATAAATAGCGCGTGGATAAATAGCCGGAAAGCTCCGAGACTGCGGTGGCGAAACCGATGACATTGCGCGACACTCAGTTCACTTTGCCGAGTTAAATAACTCAACCAAGGTTCGGAGAGAAAAGCAATGTGTTCCGGATTGATGCAGTACCACCAATTGGCGCCGAATCGATTCCAGAAATGATTTTCCGCATCACCCGTTGTCACAATCAAGATCCCGGACTCGCTCAACAAATTACTCAGTCGGTCGATCAAATCTTTTGGGTTGCGCATATGTTCAACTACGTCGACGGCAACGATAACATCGAACCGAAGATCGCCTGGTATCTCGTCCAAGCTAGACCAAATCTTCACGTGATGTCGCTCGGACGCAACCTGGGCCGCAGTTCGATTAATCTCTACGCCGAAGCGCCGGTATTGTGGATCCAATCGCGAAAGTAGTTCGCCGGTATGACAACCAAAATCAAGGACCGATCGCCGAGTAGAGCCTGCTCGCTTAATTTGATTGATCACCAAATCCCAGTCAGGCCGAAGAATAGCGCCTGTCCAAATCGCGTTGTCGCCCGTCGCGTACATCTGGTCATATTGCGCAGCATCGAGCAATGGATACCGGAATTTTAGCTGGCAATTACGACACCGATATAGCTTGCCGCCAACAAGCTCACGCGCTAAGCGTTCGCCAGCGAATCTATCGATGCCGGGCAAGTCGCCCAGCCACTGCGAATCAGTCGCTTTGCAACACGGACAGGAAATGTTTGAAGCTGTAGTCATAGCAAGGACTCGCCTTCGCGCGACGACCCGATACTTCTATCTTTGCGTAAGTCGTCATTACTATTTTGACGAAAATAGCGAACCAACGGCACAATCAACACTAAAGTGAGAAGTGCATAGACGCCACGACCGACTGGAGCGCCGATCAGCCCGATATCTGAGATAGCGAAATACATCCCACCGATCCCAACGACCCCAGCTGCCAGAACCGTGATACCGACAAAACGCACTCGCCCGAACCCAAGCAATATGTAATACGGCACGACATTTAGAGCTAGCAACCAATAGGCGCCGACAAGCCAAGGCATGACAATGGAAGTTGGACCGGCGGCTTCCTTTCCAATCCATATCGACAATATCTGCGGACCGAATACAAGCAACACAATCGCAAGCACCGTACTTAAAAGTAAATTGCCCGCCATGGTCAATTTCGTCACACGCCAAAGTGAAAAGTCATCGTTCTCTTCAAGCGCGCGGCTAACTTTTGGAAAAATTACGCTAAGTCCCGCTGCTGCCACCGCATGTATTTGCATCGCGAGCTGCGATGCGATCGAATAGTAAGTAAGGCTAGCCGCCCCAAGCAAAGATCCAACCAACATCCGATCAGCAACGCCAAACAAGACAACGCCGACACCTTGCAGCCATCCCCATTTCGCGAAACTCAGAATATTCTTTGCTCCGGAAAACGACGGTCGCAGATCGAGATGTCCAAAAATTCGTTGCATCACTGATATCTTCGCGATCAGTCGCACGGTCGCCACAACAACTAAAGCTAAATATAGAGTTGATAGATTGGGCGATACCCACACGGCGAACGCGGCCGAGATCACCTGTACCGTTTTGCTCAACATCTCAATTCGCGCGGCCGAACCGAACTGCTCGGCTCCTTTCATCGCAGAACTGAACACATTGTCCAGTTGCTCAATCCAGATCAGGATTGCCGCCGCAATCCCGGTTTGCGGCAGTAACTCAGTAGAATCCATTTGCCCGAGCAAGGCTGAGCCAAAGAACCAAAATACGGAAAACATCAGCAATCCGAGCACGCCTCCGCCCACGATCGCAATCGCGATCGAGGCGCGAACTGCAGATTCCACCCCCGCTGTGCTTTGCGTTCGCCCCAACTCCGCTGAAACGGCCTTTATGGTCGCCGCGCCGGTGCCAGTATTCAGCACGCTTCCTAATCCCGTTGCTGCAGTAAGCAGCATCCAGTATCCGTATTGATTCGTTCCGAGTTGGCTTAGAAACCACGGCGTTGAAACGAGTAGCAAAAGCGGATACCAGACGTACTCCGACATCGCCCAGATGGATCCAGCAAATTTTGCCAACATTTCAGACGGCTGCAGTCATCAGATCGATTAGGCGAAAAGCCGACTCAATATCGCTACGATGCGCCCGAGCGCCAATTTAGTCAGAAAACCGAATCGCGCGATCTCCTGCGATCCGCAGGTCAATCTGTTCCACCTAAGAGATGTAAATGCGGGTTGCGAAAGAGCGTGTTGCGACACGATTAGACCCTTCAACTAATTGTCGATCTGATCATTTCGGATCGAATCAGAACCTTCAGAAGATCCGGGGTTCAGCACATCTTCCTCATAGAATGCAGCTTTGACATTTCCACCTTGGATACTTCGTTTTAGCCGACTCCTAACGTTATCTAAGCGTCCGACCGAGCGATCGAATTCCATTAGGTAATATTCTATGTGCCATGCTTGCGTAGTCGTAATCGTCCGGTTGTTCAAGCTTGATTCGACCATTTCAGATATACGATGCATCACTCTATCGAAATTCAAATTTGGGCACGAGTTTTTGTCGCGAATTTTAAACAGCAGATCAAAGGCGGTAGCCCTTGCGAGCTCATTTCCTCGCGCGAGTTGCCCGTGAAGCGAGTCGTACTCGGCTTCATCAACTAGTTTCCCGCTTACGCAATAGAGATAGAACCGCTGCAATTTTATATTTAAATTCATCTTTGGGTTGTGAGCCGCATTCAAATCATTCACGGCGAACGCAGCCTCAACATTATTCGAATCCATCAGCAACGATGCCATTTCTAGGCCGGCTCGAGCAGACGTCGGATGATGTTCATATTGATTGGAAATAACGCTGGTCCACGATGACCACGCCAGCGCCTCGTGATAACTAACAAACGAGAACCACAACAATGGAAAGAATGACAAGAACATCGCCAAAATTCGCGAATTATCTCGGCCGGAAATTCCCGCGTAAACAGCCGAGACCAACGATAAATACAGCCCGGCCGAAGGTAAATAATTCCTATGTTCAAAATATATTTCGAGTGGGATTGCGGTGCTCTCAATTGAATGAGCACCGAAGTAGAACAGCAACCCGCAGAGAATTCTTCGCAGCGACGATTTCTCGTTAGCAAAAAGCCCAAGCATAATGAAAAATGCAATCAGTGAAGAAAGACAGATCGTTGCAAAATTCAGAGGCGTCTTATAAACGGGAAAGTCATCACTAAATAAACCGATATCGGTGCTTAGCGGGATTACTGAATCGCGGATGTAGCTAGCAACAGCAACAGGCTGTGTTGAAAGTCGCTCGATTAAGGAAAAACTACGGTTTGTGTAACGTAATAGCTCGTGAGTCTGCAACGCGTAAATACTCGCGATCCCGCCGATTAGCAGGCCGATCAGTACGACGCGTATACCTTGAAATGTTCGTCCGACTGAATAAAAACCAAATTCGACGATCAATATTAAAAACGGAAGCAAAATACCGTTTTCTTTGGACAAAAAGGCCAACGGCCAGCTCACCGCGCAAATAAGTAAATAATAGTGCCGCGAAATCACAGTAGTCGCGTTTGATCCTCGCCATCGTACATAACTCAATATGCCGATGAACGTAAAGAAACAAGCAAGCAAGGCCATGCGTTGTATCGTATAAAGTACGGTACTGACATTTGTTGGATTTAAAAGCCATAGCGCAGCAACAAGAAAGGCGATCCATTGAGTTTGCGGTCGTGCAATGGCACATCCAAACAAACTCAACACGATGCAGTAGAGCAACAAACCATTGGCGATGTGAATCGCGAGATTGGTCAATTTGAGATCGAAGCTATTGAATTCACCTCGAACGAAGTGATTCAGCGCGAACGTCATCATTGAGACGCTCCGACCTAGGATTCCGGATTCATTTGAAAATATGAACTTGCGGTAGTTCGGTGGGTTCTCGAAGCCAATCGATCGGAGGTTTGGCAAATCGTCGAACACGAATGGACCAGACAGTCCTGGCCAGCAGATAACCAAAAGAGTGAGGCAGACCGCGGCCAATGCGAAATTGGCAACCATTGGTCTACTCAATGCTTGTCTCAACGGTTAGCGACGCAGTTCGGCGATGCATCAATTAACCTAATAACGAAGGACATCAGTGCGCATGAATTAAGTAATTTCGATCCGTAGCCCGACGATCTTGCGACTCCTTCGTCAACGCAATCGACGAGGATTAAACTGTGGTTGTTAATACACAAATTCGAAGAGCTCAAGGACTCGGTTGTTTGAGTTTGCTTGCGTCCGCTACCGCACGTTCAAGCGTAGAAATCTCATCAATCGGTGAATTTATAAGATCTCTCCATACCGAAATCGACCGCATATATTTCGTTTCCTCCGCAACTTCGCTATACCTTTCTGCCATCAAGTAGATCTGTGCGCGAATTTTTCGAAAATTGAATTCTGTTGGAAATGCTAAGACGACATCGTCGAGCAAATTCATCGCAGGTTCTAATTCGTACGACTCGTTTACATATAAAACGGCGAGATCAACCATCAATTGAGCTCTTGAATATTTCGGCACCGAACTATTTCGCAAAGCCGCTCGATATAGCTGCTCCACATCCCTTGCCGGAAACGCACAGTTGGTTTGCGTGCGGCATTGAACTAGACGATATAAATCGTCTGTTTCTGAGGGATGAAAAAGGGTGTTTTCGTAACGTTCTAAGGCCTCCAACATCCATTCGGGCCTCGGCGTATGGCCACTCTCGTACTCCATTCGCAGTAGCCCAATCAGTGGTCGTGTTGCACTCGGATCGATTAGCACGGAGCGCTCCAAGTTCGCTATCCCTTGGTCGTAGAACTCTTGCCGACCTGTGAGTTGGTGTAAGCCGAATTGAATTCTACCGAGGTCATAAACAGACCGGAGCGAATTCGGGTGTCGTTGCGCCTCGACGACGGCAAGCGTCGCGGGGTCACTCCAATCCCCGGCACGCAGATAGGTCAATAAAGTGCATAGAACAATAATCGCTGCAACTGCAATCTTCTGAAGCTGGGCGTACGAACCCGATTCGAAAAAGCGTGCCGCGCCAAAGCACAAGGCGAATACGATACCGATGCTTGGCATATAATTTCTGTGCTCGTGAACGAGTTCGAGCCCAATCACACTCGACTCCATGATGTGCCCGGCGACGTACCAACCTACAGCAAATGAGAAGATCGGATATCGTTTGGTGCCGTAAACGGCCAACACCACTACCACTGCGAGGCAAGCAATCGAGGGAAGTGTAGTGACGGGATCAAAAATCGACGTCGATAGCACATAGTCGTCGTGGTATAGCCCAAATTGGCTCAACCTTGGAACTAAAAGTAACGCCAAATAGAACCACACGACTCTTGCTTCTGTTAGCAGGCGCTCTGTCATTGAAAATGGCCGATTTATGTAGCCACCAAGAATAAAATTTGGATGTGAAAAAACATACAGACTTGCAAGGACACTCGGGACGAGAAGCGTGACGACGAAAAACCCGATCAACAACGCGCGGTCACGTGGCATGGAAGTCCGCAGACGAAAAAAGCAAATTTCGATTAAAGCGATAAGCGGGAACGTCATTACGGCATTTTCTTTGCACAAAATCGCAAGGGCGATCAACATCGGGCAACACCCAACAATCAACCACCAGCCGTTTTCTCGCCCGTCCTCGAGCCGTTGGCGGCCAACGCAATAGCAAATAATCCCCGTCAGCGAAAATAGTGCCGAAAGACTATTCATCCTTTGCACAACGTAAAGTACCGAGGTGAGATTCAGAGGGTGTAGCAACCATATCGAAGCTGCAACGGCTGCGAGCATCGCGTGATTCAATTTTTCGGAACCGCTCTGATCCCCGGTGGACCGGATCAGTATTCGCAGAAATATGAACATCAATATGCCATTCGCAAGATGAATAAGGAGATTCGTAATTTTGAAGGCTGGAATGAAATCGCCAGTCGTGCTGAAATTTACTGCGAAACTCATCATAGCCAACGGGCGCTTGAGCGGCCCCGCAACACCAGACCATCCGGCCTGAAATAAGCTCGCCAGATTGAAGTTTTCGAATTTCAGATCTTTGTTGAACAGGATATTGTTGTAATCGTCAAATACGAATCCGCCGCCAATACCTGGTAAGTAAGCGAGCGAGGCCAACAATAACGCGCCGAGTAGGAATATACGCGCTGTTAGTCGCCACTCGGGTCTTGTTCGGATTGGCGATGCAGACATGAGGGATAGTTCCTGGTCTCGCTAAGAAGCATGGTGGCGATGCGCGCGGTTGAATTACACGGACATTCCTAGCCTTAAATGAAAACGCCTAGGCGGAGGCCTAGGCGTTTTGTCTTGGTCTTACTCTAGACGAGCACTATGCTACGTCGTGTCGCGCTACTAGCTCCGGCATGAAGAGGGACGATACCGGCCGTCTAAAGATCCGCCTGAAGTACAGTTCCATTTCACTCGGCCAACGGTTGTCTCTGGTGACAGCAACACGGTTGCACCATTCAAAACACCAGATCCAGAGTAGGTGATTGTTAGAACGCCGAGGTCGCCAACAGCAACCGACGAGACGTTATTACCGGAGATGCTTGTCGAGGTTGCCATACCCGCGGATGCGTTCGAGTTTGGCAACGCACCGTTGGTCGCGAAGAATTCCGACACCGCCGTTTTACCAGCACTTGCAAGACCCAGACCTTCTGTCACCTTGGCGCGGATCGTGTAATCCTGATATGCGGGGATGGCGACTGCGGCCAAGATACCGATGATCGCGACCACGATCATAAGTTCGATTAGTGTGAAACCTTGTTGGACTTTTTTCATTTTCTCATTCTCCTGAGAGTTACAAATAATTTGCTAGGACGTTTAAAATCTTTTCTAGCGTCTGCCAGCTTCTGTTGGGCGCTTTCGAAACTTCCGGCAGCGCGTTGGTTTTCTATAAGCACATCCCGTGCCAAGAAATAAAATCGGCCCAGATGCAAGTAATACCGCGGCTTTCAGCTGATCTCGAGGATTCTATGGACCCGCTTTGGGATGCTCAGGCGAATCGTTTCGGCAACCACTAAGGGCAAAAAGTGACGCGCTACGTCACACATCTCGTTCAAACGGCGTGGAGCTCTTGGAGAGCGACTTATGACAGCGTTGCGCATGGAACACGAAACGGCCTGTCTTCGAATCGTTCAGTCCTTGTCTAAGCCGAGTTTTTCCAGTCGATAGCGCAACGCGCGAAAGCTTATTCCGAGCAGTTTTGCCGCTTTCGTCTTATTCCATCGAGTTTGCTCGAGCGCTTGGAGGATCCGTTCTCGCTCGACATCGTCCAAATAGCCTTGCAGTTCTCCGCTGTCATCACGATGGGTTTCGCGGGTCGGCGCGATGGGTATCGATGTCGCGGCTGGCAGATTAAGGTCGCCTACATCAATCACGTTGGATTCACAGAGGGTCATTGCGCGTTCTAAAATATTCTCGAGTTCGCGAACATTCCCCGGAAAGGCATACTGCTTAAGCGCGTCACGGGCCGCCGACGATAGTTTCGGTGGCGGCGATCCGAGCTCGGCGCTCTGCAGTTTTAAAAAATGATCGACCAAAAGATTGACATCGTCGGTTCTTTCTCTGAGCGCTGGCACCTTTAGTTCAATCACATTAATGCGATAGAACAAATCCTGGCGAAACGTGCCCGCTTCAACTAACCCGGCCAAATTTTTATGGGTGGCGGATAAAATTCGACAATCCACTGGTATCTCTTGAGGTGCACCAACCGGACGAATCCGCTTCTCCTGGATGGCGCGCAACAACTTAACTTGCATTTGGAGCGGTAACTCAGCGACTTCATCTAAAAATAGCGTACCCAGATTGGCCGTTTGGAAAAGCCCTGGTTTGTCGGTATTCGCACCGGTAAAGCTACCCTTAATATGTCCGAACAGCTCGCTTTCGATCAGTTCGGTGGGAATAGCCCCGCAATTTACCGGGACAAATTCGTGTTCATTGCGTGGGCCTTGTTCGTGAATTAATCGTGCAACCAGTTCTTTGCCCGTACCTGATTCGCCACTGATATAGACCGGCGCTTGACTGCGAGCAAGCTTCGTAATGGTTTCGCGAAGCTGCTTAATATTCTCCGAATTGCCGATCAATGCCTTGCCGGTTGCTTCACTACCCTCGCCTACTTTTATGGCTTGAGCGACGAGATTTCGCAGATCGTTAATATCGAGCGGTTTATTAACGAAATCAAAAGCACCGGACTTCAACGCTTGGATTGCAGATTCCATATTGCCGTGTGCTGTGATCACGGCGACCGGTAGTTGTGGATGTCGTTGCTGAATATAGCTGACTAGTTCTAAGCCGTTTCCGTCAGGCAGCTTCATGTCGGTAAGACAAATGTCGAATGTCTGTTCTTTTAAGCGCGTTTTTGCGTCGGCAAGATCTGCCGCAGCGACGCAATCTATATCCATGCGAGCCAGCGTGATCGCGAGTAGTTCGCGAATATCCGGCTCATCATCCACAATGAGGGCGCGATGTTTAGTCATGTTATTCCGTTAATTGTTGCCTATCGGGATGCGCGAAATTTATGCGGAATCGACATCCGCCATGGCCGTGGGCCGTCAATACGAGAGACGCTTGATTCGACTCACACAGCTCCCTTGCGATGTAGAGACCGAGGCCTGTGCCCGAGACCTCGCCAGTATAGAACGGTTCGAATATTTGCTCCGCAACTTTGTCGCTCATCCCGGGGCCGCTATCCGCAACTTCGATAAACGGCCGCGCGGAGCCACTTGACCGACCGCATGTAAAAGCCAACAACGGATCGGTTGAACTGTAGCGGAGCGCGTTCTCACACAAATTCCATAAGACCTGATGCAATTGGCTGGTGTCCATACGGACAACTAGATCACTCTCTAGCCAATCACAGCGTAAATCTGATACCTGTAACCCTTTCCGCTCTTGTAACTCCGCCAAGAACGATTCGAACCACGGTCGCAAAGAAAAACTTTCGGCAATCGCTAGTTTGCGGCGGCCAATCGTCATCGCGTTCTCGATTATCTTGTTCATTCGTTGCGAATGCTGCTCGATAATCTCAGTTAAGCGCCGGTCTTGATCATTGAGTTTTGGCGACTCATTCAGCAACTGCCCGGCAGCACGGATCGCACCGAGCGGATTGCGAATTTCGTGCGCGATGCTACCTGTTAAACGCCCCAACGAGGCAAGCTTGAGTTGTTGAGCGCGCTGACGGATTTCGGCGGCATCTTCGAGGAAGATCAGTGTCCCTCCCGCGCGCCCTTCGCCCAGAGGCGTAAACGAGACAATCACTTCGCTGCCATGGCTATCTAACTCGAGGGGCGTTTTGCTGTTGATATCATCGGTAAGCCACCGTCGGTAAGCGTTCGCCAAAGGCTCTGGAAGCGCAATTTTCAGGAGATCACTACCATCCGACCCAGCTGATAGCATCGAGGCGGCGGCTTCATTGTTCAACACGGCAGAGTGTTTGTCGTCGAGGACAATAATGCCTGAGCGCATTCTCTGGACAATATAATCGTTCAGCCGCGATAGATTTTCGATATCCACCGCTTGCGCAGCCGCAAGTGCCTCACTACGGCGCGCTTGATCGGCCAAAATCGAAGCGAGAAAAGCGGTCGCGAACAATCCCGCGCCGAGCAGGCTCGCCTGGGTGTAATCCGTGCTTGGATAATCCAAATACAAAATTCCAAAAACCGTCTCACCCAGTCCGGCCAACGTGGCAAGCGCCGCAAAAAATATCGCTGCTTTCGGTTTCACGAATAGACACGCGCCCGCGATCGCAACGATCATGAGCATTCCGAATCCACCGTCTATGCCGCCGCTCGCGCGAATGAACACCGTTATGAATACGATATCCACTATTACTTGGGCGTAAACTAACAATCGAATCAGCGCCCAACGGCGCTCTACGCCGATTTGCGCGACGATAGCTAGCCCAAGGTAAGTGCATGCGATTAACGCGAAATTTTGCAGGTCAATTTTCGCAAAATTTGACGGCAATTTTTCGATTAACGCGAGAACGGAGAATAAGCCAGCTATGATGATGCGATATAAACAAAAATATCGCAGGGCTTGCCAGCCACGTTCGTCAGAAACGATACGAGAATTTATCGGTCCATCCAGTTCCTTTCGAGAATCGTGCTGGGACGCGCGTAGCAGTGATGACTCGCTCATAAACAGAGTTGCCGCGATTCCCGTTCGACTAATGCATCTTGCATTGAAATTTCCCATCGCCTAAGGCCTTGGCTTCGCATTCCGGCAAATACACGTCGCAGACGGCGCAATTGACCATCTTGCCGCCGTCACGGAGCCGGATATCGCGCGATGTCCCAGAGCTTAGTAAACGCTTAACAACACGAAACGCGAACCAGAGCACCGCGGCGATAATTGCTAGACGTAGGATGACCATCAATGATTTCCTTGCCGTAAAATCGCCATAAAATTTCGAATCACCAAGTCAACTATCGCCACTACCGATAAAACCAGCGGACCATTTGAATGGACCCATATCGATCGGCGGATTGATACAAATTTCGACTACTACGGACGCAATACGCGCTTGCTGACACGCCGAAATACCTTGTTTAATGAATATAATGATTTGAATTCGGCCGCACAATTCTCAGCAAACTCGTTGTTCGATACCATTTTACTGAGCACCTTGCTGGGGTCCGGCGGGCTGCGGCTCAATTTTCCCAAGCACTGCCAGTAAAAAGTTCATTGCCATTGCTTCGGATCCCAACCTCGAAAAATGTAATCGGTCGACGAAGTTCTCGTATAGATGCCCAACCTGGTTCGAATTATCCGGCCACACCGTTCCTTCGACTTTCGCAATCTCATTCAATATTTCATTGTAACGTTGGAATCCGTCGAATATCCCTTTCAGAGTCAGTCCCTTGGCGAAATGTAATCGCCCATACACTGCTTGTTGCGTGCTCGCGGTCATAAGGCGATATACGTCGTTACGATCGAGTGACCAGTTCAACGATGCTGAAGAACCCGACGAGGATTAGCACAGTCCCAACAACGTAGTAGGTCCGGGTTCGAGCGTTGCTTAACCATTTCATTCGGCTAATCTAAAGCCAAAATTGCGTCTTTGTTATAGTAAGCCGGCCAGTTCCACCGTAATCGATGAATCAAATACCCGATCGCCGTTCAATAACACCAGGTAATTCGCTATAGTCTCACCGCTCGAACATGACGTCGACGTGGCGCCTCATTGAAATTTTCGAAAAGAGCCTAGCTGCCTGGGAAAAGTGCGGCTCGGGATAGAAAGAGCCAACCGCGAGCCATGTCGCCACTTTGTAGCAACCAAAATTACAACTATCAACCTCCGCATGACAGGTTTTAGGTGAATAAATGAATCTCCATGAATACCAAGCGAAATCGCTTTTTCAGGACTACGGCATCGCAATCCTGCCGGGTAAACCAGCTAGCACCCCGGCAGAGGCTGCGGCGAACGCGAAGGCCTTGGGCGGCAATGCGTGGTTGGTTAAAGCACAAGTGCACGCCGGCGGACGCGGCAAGGCAGGCGGCGTAAAGTTCACTAAAAGCATCGATGAAGTAGAAACTGCGGCGCGCGCGCTCCTTGGCACTCAGTTAATCACGCACCAGTCCGGCCCGGACGGACAACCGGTAAATATTGTGTTGGTCGACTCGGCGGCGGATATCGCGCACGAGTTGTACCTGGGCGCCGTCGTTGATCGCGGCTCGCGCCGGGTAACGTTTATGGCTTCGCGGGCTGGGGGTATGGATATTGAGGAGGTCGCGGCAACAACCCCCGAAAAGATCATTACAATTGGGATCGACCCGGTCCTCGGTGTTCAGGACTACCAATGTCGACTCGTTGGCTTTGCGCTGGAGCTCAATTCCGATCAGCGCAAACAGCTGAGTACATTTCTAAAAGGTCTCTATCGACTATTCATCGACAAGGATTTAAGTCTTGTCGAGATAAATCCGCTGGCGATTTTAAAAGATGGCAGCCTTGCCGCCCTCGACGGGAAGATTAATGTCGATGACAGCGCGCTCTACCGACAAAGCGGCATTGCCGCCTGGCGCGACCCTAGCCAGGAAGACGAAAAGGAGCGCAAGGCGCAGGAATTTGACCTGAACTACGTGACTCTAAACGGCAATATCGCCTGCATGGTCAATGGCGCAGGGCTCGCAATGGCCACCATGGACATCATTAAATTGAGCGGCGGGGAACCCGCCAATTTCTTAGACGTCGGCGGCGGTGCCACGGCGCAGCGAGTTGCAGAAGCGTTTAAAATTATTGTTTCTGACCCGAAGGTAGAGGCCATTTTAGTCAATATCTTCGGCGGAATCGTGCGCTGCGACCTAATTGCTGAAGGTATCATTCAAGCCGTAAAAGAAGTTGGGGTAAACGTGCCCGTTGTCGTACGTCTGGAAGGTACGAAAGTCGAAGAAGGCAAGAAATTACTAGCCGAAAGTGATCTGGCAATTACAAGCGCCGAGAATCTCGCCGATGCGGCCGCGAAAGTCGTTGCTGCGGTAGGAGGAAAATAACCATGTCTATACTCGTTGATAAAACGACCCAGGTGCTGGTCCAAGGTTTTACTGGCAAACAAGGCACCTTTCACGCTGAGCAAGCGCTTGCTTACGGTACGAAAGTTGTCGGTGGCGTGACACCTGGGCGCAGCGGAGAGTTACATCTCGGCTTGCCAGTCTACGATACCGTGCACGCAGCGGTTGCAGCTACGGGTGCGACTGCCACGATGATATTCGTACCGCCACCGTTCGCTGCGGATGCGATTGTTGAGGCAGCTGATGCGGGCATCCAAGTGATTGCTTGTATTACGGAAGGCATACCCGTGCTCGACATGTTGCGCGTAAAAGCGAGCTTAATGAATCGGCCAGACATTTATCTAATTGGTCCAAACTGTCCTGGGGTTATCACACCCGGAGAATGCAAGATGGGAATTATGCCTGGCGCAATACACCTGCCCGGTAAGATTGGCATCGTCTCGCGCTCAGGAACGCTCACCTACGAAGCGGTTCATCAGACAACCCAGGCTGGTCTCGGGCAGACAACTTGCGTTGGGATCGGCGGCGACCCTATTCAAGGTATGAATTTCATCGATTGCCTCAGGCTGTTCCAAGCCGATGACGCAACTAAAGGGATCATCATGGTTGGAGAAATTGGCGGGTCCGCAGAAGAAGAAGCGGCCGAATTCATCTCATCCAATGTGACTAAGCCTGTCGTTGGATATATCGCTGGTGTCACTGCGCCGGCCGGCAAACGGATGGGACATGCGGGGGCCATAATCTCGGGCGGCAAGGGCACAGCAGACGACAAGTTCGCCGCGCTCGAATCAGCCGGTGTGTATACGGTGCGATCGCCTGCCGAACTCGGTTCAGCGATGAAGGCCGCGCTGCAATCGTAACTTATTGGCGGCAATAGCTAATGTTGCCGCCAACTACTTTGATTCTGAAACAAGGCCATGAGCGGACGTCTTAGGCTGGGTCTAGCCCAGCTAAATTTTTGCGTGGGTGATATCGAGGGTAATACGTCGAAGATCATCGAGACGATCGCCCACGCGCGCGATCGATCGCAGATCGATTTAATCGCATTTCCTGAACTCGCGATCACGGGTTACCCGCCAGAAGATCTGTTGTTTCGTCCTGATCTACATCGCAGAGTCGAGCGCGCTATTGCATTAATTTCGCGCGCCACGCGCGGAATAACGGTTGTGCTGGGGCATCCTGAACAAGCGGGTAAGGATATTTTCAATAGCTGCTCGGTTATTCGCGATGGGGCGTTAATCGCGCGCTACCAAAAGCACCAGCTGCCAAACTACGCCGTGTTCGATGAGAAGCGTTATTTCACTGCAGGAACCGAAACGTGCGTTGTTGAAGTCGCCGGTATTCGCCTGTCTATTAACATTTGCGAAGATATTTGGGAGCCGCAAACGGCTGCCGCAGCACTTTCAGCGGGCGCCGAATTAATCCTCAACATCAATGCATCGCCCTACCGGATCGAGAAACGTAGCGCGAGATTGAAGGCGTTGCGAGCCGCCACGGCAGTATCAGGGCTGCCTATCGTCTACATTAATTTAGTTGGCGGGCAGGACGAACTCGTGTTCGACGGCGGTTCATTAATTGTAGACGGATCCGGTGAAGTCGTCGTGAACGTGAAAGAGTTTGAAGAGACGGTCGCAGTGGTTGAGATCACGCGATCGAATAATCAGCTCGTGTTTGACGGTCCGGATGATCGCTACATGGATCGTCTTGAAAACGTCTATGCAGCGTTAGTGCTGGGTGTCAGAGATTACATCGCGAAGAACAATTTCCCCGGCGCGGTACTGGGTTTGTCGGGGGGGATCGATTCGGCCTTAACCTTAGCCATCGCCGTCGACGCAATCGGCGCAGAACGCGTCCGCGCGGTTTCGATGCCTTCTCGATATACCGCCCAGATGAGTATCGATGACGCCTTAGAGCAGGCTCAACGTCAGGGCTGTGAGTGCCACGTGATCCCGATCGAAAAACCATTCGGCGCATTCAACGACGTCCTTCACGATCTGTTTGCTGATAGCGAAGCCGACGTCACGGAAGAAAATATGCAGGCACGGTGCCGCGGCGTCATATTAATGGCTATTTCAAACAAGTTCGGGCAGATGGTCTTGGCAACCGGCAATAAGAGCGAAATGTCCGTTGGTTATGCAACCTTATACGGCGATATGGCCGGCGGGTTTGCGCCACTGAAGGACGTGCCGAAAACCTTGGTCTATGAGCTATCGAAGTGGCGTAACAGTCAATCAATGGTTATTCCGGAACGGGTGATAGAACGGCCACCGACGGCTGAGCTGGCACCTGACCAGGCTGACACCGATAGCCTACCGCCGTACGATATTCTTGATCCGATCCTCGAAGACTATATTGAGAACGATTTAACGCCATTGCAGATATCGGAAAAAGGCTTCGACCTCGAGGCCGTCCTGCGAGTAACAAAAATGGTCGACCGCAATGAGTATAAAAGGCGTTGTGACAAAGACCGAAAACGGATATCGAAACGCGCGTTTGGGCGTGACCGACGCTTTCCAATAACCTCGCGCTACAGCGAGCAGGTGCCTATCCCACCCTCTTCAGTCGGTGGCTAGAACGTCGCGCATCAGCGAACTGCCGTTTTGTTGACTTCCGTTATGCCGGGATGGTTCGGATAATTAAGTTCAAGGACTCTAAGGGCGTCGTTAGACAAATCGTTCATCTCAAGAACCTTATAGGATTTTGCTAACAGCACCAAAGCCTCTGGCATGGCGGGAGTCTGCTGAAAATTTTCGACAACGTTGCGCGCTCTATTTGCGGCTGCGACGAACGCGCCACGGCGCATGTAGAAATTCGCGACGTTAACTTCGTGCTGCGCCAGGATATTGCGCAAATGGCGCATACGTAGTTCGGAATCTTCGACGTAGCGACTCTTAGGAAACTCCTGAATCAAGCCAGAAAAATCCTTAAACGAACGCAATGCTGCGCCAGGATCACGCTGCGAAGGATCGCGCGCAATGATTCGCGATGTCAATCCCCGACCGATGTTGAAATTGATCAGTCCGCGCAGGTAATAAGCATAATCAGTGTGTGGATGCGTGGGATTGAGTTGCAGAAATCGATCGATCTGACCTAACGCATCGGCCGAGTTCTCGGACTTATAATAGCAGTACGCAAGCTCAAGCATCGCTTGCGCCGAGTACGGACCGAATGGGTAACGAGACTGCAAGCGTTGGTAATTTTCGATTGCGCCCCCGCATTGTCCGGTATCGAGCGAATCCTTGGCTGCGAGATAAAGCTTCTGCTCGGGCCAGTTATCGGGCGAATCATCCTCCGATTTCTCGCCGAACAGGCTACAGCCGAGCGTGCTAAGTAATGCCGCGATTAGGCAACTCAGCAACACGGGGCGCACTATCGTGACGATAGTATTTGGTCGCAACTTCATGTGAGGAGATAATTCGTTCATAAGGTCCTGGCGATGCGTTTCGCGCTATTGTATGACTAAGTATTTATCCGCACCACACAACACTATCCCAGCACGTTAGAGCGAATCCTATGAGCGAAGTCCGACATCATAACGCCGAATTCGGTGCAGCGGAGGCGGGCATGCGGCTTGATCAGGCGCTGGCTAAACTGTTTTCCGAATATTCGCGCTCGTCAATCAAGTTGTGGATCGAATCTGGTCACGTCACCGTGAATGCTCAAATTTGTCGCCCGCGCTACGCAGTGAGGACCGGCGACGTAGTTCAATTAACAGCGATCCTTGAAGCAAGTAAAGACCTGCAACCGGACGTCGTGGACTTCGAGGTCGTGCATGCTGACGAGGATTGTATCGTCGTCAACAAGCCTGCAGGTTGCGTGGTCCACCCGGGCGCCGGAAATGCTCGGAACACGCTGGCAAACGGTCTTATCCAGATTTTTCCGGAACTCGCGGCACTACCGCGCGCTGGTCTCATCCATCGTCTCGACAAAAATACCTCCGGTCTGCTGATTGTGGCCCGAAACAGTAATGCGTATCAGTTGCTTATCAAACAAATGGCGGCGCGTGGAATCAAAAGAATTTACGATACGGTTGTAAACGGAAAGTTCATCTCGGGTGGCACTGTTGACGCGGCAATTGGACGGGACCCCGCTAATCGAACGCGCATGACGGTCCGCGAGGGTGGGCGCCGCGCCGTGACGCATTATCGAATTGGTGCTAAATTTCGGATGCATACGCATCTGGAAGTCGAATTAGAAACAGGCCGAACGCACCAGATCCGGGTCCATTTGGCGCATATTGGTCATCCGGTCGTAGGTGACGGTCGCTATGGCGGTCGCTTGCTTCTACCCCCACAACCGCATGTCGAACTCGAAAATTATCTTCGCTACTTCCCACGTCAGGCGCTCCATGCGCGACAGCTAGAATTCGAGCATCCAATAAATTCGCATAGTCTCTGCGTCGAAAGCCCAATGCCTGGTGATATGCGGCAGCTGCTTGGCGCGTTAGCGATCGATTTATCTTCTTTAAGTGATTGATTTGTGATAACAATATCGCCTGATGTTGCGTTTCCAAGAACGGTCCGGGCGTTTACAACAACGCGCATAGGGGGGGCCAGTCGAGGCAAATTCAGCGGCCTTAACCTAGCAATGCACGTGGGCGACGATGTCGCCTCCGTTAGCGAAAATCGCCGTATCGTGACAGAAGCCGCGCACCTCCCTGGCGCGCCACGTTGGTTGAACCAAGTTCACGGGACCCGCGTAATGAACGCGCACGAGATTTCGCGCTCCGAAGTACCTAACGCGGATGGCTCCTACACTGATCAGGTTGACGTCGTCTGTGCGATCATGAGCGCGGACTGCCTGCCAATTATCATCTCCGACGATCTGGGGCAGGAAATTGCGTGCATCCATGCAGGTTGGAAAGGCCTCATGGAAGGTATCGTGCCATCAGCGATAGATCACTTTCGCGCGCCGGCTGCACGCCTAATCGCTTGGATCGGTCCAGGCATTAGCATCGACGCCTACGTCGTCGATAGTGACTTTCGCGATCGGTTTATGAGTCGCAACGAGGCTTATGGATCGGCCTTTCGACACACACTCGGCACGTGGCATGCGGATTTGTATTCACTTGCGCAATCGCAACTTTATGCACTGGGGGTGCGGAATTTGAGTCGCTATCAGGGCTGTACATACGGCGACCGAAAGCAATTCTTTTCTTACCGACGGGACGGTGTGACAGGACGCATGGCGACTTTTGCGTGGCTGCAAGACCCCTGACACGGCACATTAGCGCAGAAATCCCATCGATTGAAACATTGCATCGGCATATTCCGAGCGCGTTGATGATCTCTGCGGAGGCTCCGCAAAAGTACCTGTTTGCAAACTCGCTCGGTTTTTAGGAGCGGCGGATGGAATACCGATATCATTTCCAGCAGATTACAGGAGAATTCGAATGTCGATAGAGGGCCAGTGGTCTTTCAGTGAAAGTGTCGCGCGCGTGGCGGCATTCGCGGGAGAGTGGCAGCAACAGGTAGAGGCGTCGCGTATGCGCTCCGAGAATTCTTTCGGCATCCGAATGATGTGTCATTGACCGGATTGTTCAGAAGCTTGTACGGCAAACGCATCATCGTTCAAGGCCTCGGTAACGTCGGCTACTATGCGTCGAAAATTCTTCAAGAAGAAGATGGCGCTAAAATTATCGCCATCATTGAGCACGACGGCGCACTGATAGACGCGCACGGCTTGTCAGTCGAATCGGTGCGCGCGCACGTCGTGGAAACTGGCGGAGTAACCGGGTATCCGCATGCGAAATTCCAGACCAACGGTCTTGCAGCTCTCGAACTCGAGTGAGACATCCTCATTCCAGCCGCGCTAGCAGCCTGTCGGACTTAGGAACAATCTACTGCGCTGCTGAGACAACGGCATATCGTTAGTTTTGCTGGAAGTAGTCCCAAAATTGACCTTGTCTGTCGACGGGGGAGATCGCCTTGAAAACACGTGTTCGAGCTTACCGAGTCAGGGAACGAACGGATCCGATCAGCAGGTCATGTGTACTGCCATTCGAGCACCGAGATGGGGCACTCGAGCAGCATCTTAATTAACGGCAGCTGTCGCCTAAATCGCATGGAATTAGGCCGTGCGCAAAGTCTCAAACTGCGCGGAAATTTGTCGACGCAGTAGCTATTTACCGGCTTTTCATCTACCATTTTGGCTCATATGCCCACTAAAATTAAAGGCACCTAGAGCATGGCAGTATCCACTAATCGGGTACCATTGAGCGGCCTCGCCAGAAAACTCGTAGCGGACGGTCTGCTTGATGAGACGTCCGCCCAAGACGCGTACCGCGCAGCGCTAGACAACAAACTCCCGTTCGTTAAATTCCTTGTCGACAATAAAATCAGCACCGCGAAAATTATCGCTGACGCTGCGTCACAGGAATTTGGTGTGCCGCTACTCGATATTGAGGCTATGGACCTCGACCCTGACGTCCTGAAGCTGGTTAGTGAAGAATTAATCAGGAAACACCACGCCGTCCCATTATTTCGACGCGGTAACCGCGTCTACATTGGCGTGTCTGATCCGACGAACTTACAGGCGCTCGATGAAATTAAGTTTCATATCGGTGCAAACACCGAAGCCATCGTCATTGAAGAAGATAAACTTGCGAAAGCCATCGAGCGCGCAATCGAAGCAGCCGACAGTGGACTCGGCGACATGGACGACGACGGTTTCGACAGCCTCGACGATCTCGAAGTCGGCGGTGGTCCGGCGGAAAAAGAAGAAGAATCAGAAATTGATGATGCTCCGGTGGTACGCTTTGTAAACAAAGTGCTGCTAGATGCAATCAAGAAAGGCGCATCGGACTTACATTTTGAACCTTACGAAAAATTTTACCGGGTTAGATTTCGTATCGATGGTGTGCTCGAGGAAATCGCCAAACCCCCGTTGGCCTTAGCAAGCAAAATTGCTGCGCGCATTAAGGTGATGTCGCGACTTGACGTTTCAGAGCGACGTGTCCCACAAGATGGGCGTATCAAACTTAAGTTATCTAAAACGAAATCGATCGATTTTCGTGTGAGTACCTGCCCAACCTTATTCGGCGAAAAAACGGTAATGCGTATCCTCGATTCGGATGCCGCAAAATTACAGATTGACCAACTCGGCTATGAAGATTTTCAGAAGGACTTGTTCCTGAAGAATTTACATAAACCCTACGGCATGTTTCTCGTGACGGGTCCAACCGGTAGTGGCAAAACGGTTTCGCTGTACACTGGGATAAATATCCTAAATCAAGAGGACATCAATATTTCGACGGCCGAAGATCCCGTTGAAATCAATCTTGCAGGTGTCAATCAGGTGCAAGTTGACGAACGCACTGGAATGACTTTCCCGAAGGCGCTAAAAGCATTCCTGCGTCAAGACCCGGATATCATTTTAGTCGGTGAGATCCGCGACTTAGAAACAGCATCCATCGGTGTTAAGGCCGCCCAGACCGGCCACATGGTTATGTCTACGCTGCATACGAACGATGGACCGCAGACCCTAACGCGTCTGCAGGATATGGGCATACAACCGTTTGCCGTCGCAACGACTATTAATCTAATTACCGGACAACGTCTGGCGCGCCGCTTACATCCAGATTACCGAGTTCCACTTGATATTCCTCCCGAAGCACTACTCGACGAAGGTTTCACTCAAGAAGAAATCGACGCTGGCGTGAAACTGTTTGCGCCGGGAAACGGCGGGGCCGATTGCCCGAGTGGCTACAAAGGCCGTTGTGGTATTTACCAAGTGATGCCGATTTCCGATGCGATGAAGCGCCTGATTATTGAAGGGGCGAACGCCGTGCATCTCGCCGACCAAGCGGCCGCGGAAGGGATTTGGGATATTCGGAAATCGGGTCTCGCCAAGGCAAGAGCCGCTATTACGAGCCTCGCGGAAATCAACCGCGTAACAGTGGAGTAAATCATGGCGGAAGCAGCAGTAAAATCAGACATGTTCGTCTGGGAGGGCGTCGATCGCCACGGCAAGCGTGTGAAAGGCGAGATGTCGGGCCGCAGCGACGCTTTGATTAAAGCGACGCTGCGCCGCCAAGGCGTCAACCCACTAAAGGTAAAGAAAAAGCCAAAATCACTGTTCGCGGCCGGAGGCAAAATCACGACCAAGGACATTACGGTGTTCTCACGCCAGTTAGCGACAATGATGTCATCCGGTGTCCCGCTCGTTCAGTCGTTCGAAATCGTTGGCCGTGGTCATGAAAACAAGGCTATGCAAGAGCTCATTTTAGCGATTAAAGGCGACGTCGAATCGGGCACCCAATTGAATGAAGCGCTTGGCAAGCACCCTCTGCAATTCGACGAATTGTATGTAAATCTTGTAACCGCAGGTGAACACGCCGGTATCTTAGAAGAAATCCTCCATAAACTAGCGACATACATGGAGAAAACCGAGGCCCTGAAATCCAAGATCAAAGGCGCATTGTTTTACCCCATCGCCGTTGTCGTCGTGGCCTTTGTCATTACCTGCATTTTAATGATCTTCGTGATCCCCCAGTTCCAAGAATTGTTTTCCGGCTTCGGAGCTGATCTCCCTGCGCTAACGCAGGTCGTGATCAACATGTCGAAATGGTTCCAAGAATTCTGGTGGGTATTAATCGGCGGGATCATTGGTGCGGTAGTTGGATTAATGAAGTTAAAACAGAGATCTAAAAAATTCGCACATTTCGTGGATCGAATTTCGTTAAAACTTCCAGTGATCGGCGATATTCTAGAGAAATCAGCCATTGCACGGTTCGCACGTACTTTATCGACCATGTTCGCGGCCGGAACGCCATTGGTAGAAGCGATGAGCTCTGTTGCGGGTGCATGCGGCAATATCGTGTTTTATGAGGGCACGCTGAAGATGCGGGACGAGATTGCTACTGGAACGCAACTCCAAGTGAGTATGCGGGACATCGATCTTTTCCCCAACATGGTCGTGCAAATGGTGGCGATTGGTGAAGAATCGGGCGCGCTTGACGCGATGCTCAGTAAGGTCGCCGACTGGTATGAGCAAGAGGTCGACGACGCCGTCGATGCGTTAACGAGCCTTTTAGAACCCATCATCATGGCGGTGCTTGGGGTCATTATTGGTGGACTCGTAATTGCTATGTACTTGCCAATTTTCAAGATGGGTCAAGTCGTTTAGCACAATTCGCGAATAAAGCTCGTAGTGAACGCAATTCTCTGTCTGGAAGTGCTCCGCCCTCAGGTTGGCAAAACCCCGGCTAGTTGAAGCGGCAAGGTGTCGTTTCGACTAGCCAAGATCGCACAATTGATGGACCTCGTTCCTGCATCCCCGTGTGCGAATTCATCGATGTATACCTCGTCGCGAAACGCGGCTAATTAACTTCATTCTCTGCAAAATGGGTGAGCCGTAATTGTGATCGAGCTGCTTCAACTAAACCCGACATTGTTCGTCATTGTTGCGGGCACCTTAGGCCTACTGGTCGGAAGCTTCCTCAATGTAGTCATTCATCGCTTGCCACTGATGATGGAACGGGAGTGGCGCGGGGAATGTGCGTCTTTACTAAATAACGATTCAATATCGCACGAGCTAGAGCCGTTCAATCTAATGACACCACGTTCACGTTGCCCATCATGCAATCATGAAATCAGCGCCTTGGAGAATATTCCGGTCATCAGTTACGTTTTATTGGGGGGGAAATGTAAGGGATGCAAAGCGCCAATCTCGGTCCGCTACCCAGTCATTGAAGTGACGAGTGCAATAGTCGCGATCGTGGTATCGATCCACTTCGGATTCAGCGCTGCTGGTATCAGTGCGTTAGCGTTGTCGTGGTGTCTTATTTCGCTCGCCGCAATCGACATCGATACGCAATTGTTACCCGACGCAATCACGCTACCACTCCTCTGGTCAGGGATAATCGTGAACTACTTTGGTGTGTTTGTCAGTCTTGAGGAATCCATACTCGGGGCTATCTTCGGCTACTTGTCCCTATGGACCGTGTTTTGGGGATTCAAGTTGGCGACCGGCAAGGATGGAATGGGGTATGGTGACTTTAAGCTGCTAGCCGTACTGGGTGCCTGGTTGGGATGGCACGTTCTTCCCGTTGTCATTGTTGTCTCCTCGGTTGTCGGCGCGTGCGTCGGCGTATCGATGATGCTATTCGCCGCCCACGACAGATCAAAACCGATCCCCTTTGGCCCCTATCTCGCGACAGCCGGGTGGATCGCGCTGATCTGGGGCGACGAAATTACGCAACGCTATTTATTTGGGACCGGTGCACTATGAGTCAAACTTTCGTAGTCGGCCTAACAGGTGGAATAGGCTCCGGCAAGTCGGCAGTGTGCCGGGAGTTCGAGCGCTTCGATGTTCCAATAGTGGATGCCGATATTGTGTCCCGTGAAGTCGTCGCACCTGGGACTACAGGATTGCTAGCCGTCGTTCGGGCCTTTGGTTCCGAGGTATTGAACGACGAAGGCACTATCGATCGTGCGAAGATGCGCCAATTGATTTTCGAAGATGAAAGCAAGCGGAAAACGCTAGAATCGATCCTGCATCCCCTGATCCGCGAGCGAATAAGAACTCAGCTCAGTGAAGTTCGGTCTCCTTATTGCATCTTGTGTGTACCGCTGCTCGTCGAAAGACGCGTCTATGAGAATATTGACCGGATATTAGTTATCGATTGCCCTGTCGAAGTTCAGATAGCTCGCGTTATGGCCCGAGATAGTTTGTCCCGAGCACAAGTGGAGTCGATTATGCAAACCCAAGCATCGCGTGAACAGCGGTTGCGCTTAGCCGACGACATCGTCGAAAATGCAGCAGGACTTGATTCGCTCCGCGATCCGGTTGAAGCCTTACACACAAAATATCTGATGATCGCGGAACAACTAATGCTAGAGCGCAAAACAAATGAGCACCGAAATCGGAGCCCAAAGCACACTATTCCCGGAGGCTGATATCGTCACCGTGTTCGAGCAACCGCTCAGCGAGCGAATACGAAACTGCTTGCGACTCGAGCATCTTTTTTCGGCGATCCGCGACGGGCTGGATGGTGAAACTGAATGGCACGCGAGAGCCGGCATAGTCAGTACACTAGAAGTATGCGATTTACTCACTCGCACGGATATAAAGGGTGAGTTGATCAAAGAATTGGAACGCCACGTCGCAAAAATCACTACGTTACGGAACAATCCCGACGTCGACCAAGCAACACTTGAGGGGATTCTTGCTGACGTTGTCCCGCTGGTTAGCAACTTAAAATCAACTGCTTGCCACCCTGGTGCGACTATGCGCGCCGACGAATTGATCACCCAGGTAAAACAACGTATAGCCATTCCTGGCGGGACGTGTAATTTCGATCTACCTGCGTTTCATCACTGGCTCTGTAAGCCGTTGGCCGTGCGCTCCGCGCACCTTAAGAATTGGCTATCTGATTTAGTGATCATTGAGCGAGCCGTGTCTAAAGTGCTAAAAATGCTTCGTGAGAGCTCGTCAGGTCGCTCGTTATCGGTCGAAGACGGCCTTTATCAACAACAGCTCGATCCCGCCTTGCAGTACCAACTGATTCGACTAACGATCGATAATACTCTGGACATTTTCCCAGAAATTAGCGGTGGTAAGCATCGATTCGTGGTGCGATTTTTTCGCCAACCCGACACTAAAGGTCGGCCTGTTCAAGCGCGCGAAGTCGTTAAATTCAATCTGCAGTGTTGCGCGATCTAACTAAATCAGATCATCTCGCGTCTTGGTATGTCGCTGTCTGATTAGTTGAATCGCGAACTTCAGCAATTTTTGCAGCTTGCGTAATCATCGCCGAGTCGGTCGGGCGAAAGCTTCGGTTCAAGGCGATACCTTGGCATCCCGCATTAATAGCGCGCGCTAGATCGGGTTCACCGAAATCGCCTTCGATATAGACTGGCATACTGCTTCGCAGAACTAGCGCTGCAAGCTCGGTCCACGCTACGGGGGAAAGACCGGCTCGTAGATTCTCGAATATTTGCGCACGCAAAACAGCAAAATCGGCGCCATTGAGCTCGGCGTGCGCGAGTTCCTCGGGCGCGTTACAAACGACGCCAACGAAAATATTGCGGCTGTAGTCGCCAAGCCCATTGGAACTTAGTGCGTGTGCTTTTGAATTAAAGCCTCGCTCGCTAAGCGCATCATCGATAATCAGGAGCTTGGTGCCGACTTGGCCGCAAAATCGAATAAGCTCGCGCATTCGAAAGTCGCGCAAACTAGCAGGGAAACCTGCCGGAAAATGCAAGATGTTTCCCAGCCCCGCTGCAATTGCGGATTTAAATTGTTCGACAGGAAATCGTTCGAGCGTCGCTGATAGCGCAAGCGTGAGTAATATCCTCGGCAAAAAGGCGGCCCGAATAATCGGTTCGTTCGCAGCGGGAAAGCGATAGTTAGTCAATTCCGAAGGTGCGACCCAGGCGATCTGCTGGCCTTCGCAGCCACGCTCTGTCCCATCCCACTGTAATACTTCCCACGCGTCGAGATCGACTGTCTTCGTTGGATACGCATATTGAAGCCGCAGGAGCGGCGTCGCGCTACAGATAGTTATCCCTAACTCTTCGCGAAGTTCTCGTTTGAGCGCCGCAAAGCGATTTTCGTTTGGTTCTCGTTTCCCGCCTGGAAATTCCCAAAGTCCGCCTTGGTGTGCGTCCTTGTGTCGCAGTGCTAATAGCATTTTTCCATCAGCGCGGCGAATAACACCCGCGACGACGTCAACTATCGGATTTGAGACGACTGCCATAGTCTGGATCCTATTTCGCGCACTCCCAAGCGCATTTGTGGCGCTGAGCGATGTGATGACGGAACGTAAGAATCATGTGAGAACTTTAGAATTTGCCGCCACTAGCGCCACGCTCGCGTGCAGGCTTAATTCCGTGCTCGAACGGGGCTCCCGATTCGCTCTGATTAGCATTTTCGACCGATTGCCACTTGAATATTTGCTTCAGCATGAAGTTACAAGAACCGTCAGACTGATCTAAGCAGATATCCATGGCGGCTCACCATTCGGATAATTTGGTTCAGGATCCCACCAGCCGCGTTTTATGATCTCAGCGCTTAAACGAGCTTTCCGTGACACTGTTTATATTTCTTGCCCGAGCCGCATGGACAGGGTTCGTTTCTCCCGATTTTTTGTCCTTTGCGGACGAATGGCGAGTTGTCCGGTGGTTCCGCGTTACTGGCGCTGACATTCATAGCGAGCGAATTTTCGGGCGTTTTGTGCTGGAATTCCATTTCGGCAACCTTTTGCCGGCGTTGCTCTTCGACAGCGGCGACGTCTTCTCGCTCCTTCACCTCGACCTTCGATAGCACGGAAATCACTTGGTGCATGATCTCACCAAGCATCCGCGAGAACATTTCGAATGCCTCGCGTTTATATTCCTGCTTGGGATTCTTTTGCGCAAAGCCGCGTAGATGGATTCCTTGGCGAAGGTAATCCATCGCTGCCAGATGGTCTTTCCAATGACTGTCCAAGATCTGCAGCATGATCGCCTTTTCGAATTGACGCATCACTTCTGGTCCAACGCGCTCGTCCTTATCATTGTACGTACTCTCGATACTTTCGAGTATCCGGCTGCGCAAGCCCGCTTCGTCCAATTGCTCGTCGGATTCCAACCAAGCTGCAAGATCGCAACGTTGTGCAAATTCGGATTCTAAGGCGCGCGTAAGGCCGGCGACGTCCCACGATTCGTCGAAGCTTTTCGGAGGAATGAATCGATCAATGAATTCGCTAACGACGTCATGTCGAATACCCTTAATATTCTCGGAAACGTCATCTGCCTCCATAAGTTCCCGACGTTGTTCGTAAACGTGTTTACGTTGATCATTCGCAACATCATCAAATTCAAGTAATTGCTTGCGGATATCAAAATTTCGACCTTCAACTTTTCTTTGTGCGTTCTCGATCGCCTTTGTAACCCACGGATGTTCAATCGCCTCACCCTCTTCCATGCCTAGTTTCTGCATAAGGCTTGCGACCCTCTCTGAAGCGAAGATCCGCATCAGATTGTCTTCAAGCGACAAATAGAAACGACTGGAACCAGGATCGCCTTGACGACCAGATCGACCGCGCAATTGGTTATCGATGCGGCGCGATTCGTGCCGCTCGGTTCCAATAATATGCAGCCCGCCCGACGCTAGGACTTTATCGTGCCGTTCTTGCCAATCCATTTTTAAAGCAGCGACTTCTTCTTCGCTCGGATTCTCGAGCTTCGCCAACTCTGATTCGAGTCCGCCGCCGAGTACGATATCCGTTCCTCGACCGGCCATGTTTGTCGCCACGGTAACCGTACCGGGGCGCCCCGCGTCAGCGATAATTTGTGCTTCGCGTTCATGAAATTTTGCGTTCAGCACTTGATGGTTTATTTTTTCTTTATCTAATAATTTAGACAGATACTCGGAACTATCGATCGATGCGGTTCCGACTAATACGGGTTGTCCGGTTTCTATACACTCACGAATGTCTTCGATAATCGCGGCGTATTTTTCTTTTGCCGTCAGGAAAATTACGTCGCCGAGGTCAGCGCGAATCATGTCCCTGTGCGTTGGGACGACGACAACCTCGAGACCATAAATCTGCTGAAACTCGTAGGCTTCTGTGTCCGCCGTACCCGTCATTCCGGACAGCTTTTCATATAAGCGAAAATAATTTTGATACGTTATCGATGCCAATGTCTGGTTTTCTTGTTGTATCGAGACCCCTTCTTTCGCCTCCACAGCCTGGTGTAGTCCCTCGGACCAGCGCCTGCCGGCCATTGTCCGACCCGTGAACTCGTCGACGATCACAATTTCGCCGTTCTGGACAACGTAATCGACGTCGCGCTTGAACAAGGCATGAGCACGCAATGCCGCGTTAACGTGCGCCATCAGAGAAATATTCACGGTGCTGTATAAACTTTCGCCGGCCGCAAGTAGGCCGTTCTCGGTTAACAGTATTTCTACCCGTTCATGGCCTTGTTCCGTGAGCGAGACTTGACGTGATTTTTCATCGACCGAGTAATCCCCATCGCCTTCTTCGCCGTCCTCTACCAAGCCTTGCTGACGCGCCAGCTTAGGAACAATTTGATCAATCTTGGCGTAGATATCGCTCCGGTCATCAGTGGGGCCAGAAATTATGAGCGGGGTTCGAGCTTCATCAATTAAAATTGAATCAACTTCGTCGACAACCGCATAGACCAATTCACGTTGCACGCGCTGCTCGATCGAAAAGGCCATATTGTCGCGAAGATAATCGAACCCGAATTCATTGTTCGTACCGTAGGTAATATCAGCACCATAGGCAGCTTTTCGGTCGTTTGCGTCCATTCCGGATAGGACGACGCCAACACTCATGCCTAGGAACGAATGGATCCGCCCCATCCATTCGGCATCGCGTTTCGCTAAATAATCGTTGACCGTGATGACATGAACGCCGCGACCAGACAACGCATTCAAATAAGTTGCCAAGGTGGCGACGAGAGTCTTACCTTCGCCGGTCCGCATTTCGGCGATTTTCCCTTGGTGCAAGACCATTGAACCCAGCAATTGCACGTCGAAATGGCGCATGTCCAAGACTCTTTTAGCGGCTTCTCGAACAAGTGCAAATGCCGCCGGTAAGATGTCGTCAAGGGTTTTCCCGTCGGCCAATAAGGTCTTAAATTCGCCGGTTTTATCGCGTAGCTGATCATCGCTGAGGGCCTCGAATTGTTCCTCGAGTGAGTTAATTTCCGCGATCGGTTTGCTCAGTTTTTTCAGATATCGGTCGTTACGAGTCCCGAAAACTGACTGGATTATTTTTTGCGGAAACTTGAGAGGATTTAGGCTCATACGGATCTCGTCAATCTGGTTTTCATTGGAATGAGTCACGCGTGCGCCTCATTCTGTAAGGCTAAATCAAGTGACTTTTCGTCGCTTACAGGTGTGATCGTTACTCAGGTCAGAGACTGCATCGCCATGAGTGCCCGCTTTTTGTTATCAATCGGCGTTGCGAGCGCCCACGCTCGAAGTGTCGGCATTGTAGCAAAGTAGTACCGCCATCTGGCAGGGATCCCAGTGAATTTAATTAGCAGCAGCTTGCTTTATGAAGTCGCGCGGATTAACGACTTTCCCATTGTGCAACACTTCGAAATGGACGTGTGGGCCAGTCGAGCTGCCGGTTGACCCAAGTAGTGCGATTGGCGCGTCTTTTGCCACCGTGTCGCCAATTTTCACCAGATTCTTCTTGTTGTGCGCGTAACGGGTTACGTAGTCGTTACCGTGATTTATCTCAACCATGTTGCCGTATCCCCAACGTTCGCCGGACCAAGTCACGATTCCTGAACCGACGGACAATACATCTAAACCCGCCTTACCAGCGAAATCTATTCCGCTGTGGAACTCGCGTGACCCGCTAACTGGATGGGTTCGGTAACCGAATTGCGAGGAAATCCAACCGTGTTCGATCGGCCGTCCTGCGGGATGCATATCGTCGTGCAAGCGGCGATCGAAAATCTGCGCTTCTAATGCGTCCAATCTGTCTTCTCTAACCTTGATATCCGTACTTAAAGAGTCTAAATTCGCGAGCAAAGATGCCCATTTTGGCGTGACCGAACGTTCGGGATCGGGCCCACCTAAACCCGGCACATCAGTAAACCCGAATTCTTTGGGGTCTAAGTCCGCGACCGACACAAGACGTTCGGCAAGTGCATCTAGCCGTGTTACATGGGCTTGTAAGATACCTGTTCGAGCGGCTAGCGTGGTTAACTCGGATTGCGAACCGATGCGCATATCGCGTAGCAATTGGCGCTGCGCGACCAATTCTTCTTGCCAAATTGTTCTAGCGAACGCTGGGTCAGTGCGGATGGCATTCGCCATTGAATCCTCGCCACGCTTAAATCCGCTGTAACCGGTGCCGAAAACCAGAGCGGATACGATCAACATTGCGGTCATTGACCGCCAAATTCCGAAGCGGACTCTTGCGAACGCGCCCTTTGAATTAGAAATTAGTACGAGTTCCATTGATTTTTGATTTCGGTTGGCAGGCCACCAGGTTAGACTGGGCACTTGATGAATCGAAGGTTGCCTACGATGTCGTCCCCCACAAAACTAGGCGCTATTGTCGCCCGAAACTCAACCCTACGGCAATTAGTACAGGAAGCCGCACAGTACGCCGAAATTGAACAACGATTCATGCGGCTAATCGATGCTCCGTTGCGCGACCATATTCAGGTTGCATTGTGGCGCGACCGGAAACTTACGCTCATTGTTGAATCGGCAGCCTGGGCCACGAAACTTCGATATAAGATCCCGGAGCTTCACAGCGTGTATAAATCCGATCAGGATTGTCCTGATGTTGACTCGATTCGCGTAAAGATTGCCTCGCGTAAGGGTTCAGAGACGGAGCAAAAGCCACGAAGGATGCCGGCTCTGAGCGCCTCCGACATGGCTAGTTTAGAATCCTGCGCAGGTCAGGTCTCTGATCCCGCGCTGCAGCTGATCTTGAGACGTCTCAAGAGACATAAGCATTAGGATCAAAAAACGACGCAGAAAGGTTTTTGATAAAACGCTGGAGACAGTGCAGATAAGCGTTACTGTTTTAACTTGCAGGCATGGGTTGCATAAATGAGATAGGCGCAACTTCCTCATTTTTAAATGTGACAAGTTCCCACGCTTTTTTGTTTGCTAGTAATTCCCGCAGTAATCGGTTGTTTAACTCGTGCCCTGATTTATGGCCGTGAAATGAACCAATGAGGCTATGGCCCAACAAGTATAAATCGCCTATAGCATCCAGAATTTTGTGCTTCACGAATTCGTCTTCGTAGCGCAGCCCGTCCTCGTTTAGTACTCGATAGTCATCAACAACGACGGCGTTGTCGAGGCTGCCGCCGAGAGCAAGGTTTCTCTCGCGCAATAATTCCACATCTCGCATAAATCCGAATGTACGGGCCCGACTCACTTCCTTGACGAATGAGGTTGTGGAAAAATCAATTTCTGAATGCTTGCTACTTTGTTGAAAAAACGGGTGGTCGAATTCGATCGCAAACGAAACCTTAAATCCGTCAAACGGTTCGAATCGAGCACGCTTGTCTCCATCTTCGACTTCAAGCACTCGTTTTATTCGAATGAATTTCTTCGCCGCGCATTGTTCTTCGAATCCGGCGGATTGGATTAGAAATACGAACGGACCCGCACTCCCGTCCATTATCGGGACTTCGGAGGCACTGACGTCGACGCAGGCATTGTCTATCCCGAGTCCGGCAAACGCCGAGAGCAGATGCTCCACCGTTGCAATGCGCTTCCCATCACGCGCGAGGCTAGTTGATAAACTCGTGTCCCCGACAAATTCTGCCCGCGCAGGAATTTCCAGCGGCGGGTTTAAGTCCGTTCTTCGAAAGACAATTCCGGTATCGGGTGCCGCGGGCCGCAAGGTTAGGTAGACCTTTTTCCCGGTGTGCAAACCGACACCTGTCGCGCGGATGACGTTTTTCAACGTTCGTTGTTTAATCATGATTCCCCACTGCCCTTTATCCAGAGCATGTTGCATGCGATGTTACCACACCTTCGGACACGCCGATAAACCTTCGCAACTCAATTTGCTAGGTTTTGCGGCCAGCTTGTGCCATTCAACAGCTATGTCGCGCCAAGAAAATAATAATTGTCAATCATCGGCACAAACTAGCTAATCCGCTTGGCGCCGCAAAAATGCCGGAATGTCGAGGTAATCAGGGTTGCTCATTTTCGCTTCCCCATACTCGATACTTTCCGGATGCTTACGAATTACGGTGGGACGCTCCAGCGTCTTGTAGTCAAGATCCGGGTCCGCAACTTTCGCGTTGAGCTTGGGTACTTCTTCCTTCATGCGCGTATCGGAGCTACTGCCGATCCCGGTCGCAACAACCGTAACTCGGATTTTATCTTCCATATTCTGGTCAATCACGGTCCCTACGACGACCGTCGCATTGTCCGAGGCAAACGATTTAACGGTGTTGCCAACTTCTTCGAATTCACCCATGGTTAAATCAAGGCCCGACGTAATGTTGACCAGGATCCCTTTAGCACCCGCGAGATTGATGTCCTCCAATAGCGGACTCGATATCGCAGCTTCGGCTGCATCCCGAGCACGATCGGCTCCGCGGCCGCTTCCAGAACCCATCATTGCCATGCCCATTTCTGACATGACAGTTCGCACATCGGCAAAATCAACATTGATTAGCCCAGGACAGGTAATCAACTCGGCAATTCCCTGTACGGCGCCAAGCAGCACGTCGTTAGCGGCTTTAAAGGCGTCGAGTAGACTGATATCTCGCCCGAGCACGCTTAGCAACTTTTCGTTCGGGATGGTGATTAACGAATCGACAAATTGACTCAATTCTCGGATCCCGTCATTTGCCGTCTCGGTCCGTTTTCGCCCTTCGAACGAAAAGGGTTTTGTCACAACTGCAACAGTGAGTATGCCCATTTCTTTTGCGATTTGGGCGACCACTGGCGCTGCACCTGTTCCGGTACCACCGCCCATACCGGCTGTGATGAAAACCATATCGGAACCTTCTAGAACGTCACTGATCCGATCGCGATCTTCTAAGGCCGCCTGTCGACCTATTTCGGGATTTGCGCCCGCGCCTAGGCCTTTTGTTATGTCACTACCGAGTTGCAGTGCGGTTTTCGCCGACGAATTCTTGAGCGCCTGAGCGTCAGTATTCGCACATACGAAATCTACACCCTCAATGGCGGCGCCAAGCATATGTTGCACAGCATTCCCGCCGCCCCCACCGACACCAATTACCTTAATTACAGCGTTCTGACTGTAGGCATCTACAAGTTCAAACATATAAGCCCCTCCGCGTTCGCCTGCTAGGCATTATCCGCGCATTAAGAAATGCGCAGTATTTAAAATATTCCAGCTACAATTTCGTCGGATCAAGACGGCATTCAACCGACTTAGATCTCGACACTCTTTTTTACTTCTATTACCTGCACATAAATTCCAATGAAACTTTCTGTGCTTTTATTTCCGAGCATTTAAAAATTTCCATGGAACCAATTCTTCATACGTTCCAATGGACTTCCTTGAGTTTCGAATCGCGCGCTTTGTGCAGCAGAATCAACTGCTTGATTGCCGAACAACAGTAAGCCCACGCCAGTCGAATAAATCGGATTACGCACGACATCCACAAGCCCCGAAACGTATTGAGGAGAACCAAGACGCACCGGCATATGGAAAACTTCCTCTGCGAGATCGATTGCACCTTCCATTTTCGAGGCGCCGCCGGTTAGCACAACACCAGCGACAACCATTTCTTCGAAACCACTACGCTTCAATTCGTTTTGTACCAACCCAAAAAGTTCTTCGTAACGCGGCTCAACTACCTCGGCCAAGGTTTGGCGTTCGAGCCGTCGCGGCGGGCGATCTCCGACACTCGGTACTTCAATAGTTTCTTGTTTATTAGCAAGCTGCGTGAGCGCGCAGGCGTATTTGATCTTTATGTCCTCCGCGTGGTGGGTTGGTGTGCGCAAGGCTATCGCGATGTCATTCGTTACCTGATCACCGGCGATGGGTATCACAGCTGAGTGATGAATCGCTCCATTGACGAAAATTGCGATGTCGGTTGTGCCACCACCGATGTCACATAAACATACCCCAAGGTCTTTTTCGTCATCAGTTAATACTGAATAAGAGGATGCGAGCTGCTGCAAAATAACGTCATCGACTTCCAGTCCGCAACGACGCACGCACTTTACAATGTTTTGTGCCGCACTCACGGCCCCAGTTACCATGTGAACGCGAGATTCCAGACGCACGCCCGACATGCCGATCGGCTCGCGGATCCCTTCCTGGCCATCGATGATGAATTCTTGCGGAAGAATATGCAGAATCCTTTGATCCGCAGGGATTGCAACCGCACGCGCCGCGTCGATAACTCGCTCAACGTCGGATGCGTTAACCTCGCCGTCACGAATCGCAACTATTCCATGGGAATTCAGACTGCGAATGTGGCTCCCTGCGATCCCCGCATAGACTGAATGAATCTCGCAGCCTGCCATCAGCTCAGCTTCTTCAACCGCACGTTGAATGGATTGCACCGTAGATTCAATGTTGACCACGACACCTTTCTTTAAACCCCGCGATGCGTGCGATCCGATACCGACCACTTCTATTTCACCGCTCGTCGAAATTTCACCCACAATAGCCACGACTTTCGACGTACCGATGTCTAATCCAACAATTAGGTTTTTGTCTGGCTTTCTCATCGGTTTACGAAACTCCGGTTCGCAAAGCTGTGGGGTGGATGGCTGGCTTTAACCATTGCTGGGATCCGATTTTTTCTCACGAATCGCAAAGCCGTTCGTGTAGCGGAGATCGATCGACTCAACCTTCATCCAATTATCCTTGAGCACGCGTTCGAACGCCCGCCCGAATCGATCGAGACGACTATCCAACGAGTTACGTCCAACCACTAGGGTCGCGCCGTGCGATATCTTCAGGACCCATGCGCGCCTATCCGACAAACTCATGTGCGAGATGGTTAGGCCAACGTGTGCGAGGCGCTCTTGCGCGGAATTATACCGTGCTAACAATTCTGCTTCTGAGCCTATCGGGCCGTCGAGAACAACTAAATCGGGCGGCAGTGAGTCGGCATCAGGGACAAAGATATCTGCTTGCCGGTTTAACAATCCGTATTCACCCCAGCGTGCAATGGCAATCTGTTCATGAATGCTAACTCGAATCGTGTCTGGCCAAACTCTGCGTACTGAAGCATCGAATATCCACGGATGATCCAAGATTTGGGTGCGGATGTGCGCGACGTCAACGTCAAAAAAGCTGCCATGGATCGCGTTCGAAACGAATGTCTGAACTTCCTCCGGGGTGATTTGTTGAAATTCGCCGTCGACCGCAATTTTTCGGATCGGAAACGCCTCTGGATCAAATATCTTTTGGGTAAGGTAGCCGCCGTACGCAAACATAAGGAAGGCTAAGAAGCTGACGGCATAAAACAATGGTGGTCGGCGTCGCGGTTCGTCGGACAGCACGGTACGTTTCGCCTGGGCCTTAGTGTGCGCGTTAAAAATCATTCGACCTCACCGAAACTTGAGCCAAGAATCTTCACGACGAGTTCGTCAAAGTCGATCCCGCACGCTTGCGCCGCCATCGGTACTAACGAGTGATCAGTCATGCCAGGAACCGTGTTTAATTCGATAAGCCAGGGTTGCGATTGAGCGTCGAGCATGAAGTCGACCCGTCCCCAACCCTTCGCCCCAAGCGCCGCGAATGCGCTTAAACCCATGGCTGAATATTGTGCCAACGCATCCTCAGACAGTCCGCAGGGACACAAATAACGAGTCGTGTTGGCGACGTACTTGGCATCGAAATCGTAAAACTTGTTAGGGGTTTCAAGTTTAATGATCGGCAACGCGACACCCGCGACGATCCCGAGTGTGTACTCGGATCCTGTTACCCAGTTTTCGATTAACACGACGTCGTCGTAACGTAATGCCTTTTCGAGCGCTGGCACTAATTCAGAACTCGAGTCGACCCTTGAAACCCCTAAACTGGAACCTTCGCGCGCAGGCTTTACAATCGCCGGATAGCTTACGGCCTCGGCGCGCTGCTGAATCTCCTCGCCACGACAATAAACCACAAAATCTGGTGTCGGGAGACCGGCATTACGCCAAACTTGCTTTGAACGAACTTTGTCCATGCACAATGCACTGCCCAGTACATCGCTACCTGTATAGGGGATCTGCATTACTTCGAGCAGTCCTTGCACGCTGCCATCTTCACCGCCACGCCCGTGCAGCGCAATGAAAGCGCGATCAGGCGCGCAATCGATCAATTGGCCTACCAAGTCACCGTCCCACACAATCTCGCGAGCATCTACACCAACTCGCAACAGCGCCTCGGCAACGGCCCGCCCGCTCTTCAAAGAAATTTCGCGCTCAGCCGACGGGCCGCCCATCAACACAGCAACTCTACCTGCTGTTGCAACGATTTCTTCATTCCTAAGTGGCCGCCCCAATTCCATTGATTAGCCCGCCCTATGCTCATGGCTAGGTGGACGACCGACGATTCTGACTTCGGGTTCCAATGTTACTCCGAATATTTTAGCGACAGTGCGTTGTACGTTTACGATTAACGATTCAAGATCTGAAGCGCTTGCATCTTGGTCGTTAATGATGAAATTCGCGTGCTTGTTCGATACGCAACACCCGCCGACTCGAAGACCCTTTAGTCCGGCACTCTCAATCAGCCGCCCAGCGAAATCGCCTGCGGGATTCTTGAATACCGAACCACAACTCGCCTGTCCGGTTGGTTGAGAAGCACTACGCTTAGCTAATAGCGTCGATATTTCATTATCTGCGTCCTCGCTCGGGTCGTCGGTGAAATGTAATACCGTACTGATGAACCAATGCCCAGCGGGCACCTCGACGTGTCGATAAGAAATAGAGAATTCGGATCCCGCGCATTGACGGCTGACACCGTCGCGCCGCAGTAGCTCGACGCTTTCAACCAGCATCCAGATTTCACGGCCAAAAGCCCCCGCATTCATTGCCAGCGCACCACCGACCGTACCCGGAATTCCGGCAAGAAAACCGCCTCCGCCGACAGACATCTTTGCAGCCTCTTTGGCGACTTTGGCGCACGGTGTGCCGCATTCCACGTATAGCTGATTCGCGTTGATCCATTCATACCCGTTTAAGGTCTTTGAGGTCGAGATGACCGTACCGGTTAATCCTCCATCTCGAACTAATAGGTTGCTGCCGAGTCCGATCCAGGTAAGCGCCTCATCGTCAGGTGTTTGTTTTAAGTAAGCGATGAGATCATCACGATCAGCAGGTTCAAAATAACGCTCCGCCGTGCCTCCTGTACGCCACGAACAATGTCGAGACATTGGCTCGTCGGTAGTCAATTTTCCGCGCACGCTAAACTGCATGGTTGCGACCAACCTCAGCGCGCGCGGGTGAGCGCTCAAATTTCAGATATTCAGTTGTCCGGCCGATGCTTCCTGCCCCAAGCAATAACAAGATATCGCCGGTTTCGACAATGCCGTCCAAAGCTTCGATAAGCTGCTCCGGACCTTGCACGAAGATCGGATCGACTTTGCCCCTTGCCCGCACTGCGCGGCACAGAGCCCGGCCATCCGCACCACTAATGGCAGCCTCGCCTGCGGCGTAAACTTCCATAATGACGAGCTTGTCTGTACTGCTTAGCACGTCTGCGAAATCTTCGAATAAATCTCGAGTTCGAGTGAATCGATGTGGCTGGAATGCGACCAGCAACCGGTGGCCAGGCCAGCCATCGCGCACGGCTTTGATCGTCACGCGGATCTCACTCGGATGATGCCCATAATCATCAATCACCGATATGCGCTCAGTTCCAATTTGCGTGTCACCCATCCATTGGCAACGCCGGCCGATGCCCTGGAATGACTGCAAGGCCGTTGTAATTGCCTCATTTTTGACGCGCAATTCGCTCGCGATTGCAATGGCGGCAAGCGAATTCAGCATGTTGTGCTCGCCAGGCATATTCAAGCTTACCGACAAAATGTCGCTGGAATTCGGAAATGCAACTTTGAATTGCGAACGCGCCCCATTTTGGTGGAAATCAAATCCTCGCACATCAGCCTGATCGGAAGTCCCGTAAGTCACTACCTTGGTGCGTAACTCAGGCAAAATGGTTTTGACTTCGGGATCGTCAATGCAAACGACGGCGATGCCATAAAAAGGCAGGCGTTTAAAAAACTCGACAAAACTCATGCGTAACTTCGAGAAGTCGCCGTCATAAGTGCCCATGTGATCAGCATCGATATTCGTCAGCACCGCGATTAACGGATTGAGTAGCAAAAATGAGGCATCACTTTCGTCCGCTTCCGCAACTAAGTAGTCGCCTGTCCCGAGCCGGGCGTGGGAATCTATCGCGTTAACTAAGCCGCCAATTACATACGTCGGATCTAGTCCGGCTTCGGCCAATATGGCAGCAATCAAACTCGTTGTCGTGGTCTTTCCGTGCGTCCCTGCAACCGCTATCCCGCGGCGAAATCGCATCAATTCTGCAAGCATCTCGGCTCGCGGAATCGTCGGAACCCGCTGCTTTCGCGCGGCGCGGAGTTCGACGTTGGAATCCGGGATCGCGCTTGAGTACACGACGACGTTTGCGCCGATAATATTTTCTGCGTCGTGATGATCAAACACCGAAACCCCAATTGACTGCAGATGCCTGGTCATTCGATTCGCATTGCGATCTGAACCCGATACGTCGTAGCCCAAGTTATTTAGCACCTCTGCGATGCCACTCATGCCCGCTCCACCGATCCCGACGAAGTGGATCCGTCGAACATGATGCATAGGAAGGTCGACTGACTCATGCATCCAACAACTCCCGGCAATGAGCTGCAACGACATTTGCGGCGTCGAGCGTTGCAAGTTTGCCCGCGCGTTCAGCAAGTAAAGTGATCTGAGGGCGATCCTTATAAAGCTCGGCGATGGAATCCGCCAAGCGTTGCTCAAAGTTTGCACCTTCGGTCACCATCAAGGCTGCATTCGAATTCAGCAAAAACTTAGCGTTTGCTGTTTGGTGGTCGTCAACCGCGTGTGGAAAAGGCACAAGGATCGCTGCGACGCCAGCAGCTGCTAACTCCGCGATCGTCAGCGCGCCGGCGCGACAGATAACGAGCGTGGCCCAACGGTATGCTGCACCAACGTCGTCTATGAACTCTGTGACTGTGACGACGCCATCGAAGTCCGCGTAGCCTTGTTCGGTCTGTGCGCGATTTCCGCGACCACATTGGTGTAAGACTTCGACGTGTTCCATTTTTATTTTTGCGAGCGCGCTTGGCAGTCCCTCGTTCAAAGCGCGCGCGCCACGACTGCCGCCGACGACTAAAATTTTAAACGCACCAGATTCGAGTTCACGTTCACGCGGGGTCG
Source organism: Pseudomonadota bacterium (assembly GCA_027618655.1). Classification (GTDB taxonomy): domain Bacteria; phylum Pseudomonadota; class Gammaproteobacteria; genus UBA11873. The sequence continues at coordinate 8,982 of JAQCEL010000001.1, read as the reverse complement.
TCGTCGCTGCAATTGACTTTCGGATCGGGTTACCGACAGTAATTGGCTGTCTGCGCTCCGGAAACGCGCCGGGAAAGCCCTGTAGTACCTTGGTGGCAAGTCGACTCAATAGTAAATTTGTCAGGCCGGGTATCGAGTTTTGTTCGTGAATAATGAGTGGCCGACGGCAGATCCAAGCCGCGACACCACCTGGTCCACTCGCGAAGCCACCCATACCTAGCACGACATTTGGACGTACGCGTACGACCGCCGAGATTGCCTGAGCAACCGCGATCGTTAAGGTTAAGGGAGCCAAAAGCCAACGCCATGGACCGCTACCCCGCAATCCGGAGATCGCGATTTGGACCAGTCGAAGCCCAGCTTGCGGTACGATTCGCGTTTCTAATCCGCGCTTTGAACCAAGCCAGACTGTTCGAATACCATGCTCTTTGAGACATTCTGCGACTGCAAGTCCAGGGAATATATGCCCGCCCGTTCCGCCGGCAACAATCATTATTGTTCGAGTTAGCTGTTTCATGATTTCAGCTCTCTGGTTACCGCGCGCGTTTCTTTTACGACCCGCCACACCAGTGCCAACATCACGCACACGGTGACTATGCTGTTACTCCCGTAACTCATTAGAGGAAGCGTCAAGCCCTTGGTCGGCAGTAATCCCATGTTTACTCCGATGTTGATAAACGCTTCCATGCCAATAATTAACGCGATGCCGTACGACAGATAAGCGGCGAATTCGAGACCGCGGCGATGCGCGAGGCTCCCGATAAACATGATCCGCCAAACAAGAAACAGAAACAGTGTGATCACGAAGAGTGTCCCGATCATGCCGAGTTCTTCAGCAACGACTGCAAATAAGAAGTCCGTGTGCACTTCGGGTAGATAAAACAATTTTTGGATGCTGTTACCGAGACCGACACCAAGCCACTCGCCGCGCCCGAATGCGATCAAGGCTTGAGTCAGCTGAAAGCCTGTGTCGTAGGGGTCCGACCAAGGGTCCATAAAAGTCATCAAGCGCCGCATTCGATATGGCGCTAGCATCGCGAGTGATGCGAGCGTAGCAAGCGCGACGAGACCCCATGAAAAAAAGCGCACGAACGGGACGCGGCCAAGAAACAACATCCCTAATGTTGTTGCGAAGATCACGACGGTCGCTCCGAAGTCCGGTTCTAGCAACAGCAATCCAGCGACCACTGTCATTACACCAATCGGTTTAATGAAACCAATAAAATCCGTTTGAACATGCAATTTATGCCGCACGAGATATGAGGACACATAAACGATAACCACGATTTTCATTGGTTCCGACGCCTGGACCGTCAACGGGCCGACTTTAAGCCATCGCAAACTACCATTTACCTCGTGACCGATCCCAGGTATCAGGATAAGCGTTAACAACGCGATACCGGCCAGAAGAAACACGGCACTTAGCCGATCTAAAACCGCTAACGGCGTATACGCGACGATCGTACCAATCCCTATTCCTAGCGAAAGCGCGCCTACCTGACGCCAAAAATAATAGAGTTCAATGAAACCGTTCTTGCTCGCGAGCGGAATCGACGCGGACGCGACCATCACTAATCCGAGTCCCAGTATTAGGCCGATCACACCTAGGAACCACGGATCGTATTCGCCATCCTCGTGGCCAGTACGCGGTTCTGTTTCGTCGTGGGCTATAGCCTGACTCATGTTAGATCCAAGCGATTGACTGCCGTTGCGAACGCGTCGCCACGCGCTTCAAAATTTGCAAACATGTCGAAGCTTGCACAGGCAGGAGATAGTAGAACTGCGTCGCCTGATACGGCTAAGGTCGCAGCAATCGATACCGCAGCATCCATATCAAGCGCGAAATAAACATCGACACTCTCGTCCAAAACCTCAGCAATTAATTTCGCGTCCTCACCGATCAGCACCACAGCACGAACGTGTTGTTTGATAACCGAGCCAAGCCCCGAAAATTCTGCATCCTTGCCCTGCCCTCCGGCTATGAGAATTCCATTTCGTGCTGCGAACACGCCAGCAATCGCCGCGCAACTCGCACCGACGTTCGTGCCCTTCGAATCATCGATCCAATCGACACCTTGTCGAATTGCGATCGTTTGACAACGATGTACTAGCCCTTGAAACGCAGACAAAACCCGCTTTTGCACATCGCGTGCGACGCATAGTCGATCCGTTATGGCGACGGCAGCGAGTGCATTTAAGTAATTGTGTTCGCCTTGAACGCCGAGTTCCTTCACAGGTATTAGTGGCTGGTGATCCGTAATCAACCATGAGACGCCGTTGATCTCAGCGCTGCAGTAGGACTCCGATCCAGACGCGGAGATACCGAAGTATCGCGTTGTGCAATCGGGTTTGAGTTTCGCCAACTCTGGATTGTCCGCGTTAAGTACCGCGAATTTCGCGCTCGTCAGAATGCGAGTTTTTGCCGCGACATAGCCGGCGAAGTCGGCATAGCGATCCATGTGATCGGGCGACACATTTAGAATGCAAGCCACCTCCGGTGCTAACGAATAGGTCGATTCAAGTTGGAAGCTCGATAATTCGAGAACGTAGCAGTCGACTGGGCTCGCCTCTTGCAGCAATTCGAGCGCCGGAGTTCCGATATTTCCGCCGCAGCGAACCATGAACCCGGCCGCCGCTAATATATCCGAGACCAGCGTGACGACCGTGCTCTTCCCGTTCGAGCCAGTAACCGCGATTACCGGCGCATTGACGTTGCGTGCGAATAATTCAATATCGCCGATCACTTCGACGCCACATTCCAACGCATAGCTAACGAAAGGATGCGCCCGCGATACGCCCGGACTCAGAATAATCTGTTTGCAGGTTCCTAATAGATCCGCTGAAAGCGAACCCGCGATCAGCCTGATGTTAGGGTGCGACCGACGCAGCGCATCGCGGCCTGGGGGATCGTAACGTGTGTCAACAACAGTACATGCGATACCTTGTTCGCTTAGAAAATTGGCACAGGATAATCCCGTCTTGCCTAGGCCGAATACAACGCATTCAGTGTCGATCGGTTGCTCGCTCATAAAATCACCAACTGTGGCGGTGTTAGCAAAGCCCATGTTATCGAATCTTCAAAGTCGCTAACGCGACTAAGACCAGGATGACCGTGATGATCCAAAATCGCACGATGACCCTTGGCTCGGGCCACCCTTTCAGTTCGTAATGATGATGCAACGGGGCCATGCGAAAAATCCGTTTGCCGGTCAGCTTGAAAGACACAACCTGAAGGATCACAGATACCGTCTCAATTACGAAGACGCCACCCATTATGAACAGCACGAGTTCCTGACGGACAATTACCGCGACGATAGCAAGGGCCGCGCCGAGCGCCAATGCGCCGATGTCACCCATAAAAACTTGCGCTGGGTAGGTGTTGAACCACAGAAAGCCTAGGCCAGCCCCGACGATCGATCCACAAAACACGCAGACTTCGCCAACCCCCGCGATGTAAGGAACGCCGAGGTAGCCAGAAAATTTAACGTGCCCGCCAACATAAGCAAACACGATCAGCGCGCCAGCAACTAAAACCGCCGGCAGAATCGCGAGACCATCTAAACCGTCGGTCAGATTAACCGCGTTACTCGTTCCGACAACCACAAAGTAGGTGAGTATTACGTAAAACCATCCGAGACTTAGTGCGACGTTCTTAAAAAACGGAACGATGAGTTCAGTCTCGACCGGCGTTTTCGCCGTTAAGAATAGAAACAATGCGGCCACTAACGCGGCGAGCGATTGCCAACCGTATTTCTTGCGCGCACTGAGACCTTTGGAATTACGCTGGGTCAATTTTAGATAATCATCTACCCATCCAATAACGCCAAACGCCGCCGTCGTAATCAGCACAACCCATATGAATCGGTTGCTCAAGTTAGCCCACAATAAGGTACTCGCCGCGATCGAAATTAAGATCAACAGCCCACCCATCGTTGGCGTGCCCGCCTTTGATAAATGACTCTGCGGTCCGTCACTACGAACGGTCTGGCCGATTTGTAAAAAGCTCAAACGCCGGATCATGACCGGCCCGATCAAAAGCGCAATAAACAGTGCCGTTAGTACCCCGAGAATCGTACGTAAGGTGATGTACTGGAAAACATTGAATCCGGAATGGAAGGTCGATAAATATTCGGCGAGATACATCAACATGGCGAATCAACTCCGGCCAATGCATGCACCACCCGCTCCATTCGCATGGCCCGCGAACCTTTGACAAGAATCGTCGCGTCATGCTTGGACACGGCAATCAAATCCTTAATTAGCGCGTCAATTTCGTCATAATGTTGTGCTGCGTGTCCGAAGCTGACCCCCGCCTCGGCAGCGAGATCACCGAACGTGAACAAGCGATCGATACCGGCGGCCCGAACCAGCGTTCCGGCGTCGCGATGCAATTGCTCGGTGTCACGGCCGAGTTCGCCCATATCACCGAGCACTAGCCACCGTTGCCCGCGTTCAGCGGCCAAGAGATCAACCGCGGCTGCAAGGGAGGCAGGATTCGCGTTGTAGGTGTCATCAATGATGCGCTCTCCATGCTGCCCATTAACGATGCATAATCGCCCGGCGACTTTGCTTGCTGTTTCTAAGCCTGCCTTGATTGCATCAATGGGAATATTTAGCGCGAAGGCGACGGCCGCTGCTGCCAAGGCGTTCGAGACGTTGTGCATACCATCGAACGGAAGCCTGATGTCACATTGCCCGCTCGGCAATGTGAGCGAGAATTGAACGCCTTTGGCAATACCGCGAATCGCAATATTGCGGGCTATGACGTCGGCAGGCTGATTAACACCGAACCGCAGTAGCGTGCGCTCACCTGCGATACCTTGCCAGTATTGCGCAAAGTTATCGTCGGCGTTAATAACCGCTGCGCCAGTGGCGCTGAGGCCGCTATAAATCTCTCCTTTTGCTTGAGCGACCTGTTCAATCGATCCAAAACCCTCAAGATGCGCTGGCGCGCATAAAGTCACAACGGCAACCTGTGGGCGCACAAGGCCGCTCAAGTATTCAATATCGCCGACGTGACTCGCACCCATTTCGAGGACTGCGAAGTCATGCTTGTTGCTCAGGCGAAAGAGAGTCTGCGGCACACCGATTTCGTTATTTAAATTACCCTGTGTTGCAAGTACCGTGTGGTTAACTTGCAATATCGACGTGATCATTTCCTTAACCGTCGTCTTACCGTTACTGCCAGTAACTCCAACAAGCGGAATGCTGAAGTTACGCCGCCAAGCACTAGCAAGTTGGCCTAGCGCTAGTTTCGTATTAGCAACCGTCACCGTCGCAAGATTTGCGTCGACCGCGCAATCCACTAGCGCGCCGGCGGCACCGTTTTGTTGCACATCCTGACAAAAATCGTGTCCGTTAAACGTTGCTCCGCGTAGCGCGCAGTAGAGCTCGTCGTTTTGAATTGTGCGCGAATCCGTCGACACGCCTTCGAACCATCGATCCTGGCCAGCCAGCGTGACCGCGAGTTCGCGCGCTGCATCACTCAGTAACATGCGAATCACGCGAATCTCTCCCGCAATGCTTGCCGCGCAACGCATGCGTCGGAGAAAGAGTGAAGCGTGCCGTGAATTTCTTGAGATAATTCGTGACCTTTGCCCGCGATCAAAACGGTGTCTGCGGCTTCCGCAAGCTCAATGGCGCGTTCGATAGCAGAGCCACGATCATGAATCACTTCGATCGCATCGGTGTGCTGCATGCCTGCGAGGATGGCGGCAGCAATGTCTTCATTGCGCTCGCTGCGGGGATTGTCACTCGTGATGATCACTCGGTCCGCACCTTCTTCCGCTGCGCGTCCCATCAGTGCGCGTTTTGTCGGATCGCGGTCGCCGCCACAACCGAACACGCAAATGAGTTCGCCAGCGGTTTTTTCACGCAAAACGTCAAGTACGCGGGCCAGCCCTTCCGGGGTGTGCGCGTAGTCAATCACGATCATTGGACTCTGAGCGCCACTTGTGTCGAGACGTTGCATCCGACCAATTACACCAGGTAATTCTGTCAATCCTGAGGCAGCATCCTGCGCATTTATGCCGAGCGCCATGAGCGCGGCAAGTGCCGCGGTTAAATTGAGTGCGTTAAAGTCACCGAGTAGTGAAGTGACAATTTCCACGTCACCTTGTGGAGTCGCAATCGTCAGTCGCTCGTTACGCCCATCAGCGACACGCTTTGCGACTTGAAAATGTCGATCAATGGCAGCGTCGGCTGCGTGATTGGTTAGTCCGTACGTCCAATAGCTTATTTTTGAATGCCGACGGCTGAGTAATTCGCGGCCGATGGGATCGTCGATATTAAGGACCGCGTGTTGGATACCCGGATATTCAAACAGCGATTTCTTCGCCTGGGCGTACGCGGCAAGGTCGCGATGGTAATCGAGATGATCGTGACCTAGATTCGAAAATACCGCGACTTTTATCGCCGTGCCAACGACTCGTGATTGAACGATCGCGTGTGACGACACTTCAATCGCAACCGAGCTGCAACGATTATCGCGTAGTTTTCTGAAAAATCGCTGCAGCGTAATGGGATCCGGCGTTGTATTTTTTGTACTCTGCAGCTCATCGATAAGCCCATAACCCAAGGTTCCCACGTAGGCCGCATCGCCACGGATCCGTTTAAGCGCCTGTGCGCATAATTGAGCGATGGTCGTTTTTCCGTTAGTGCCAGTAACGGCAATGACGTCGAGATGCTGCGAGGGATCGCCGAAAAAGCGACTCGCGATTGTCCCGACCAAGCGACGTAATTGCGGCACAGTTACAACTGGAACAGGTGTTGCAATTAAACTTTGATTTCCATCGACCAATACGGCCGCCGCGCCTGCCGCTATCGCCGCGTGCGCGAATCTCGCGCCGTTCGACTTGGCGCCATTGAGGGCGACAAAGCAATCTCCTTCGACCACGGACCGGCTATCTAGGCTTAGTCCGAAAATCTCTCGGTCGACGAAACCAGTCGTATCAACAATCCCCCGAAGTAAGTCCGACAACATGAAACAAGGTGAGGAAGTGGCCGGCATCATTGCGCCGCCCCTGGGTTCATTGATCGATCAGTTGTGCCGGCCAGGCGGTAACGATCGTTGTCAGCATCATCTTGAATGTCTGGGGTCAACTCGAGAATTCGCGCCGCTTCACCCATTACTTTCGCGAATATGGGCGCTGCGACACGTCCGCCGAAATATTCCCCATTTTTCGGCTCATCTATTACGACGACGGCAACTAATTCCGGACGGGTAGCCGGCAACATCCCGGCGAATATCGACAAATATCGGTGTTCCGCGTAGCCGTGAGCAACGGATTTATGGACGGTACCCGTCTTTCCAGCGACATGATATCCAGCGATGGCTGCTGCCTTAGCCGTTCCCTCGGTGGTGACTGTTTCCATCATGCGCTTAATCTTTCTAGACGTATCAACGCTGATAATCCGTTCACCACCGCTCACCGTGTCCAACTTAATGATCGATAGCGGTCTTAGAATCCCGTCGGTGGCAAGCACGCTATACGCACGCGCCAACTGCATTGCGTTTACTGAGATTCCGTAGCCGAATGCAACGGTCGCGCGCTCGATATCTCCCCAATTTCTGGCGTCGCCAAGGTGACCCGTGGCTTCGCCCGGGAGCCCAATGCCGCTAGACGTTCCGAATCCAACCCCATTGAGGATCTTCCAAAGCAATTCTGGTTCAAGCGACAGTGCAATTTTACTCGCCCCAACGTTGCTTGATTTCGTGATAACGCCGCCAACGTCCAACTGACCAAAGTTCTTCGCATCGGTGACCAAATGCCTCCCGACTCGAAAATACCCTGGCGCTGTATTTATAGGTGTTTCGGGCTCGTACTGTCCGGATTCGAGCGCCGCAGCAATCGTCATCGGCTTCATTGTGGACCCGGGCTCGAAAGTATCCGTCACTGCTCGATTGCGATAATTCTCCCCGATCAAATCGCCGCGATTATTTGGGTTGAAAGATGGCTGATTCACCAACGCCAGAACCTCACCAGTATTCGGGTCGATGATTACCATCGAACCTGCTTCGGCGTCGTGCGCCTGGACGGCGATTTTTAGCTCACGATAGGCAATGTATTGGATTCGCTTGTCGATACTCAAAGCTAAATCGCGGCCAGCCACGGTCGGCTTGATTTGCTCCACATATTCAACGATTCGACCGAGCCGGTCTTTGAGCACTTTACGTGATCCCTGCTCACCGCTCAGCGTGTCGTCAAACGCCAGCTCTATCCCTTCTTGGCCCGCATCATCTACGTTCGTGAATCCTACGGTGTGTGCGGTAACTTCGGCCGTTGGATAGTACCTGCGTTGTTCTTCCAGCAGCCGTACACCGGGAAAGTTCGCTGCTCTTAAACTCTCGGCGACCTGTGGCGAGAGGTGTCGTTTTAAATATACAAACTCGCGCGCAGAACGCGGAGCGATCAGCGCTTCGAGGTGATCCACGGTGGTACCTAGGACTTCGGCGATTTCTCGCCAATGAGCCGTATTACTTAACATGATTCGCGGCTGACCTGTCGCGGAATAAACCGGCGTACTTATCGCTAACGGTTCGCCGTTTCGATCCATGATCATTCCGCGATGCGTTGGTGTCTTAATTGTCCTCAAGTAACGCGCGTCACCACGGTCCTGCAAAAATTCCTTGTTTGTAAGTTGCAAGTCCATCGCTCTCCATCCGAGAACGCTAGCGAAAATACCGAACGCGGCAAGCACAATGCCGCGCCGAAATTGGATATTTATTGTGAAGCGTGTGTTCAAGAACGCACCCGGAAAATTTCGCTTACTTTCGGAACCGTCATGTTCAATTTGTTTCGCGCAATTTCTTCAATTCGACCATGAGTTGCCCAGGTACCTTGCTCTAATAACAACTGTCCCCATTCTCTATCGAGATCGTTTTGCTCGGCTTGAAGTTCTTGTAGCGCGAGGAACAATTGTCGATTTGCGTGCCGATGTAATACGACTTGCAGAGCGCTAGCAAAGACGGAAAAAATCAGT
>JAQCEL010000096.1 GCA_027618655.1 Pseudomonadota bacterium | reverse complement strand
TCTGATGTGGGGTGGGACCCCGCATCTAAGTCGGCAAGGGGGGAAGGACAAGCCCGCCGTTGTTGCACGCAATGTCGCAAAGGAGTTGCACTTAGCCGAATCAGGGGAGTTCGTGGTACTTGTGCGTGGATTCAGCGCCGATCCGGAATTGAATGTTCCGACAATCTCTTTAATTACCGTTTAATCGCCCACGGATCCGGGTCGCGCTGCGAGGTCGTTCTTGTATGACCCAGTGAGCGAATTCGCTAACGCTTGGCCAGCGTGGTCGGAACTATAAGTTCATGAAGGGATGAGGCGAGCTCTGTGAGCCATTCACCGCCGTGTGGATCTTTGGCCAACGCCGTAAGAATGTAGCGATGTCCGCCGCGTGCTTCGACAATCGCACTATCCGCGTGCCAATTCTGCCACGTACCGGATTTACGGAAGATCTTTACGCCTGGGAGATTCGAAAGTCCTTTGACAAACTTGTGTTGAATACCAGGATTGCCGAGCATTTTTTTCATCACTCGAGTCAGTTTCGGATTGACCAATTGCTGCGTGTCGAGCATGTAGTAGAACCGCGCAACCTGCAGAGCCGTGGCGCCATGGGATATATGATGGATGGGATCGCGATTGAAGGCGACCCCTCTCGCGTATTCTTTACCTACCCACAGGCCCCCATTTAGTAACGGGTCGTAGAGCCTGAATCGGTCGGATTGCAATATCTCGTTGACGCGATTTTTCCCAACTCGATTTAGAATTTTGGTCGCGTCTTCATTCGAAGAATTGCGGATCATGCGGGTCAGTGAACCTGTCGTTTCAGAATCGAGCGCCATTCGGCCACGTTCAATTTCGACGAAAGCGCCGAGTAAGATTGCGATCTTAGGTAAGCTTGCCGCGTACATCATGTGGTCCCCGTTAATTTCGGCGACTCGCGGTTCGTTTGGGTTAGATAGGTCGACTAATGCTAAGCATAAGTCTTTGCGCGCCGCGGCTTCACTTAACCCCAGCAGTTGAACGCGTCTTTCGACAGCGGTTTGCAGTCTCTGGTCGTGGCTTTCGAGTAGTGACGGCGGCCCGTCAAGCCCATCAGCCCAAGCCACTGCGCAAAGCAGTAAACCAAAGCCTACTGCTATTAGGCTACGGTAATCCCCCATAAGCGGCGGACTCTATCACTGGTGAGTAGGCATAGGCAATACAATATCCGGACTTAAGCTCGAGCAGGTATTAACGAAAAATATGACGACCACGCGACAATCACGTCTTGTGAAGCGTTCCCTTGCGCTGTTTTCAAATTTCTTCCTCATCATTCTGGCCTACTACCAAGTTAAGTCCGCATCGCGTTCGTTGCTGATCGAATTCGGCGGATCACAATGGTTTCCCTACGCCTGGGTCTACTCGGCGGTTGTGCTTACGCTACTTATCGGCGTGTACCACGCAATAGTTGAGCGATTTAGTCGGGTACGGGTCGTGCTTGGATCGTTGTTGCTAGTCGCCGCATTACTCGTTCTGTTTAGAACGATACTCGAGCATAACAACACGCTAGTTGCCGTCGCATTTTATATCTTCGTCGACATATTTAGCGTGGTGTTGGTCGAACAGTTCTGGAGTTTAACGGTATCCATTACCGATCCCGCCGACGGCAAGCGCAGTTTTTGGTTCGTCGGTACAGGTGGGCTAGTCGGGGGCGTTGCCGGCGGCTATCTCGCAAGCGTTTTAGTCGAGAGTACTGCACTACAAACTGCCGACTTACTACACGTGTGCGCGGCTATCTTGATTAGTACTTTTGTCCTGAATTTATTTATGTGGCGCGCCGGCATGTACGAAGAGATCCCGGCGCAAAGCGGATCGCAACAAATAAAAGCAGACTGGCGCGCCTTGCTAAAAAATAACTACTTGCTTTTGATCGCCGCCGTTGTGTGTCTTTCTCAACTGGCTCAACCAGTCGTTGAATACCAATTCATCAGCGCGGTCGAACAAGCTTACAGCGACCTAGATCAGCGCACCGCGTTCATAGGGAAATTCTTCAGTGTGATGGGATTGGTCTCGATCGCGATTAACTTAATCGCAACGCCGCTAATCCATCGTTACTTGGGATTTTTCGCCGGACTCGTCGTCCAACCGCTCGTTTTATCTGTCTGCTCATTCGGATTTTATTTCAGTTCGAGTTTAACTACCGCCGCGATCATGAAAATAGGTGATCGTGGACTGTCTTATTCGATCAATCGCGCATCAAAGGAACAGCTTTATATTCCTGTCGATCCGATCCAGACCTACCAAGCGAAAGCCTGGATCGATATGCTTGGCTATCGACTCTTTAAAGTTATCGGCTCGGGGCTCATTTTGCTAACAACGCAATGGACGCCGCTACGGCTTGATATGAGTGAACTTTCATTTTTGACGATCGCAATATGCGCGTTCTGGATCATTACAACAGGGATCTTGGCAAAGTCTTATCGGCAGCTTGTTCGCACGGCCTAACTCGATGATCCGGAGCCTAGGCCAATCGAGTACGAGTAGCGCGACGCTATTCGCGTTGGCGTCTGCGACCTTGATGATCGCCCAACAAGTCGCAGGCAAAGCAACTCGCGACGCTGTCTTTCTATCTCATTACGACGTCACGGACTTACCGAAGATCGTTATCCTGGCTGCGGTCTTATCGATGCTGGCAGTGATCTTGATGTCGCGGTTGCTGGTTAGCTGCGGTCCGTGGCGCGTTATCCCGTTCGCTTTCGGCATTAGTGCGATTATTTTCGTCGGAAATTGGTGGGCTTACCTCAAGGCCCCAGCGATTGTCGCGGTATCGTTGTATTTGCAAATCGCGATTTTCGGCGCCGTGTTGATTAGCGGTTTCTGGTCAGTGGTGAACGAACGTTTTGATCCCCATACCGCGAAACACACGATAGCGAGAGTCGCCGCTGCCGCAACTTTAGGCGGTGTGCTGGGCGGACTATTAGCTGGCCAAGTCGCCGCCGTCCTTGATCTTCGTTCAATGTTGCTCGTGCTCGGAGTCTTGCATTTTGTCTGTTGTATAACCGTACGCTCCATCGGAGAATCGCGCCGCGGCGCCAGGGGCGAGCAACCAAGTACGACCATGGAATCGCGCTTGCGGCTGTTGCTGACGCATCGCTTCCTGCAGTTAATGGGTTTGCTGATGGTGTTGGTCGCGGTTATGCAAGCTCTGGTTGACTACGCGTTTAAGTCGGAAGCAGCAGCGCGACTTGCAAGTGGCGAGGAATTAGTCGTTTTTTTCGGGCAGTTCTATGCGGCGGTTGGGGTGTTAACGTTTTTAATCCAATCGGTTTTGGGTCCCCCGATTTTGAAGAGATTCGGGATCGGTATCACCCTCGCGGTGATGCCGGCGGTACTGCTCGGTGTTGGCCTCGTTGGGATTGTGGCAATCGGAAAGCTCTGGTCAATTGTCATACTGCGCGCCAGTCAAGTGGCGTTTACAAACTCGTTCTTTCGTTCTGCATTTGAGTTGCTCTATACGCCGTTGCCAGCACCGACGAAAAGACCAACGAAAACCATTATTGATGTTGCGTCCGATCGCCTTGGTGACGTGCTAGGTAGTGGATTGTTATTGCTGCTGTTGGCCGTGTCCCCGAATTTGCCGACCGCCGTTGTGATTGGTATCGCACTTTCGATTGCCATTGTCACTTTGATTGTGGTCAGAAATTTATACCGAGGCTATATCGGTCAGCTCGCAACTAATTTACGGGGCGGCGCGATATCACTCAGTGAAGCTGACGTCATTGACGCAACAACGCGCCATACCTTGGCGGAGGCTTCGGTCGCTAGTGAACGGGAAATCTTGATGGCGAAGATCCAACAAATGAAACGCGATCGTGGGGCAGACAATGCGCCGATAACGGCCGACGATCTAGAATCTAGAAATTCTGAGCTTGATCGCGTTGAACCACCAACCTTGGAGAACGAGGGGACGCTCGTTGCTGGACTATTGTCAGCAAATCCGATACGTATACGACGCTGCTTAGCGGATCCGTTGCTGGGCACTCGGCTTGTCCCATACATGATACCGTTGCTGGCCATCGATGAGGTTGCGCAAGACATCCGCATGGAACTCCGCTGGAAAGCGCCGCAAACCATCGGAACTTTAACCGACGCCTTACTCGACCCTGATATGCCGTTGTTAGCTCGGCAACGTATTCCGAGTATTTTGGAAGTGACACACAACCCACGCGCCGTGAAGGGTCTCTTTGCGGGTCTTGATGACGATGAATTCAACGTTCGTTATAGCTGCGCGCGCGCACTCGCCCGAATGAACGAACGTGACCCACATATGCGTATCTCCGCGAGTGATGTGTTCGATGTCGTTGAACGTGAAGTATCCGTTGATCGATCAGTATGGGAGTCGCGCAATATCGAAGCCCTTGTTGAAGTACCGCTAGAACTGATCGGAACGCCGATGTCGGGAGACCCGCGAATTGACTATTCGATGGAGCATGTATTCACCCTACTGAGTCTAATCCTCGAGCGCGACGCGTTGATGCTGTCGCGACATGCCGTGCAAAGCTCTGATCGAAATTTACGCGGGACCGCGCTCGAATACCTCGAAAACGTACTGCCTGAAAATGTGCGCCGCGGACTCTGGCCGCATTTTGGAGAAATCGCCCGACCCAAGCGGTCGCAGCGGCCCGCCAGTGACGTAACTGCGGATTTAGAACGCTTTGTAGGTCCAAAATCCCCGTAATAATCATGCGCGACTTCCGTTCGAGTAGCGACCCTGCAATCTAGAAGGGCATCAAGATTGTCGATAACGGATCATGTAGTACTGTGCGTTGAACCAGGTTAGAAATAAGCCGATTGACTACGGATACGCAGCCTCGTCGGGATGCGGGATCAGCGCTTGGAGACTGAGTTCACTGCCGTATTTGGACGATTACGGGTTGTCTTCAGAGCAGGATTGACGCGGCGCGACGTCGTAGGCGTCGCTGGCGGGGATCGGCATGTTGCTGTTGCTACACGGATCCTCGTCGAACGCTGCTACGACGTCGCTGGGGATCGCTAGAACGGAATATCGTCGTCGAAGTCGTCCATTGGTGGCTCTTGGCCGCTTTTCACGGTTGCCTTAGCGCGACTGCCTGATTCGTTATTGCCGCTCGCGGGTTCGCCCGTTGCCGGCGGTGCCCCACTGAATCCGCCACCGCCACTGCCACTACCACCTCCGCTGCCACTACCACTACCGGGGCGTGAGCCAAGCATTTGCATTTCGCTGGCAACTATTTCGGTGGTGTATCGATCATTGCCGTCACGATCTTGCCATTTACGTGTTTGTAGACGGCCTTCGACGTAAACTTGAGAACCTTTTTTTAGATATTCGCTGACGATCTCCGCCAGACGGCTAAAAAACACCACTCGGTGCCATTCAGTACGTTCCTGCTGTTCGCCGGATTCTTTGTCTCGCCAGGATTCTGCTGTCGCTATGGTGATATTTGCCACAGCGGCGCCTCCCGCGGTGTAGCGAATCTCCGGATCGGCACCAAGATTACCGATCAACATGACTTTGTTTAGTCCGCGTGCCATTCGTTAGCTCCTTTTTATATTGAGTTTGGCTAAGCTTCCTTGCTTAGGTTTCAGTTTTGCCCGAGCAATTCTACCGAACGGCCGTATCACTGTCAGTGGTTTGTTTGGATCCCACAAGTGAGCCCACGCTCTAGCGGCGAATTAGGCTGAGTTGTCGAGGGGCCCCGGCGCTTCGATGTTTGGTTTGTGGCCTTAGCCATAGTGAACCTGGCCGAAATGTAACCCGTACCCAGACCTGTTTTGGCGGCTGAACTGACCGGCAATCACCAGACGGCACGGGCACCCGTGGGTCGCTATTGCACAGCTACTCGGCTTGGTCAGAGCCCCGAAAAGCCCGTATACTATTCTACTGATTTTTATATAGCCGATGCAGCCCGCAACCCAATTGATGGATACGATTTCTTTGCGCGGAGCGCGCACGCATAACCTAAAAAACGTCGATGTTGACTTGCCGCGCGATAAGCTCGTCATCGTGACCGGATTGTCGGGCTCTGGGAAATCCTCACTCGCCTTCGATACGATTTACGCGGAAGGCCAACGCCGTTACGTCGAATCGTTGTCAGCTTACGCGCGTCAGTTTTTGTCGATCATGGAGAAGCCGGATATTGATCACATTGAAGGCCTGTCCCCAGCGATCTCGATAGAACAAAAATCCACCTCGCACAATCCGCGCTCCACAGTAGGCACGATCACGGAAATTTATGACTATCTGCGGCTCATGTATGCGCGGGTCGGCGAACCCCGTTGCGCGGATCATGGTGAGGTTCTAGCAGCACAAACTATTTCGCAGATGGTCGATCAAGTGTTGTCGATGCCTGCGGACACGCGACTCATGCTGCTCGCACCCATTGTCAGAGGCCGTAAGGGTGAGCACGTTCACGTATTTGAGTCGTTAGCGCGACAAGGATTTGTGCGCGCGGTTGTGGATGGCGAAGTCATCATGCTCGACGACCCGCCGAGTCTGGAGTTGCAAAAAAAGCACGAAATTGACGTTATTGTCGACCGTTTCAAGGTCCGTGATGATATTAAGCAACGCTTAGCCGAATCATTCGAGACTGCGATTGAACTCGGCGACGGTATCGCGCGCGTGCGCTCAATGGACGACGACAAGGCGGCAGAAATCTTGTTTTCAGCGCGTTTCGCTTGCCCTCAGTGCGGCTATAGCATCAGCGAACTGGAGCCGCGTTTATTCTCATTCAACAACCCTGCTGGTGCCTGCACGCGTTGTGATGGCTTGGGCGGTATTCAGTATTTCGACGAGAGTCGAGTCGTACAACGGCCAAGCGTTAGTTTGCCGGCCGGCGCAATACGTGGTTGGGATCGGCGCAACGCTTATTATTTTCAATTGATAAATGCATTGGCTAAACACTACGATTTTGACATTGACACGCCATTTGAAGATCTGAAACCAGCGATCCGCAAAGTCATCTTGTACGGTAGCGGATCGACGAAAATTGAATTTTCCTATTTTCGATCCGGCGGTAATGTCTACACGCGTAAGCACGTGTTCGAAGGCGTATTACCGAACATGGAGCGTCGTTATCGAGAAACGGAATCGAACGTCGTTCGCGAAGAACTAGCCCGCTATCAGGCATCTAAAAGTTGTCCTGATTGCAACGGAACACGCCTGAACCGTGCTGCTTCGAACGTTTTCGTGGCTGACAAACGTATCGCAGAAATTTCCAGTATGCCCATTGGCAAAGCCCAAGCATTCTTCGCAAGCTTGGATCTTCCCGGTCATAAGGGCGAGATCGCGTCAAAGATTGTGCGAGAAATTGGTCAGCGACTGCAATTTTTAGTTAACGTCGGACTGGATTACCTGACGCTTGATCGTAGCGCGGATACTTTGTCTGGCGGTGAGGCTCAGCGCATTCGCCTCGCGAGTCAAATTGGCGCAGGCTTGGTTGGAGTCATGTATGTGTTGGACGAACCGTCAATCGGTTTGCACCAACGCGACAATCAGCGTTTGTTAGCAACACTTACCCACCTGCGCGACCTAGGCAACACAGTTATCGTGGTTGAACACGACGAGGAAGCGATCCGCGCTGGTGATTACGTGATCGATATGGGGCCAGGCGCAGGGGTCCACGGCGGTCAAGTTGTCGTGCAAGGCACTCCTGACGAAGTTGCGGCGTGCTCGGAGTCGCTAACCGGGCAATATCTCTCTGGCCGAAGAAGAATCGAAGTGCCGCGCAAACGCACGCCAGTCGACGAGAAATGCATGTTTAAACTGAGCGGCGCAACAGGGAACAATCTCAAATCCGTTAATCTCGAAATCCCAGCAGGTTTGATGACGTGCGTGACAGGTGTTTCAGGCTCGGGTAAATCGACGCTAATCAACGACACGCTATATCATCTGGCGGCCTGCGAACTAAATAAGGCGTCGCACGAGGTCGCTCCGTACGACAAAGTCGAGGGCATGCAACTATTTGACAAAGTTGTCGACATCGACCAGAGCCCGATCGGGCGCACGCCGCGTTCGAATCCAGCGACTTACACTGGTTTGTTCACCCCTATACGAGAGTTATTTGCTGGAACCCAGGAAGCGCGCTCGCGCGGTTATCAACCCGGTCGCTTCAGTTTCAATGTGAAAGGCGGACGCTGCGAAGCGTGCCAGGGTGACGGGGTAATCAAAGTTGAAATGCACTTCTTACCAGATGTCTATGTAGCTTGTGACAGTTGTAAAGGCAAACGTTATAACCGCGAGACCCTGGAAATTCTCTGCAAAGGGAAAACCATCAGCGAAGTACTGAATATGACCGTCGAAGAGGCCGTGAATTATTTCGAGGCGGTGCCGACGATTTTTCCGAAACTTAAAATGCTACTCGAAGTGGGCCTGTCATACGTTTCGCTAGGGCAAAACGCCACAACGCTATCAGGCGGCGAAGCGCAAAGGGTAAAACTGGCGCGTGAATTATCCAAACGGGACACCGGCAAGACTTTGTACATATTGGACGAACCAACAACGGGACTCCATTTCTACGACATCGAACAGCTATTAAAAGTGCTGCATAGATTGCGCGATCACGGTAATACGATTGTCGTCATCGAGCATAATTTGGATGTCGTTAAGACGGCCGATTGGGTGATCGATCTCGGTCCTGAAGGGGGTGGCGGTGGGGGCGAGATCGTGGTCGTCGGGACGCCAGAACAAGTTGCGAGCCATCCAAATTCCTATACGGGTCAATTCCTCGCGCGACTACTTGGTGACCGAGTCTCACCCCAACTGTCGGCACAAACTGCGTGATCTTTCGCACCATTAAGATCTTTGTAGGTAGCCGAAATACACAATCGATAATCCTTTGAAAGGAGACCACCGATGGCAACACAAATAACGACACCAATCAGCGACCGACAGGCGACGTCCGTCGAAGAACTCGGATTCGATCCGCAGCGATTAACGCGTGTGCGCGAATCCGTGGTAGCAGACATCGATGCGGGACGCTGTCACGGCGTTTCAATGATCGTCGCGCGCCGCGGTGAAATTGTGCTCGACCTTACGGAAGGCTATGCGAACCGCGCGGAGAATCTCGCGCTCCAGAAAAATTCCGTATTTGCAACGATGTCAGTTGCTAAACAGTTCACCAACGTGCTGGCGCTGTCGCTGGTAGAGCGTGGTCTATTGAAGCTTCACGCGCCGGTAGCCGAGATAATCCCCGAATTCGCGACACTCGGCAAAGAGAAAGTAAATTTATACCATTTACTAACTCATACGAGCGGGATACTTTCAGCGATCCCGCCCGTCAAACCCGATGTCCTGATGAGCATCGACAAACTCACGCAATTTGCCTGCGCGTTACCCCTGGAATCGCAACC
This sequence comes from Pseudomonadota bacterium, assembly GCA_027618655.1. Taxonomy (GTDB): domain Bacteria; phylum Pseudomonadota; class Gammaproteobacteria; genus UBA11873. The sequence continues at coordinate 6,752 of JAQCEL010000096.1, read as the reverse complement.
GGGCGAACGAGTGAATTACTCGATTTTGCTCGGCCACACAGTCATCGCCGCTATGTGTTTGAAGGTTGATGGTCGTGGTCGTAGCTATACTGACATGCTGCGCGAAGAACTATTCGAACCGCTAGCGATGCAGGATACCTGTCTAGGTGTACGCGCTGATCTAGCGCCGCGACTATGTCCCGTAAAAGTTTCTTATGAAAATATTCCTGCATTGTTGCCGCCAGAGGCGGTCGAAGGCTTAGGGAGTTTGTTAGCGACGGTTGGTTGCGAAATTCCCGGCGGTGGCTGCATCACGTCCATTCAGGATCTACACCGATTCGCGGAAATGTTACGCCGTGGGGGAGAACTGGACGGCGCACGCATCCTGTCGCCTGCGATGATCGATTTTTGTACCCGCAACCATACCGGCGAATTGCGCAATATTTTATTCGACATGTGGACGGGAACGCGCAACTGGTTAAGTTACCCCGCGAATATCGGGGTCGGTTTTTTCATGCGCGGCGAAGGGAATCTACCCGGACTATTTAGCCCGATGAATTCGGCACGTACTTACGGTGGTTTTGGTGCTGGTTCTACCGGTTTTACCGTGGACCCGGAACGCGAATTGAGCTTGGCCTTTTTGTCGACGGGACTCATGGAAGACAGTTATCACTTCGAACGAATAGGCGCACTGGCAAGTATTGTCTTGGCTGCAATGTCCGACTAGCAAGGGAATTCGCATGCTCTGGCCCGAGGGGGTCCGCATGCCGAGATCAGGAATTCCGACGATCTCCGCACAGGCGAGCCGCTAGAAATCCGCACTGATCAGATCGTTCTGCTAGATCGCAATCTGTTGACCGAGCGCATAAGCGAATAACAAGATTATCGGGGCTTGGGCCAACGTGCCGAAAATTTGGCCAATAGTGACGTGGTAATCATGGAAACCGAATTTCGTTACCAAGCAGTGATTCCCCGCGGTCGAAATGGTGGCGGCAACACGATCAGCAACGTAGGCGATTAGGCCTATTGTCAGAACGACATTAAGCCCGGGCCATGCAGATGCCGTAGTGACACCGAGATATTCTGTGAGCTCGAAGAACACATACGTCGTGGCCAAGCAGGCATGAAATGGTAGGATAAATTTCCAGCGCGTCGCAGAGTTCGCGAGGATCGAGATTGCAAATAGCGCAAGGAACGCGAAATCACTGCCGAATTGCGCGACATTATTCCCTTTTAAATACTCCAAGCTTGGCGCCACGCTTAATCCAAACAGGGTTGGATAGCAAAAGTAGACGAATCCGCCAACGATAATTACGCGCGCGAATGAGGCTGCACGGTCAATCCAAATTATCGAGCGCGATCCGGCGATGTTGAATTTCTTACGCAGGTAAAATTCAAAAATCGGCAATCCGATAGCACCTAAGCCGAACAATACGAACGCGACGACGATTTTGTCGTTGGTTAAAACATTGACGAATGACACGTTAGTTAGTTACTCACACGACGGAAGACGGAAATAGCTACCGCGATAATCGTTTTCATGTGCAATCAAGCGCGACACTAGGCCATAATAAACAAAACAATCTTGCTCGCTCAAAAGGAACGTTCATGTCTGCGCTAATCTGTGGCTCTTTCGCTTATGACAATATTATGGTTTTTCAAGATCGCTTCAAAAATCATATTTTGCCCGACAAAATTCACATCCTAAATGTGTCATTTCTGGTGCCTGAATTGCGCCGCGAATTTGGCGGTTGCGCGGGTAACATCGCCTACAATTTAAACTTGCTCGGGGGGCAGCCGTTGCCAATGGGTGCAGTGGGGTCCGACTTTGCGCCGTATGCCCAATGGATGGATAAATGCGGCGTGCTCCGAACGCACGTTAGCGTCATCGACGATGCATTCACTGCTCAAGCGTTTATCACCACGGATTTAGACGACAATCAGATCACCGCGTTTCATCCCGGTGCGATGAATCACGCGACCGTGAATAAGGTAGCGGACGCTAAAGATGTTTCTATTGGGCTTATTTCTCCCGACGGTCGCGACGCGATGTTACAGCATGCCGAGCAGTTTGCGGACCTCGGTGTGCCTTTCGTATTTGATCCGGGGCAGGGATTACCGATGTTCGATGGTAATGATTTAAAGCACTTTATTGAACTCGCGACCTGGGTAACCGTAAACGACTATGAGTCGGAACTGATGCAAGAACGCACGGGCTGGAGTGCGCAAGACATCGCTGCTCATGTCGAAGCGCTTGTTGTCACTTTGGGAAGCGAGGGTTCAATGATCCATACGAAAGACGGCGCATTGACAATCCCTACCGCGAGCGTCGCGGATGTGGTCGATCCAACCGGTTGCGGTGATGCTTATCGGGCCGGCCTGTTGTATGGGTTAATGAACAACTTGGCATGGGAAGTAACGGGCCGGATTGCGTCATTGTGTGGTGCTATCAAGATTGAAAGTGCTGGAACGCAAAATCATACATTCACGCGAGAATCGTTTGCCGCGCGCTATGCCAAGACGTTCTCCGAAACCTTGGTGTGGTGAGCTTGCGTCAAACGGCGCGTGCCCCACATCGAATTGGCGCAGGTAGACATTTGCCTAGCGCTGCTTGCGCGGATGAGCGCGCCGCCATTTCCATGGTTCCATAAACGTCGATCGCCAAATACCGCGCCGGAATTTGCGCGCTTCGACTTCGTCAGCCACGTAGCGCTCGCTATATTTTGCGTAGGCGAGCGCCATACCGATTGCCACCATTTTAGAATTCACTAACACGCCGTCTTTAAAACAAGTCGCTATGGCGCGTCGATACTGGTCGCGTTCGGTCCACGTACAGCGAACCGGCGAACGTCCGAGTATTTCACGCAAGGCGCGCGTCGCGCTTTGGCCGCAGGCCCACGGTTCGCTACTGACGATGCAAGTCTGGCGGCTTTCTGGTGCATCGATTCCGTGTAACCGCATTTCAATTTTTCCAATTCGCAGACTGTCGCCATCGAGCACTTGCGCGATCCCGGTGACTCCCAGCGCATCGACATTAAAACTAAGCAGCAGCGTGAATAGCGCGCCTATTAAACGCGTCATGTGTTATCGATGGCCTCGACGGTCTTTCGTATACGCATAAACTCTATCTGCACGGACGCTACGCTCACCAATGGCATGATTGGAGATTAAAACAAACCGACAATATCGCCGTTCGCATTGACATCGATATTCTCGGCAGCTGGGACTTTCGGCAACCCGGGCATGGTCATCATATTGCCCGCGACGGCGACGACAAATTTCGCACCCGCTGACACGCGAACTTCGTTAATTTCAACGATGTGCCCAGAAGGCGCGCCAAGCATCGACGGATCGGTCGAAAATGACATTTGCGTCTTGGCGATGCACACGGGGAAAGCGCCGTATCGCTTATTTAAGTTTTCTATATCCTGGCGAACTTTCGCGCTTGCGCTGATCCCTGCGGCGCCATAAATCTTGGTTGCAACCGCTTGAAGTTTGTCCCAAAGGGGCGCGGTGTCTTCATAAACATAGGTGTGTTCGGCGACGCTCTGGTCAACGGTTTCTGCAACAATTCTTGCTAACTCGGCGGCCCCCGCGCTACCGTCGGCCCAGTGCTTAGCAACGACCGCGACGCAATCCAAAGCGCTAATTTTGCTTTTTAATAAATTAATTTCCGCCTCCGTGTCATGGGTAAAGTGATTGATACTCACGATGCATGGCAGGCCATAATGCTGAGTAATATTGGCAACGTGTTTTTCAAGATTCACCATGCCTCTTTTTAGCGCGGCAAGATCTTCTTGGTTTAGTAAATCTTTCGCGACTCCGCCGTGATACTTCAACGCGCGGACGGTTGCGACCAACACGACGGCACTTGGCTTGAGTTCGGCCATGCGGCATTTGATGTCTATGAATTTTTCAGCGCCGAGATCGGCTCCGAAGCCGGCTTCCGTAACCACGTAATCGGCGAGTTTAAGCGCCGTTTTTGTCGCCGTCACACTATTGCAGCCGTGCGCGATGTTAGCGAACGGTCCCCCATGAATGAACGCAATGTTGTTCTCTAAGGTTTGCACGACATTTGGTTTGATCGCATCTTTCAACAGTACCGCCATGGCACCGTTCGCGCGAAGCTCAGCTGCTGTTACCGGTCGTTGCTCAGCGCGGGTGTAACCGATCACGATGTTGCCAAGACGTTCGCGTAGATCGGTAATTGATGTGGCGAGACAAAATATGGCCATGACTTCTGAGGCCACGGTGATATCGAAGCCGTCTTCGCGGGGAAATCCGTTAGCGGTACCCCCGAGGGCAACAATCGTTTTGCGTAACGCGCGGTCGTTCATATCCATCACTCTTTTCCACGCGATGGTGCGCGGGTCAAGATCGAGTGCGTTGCCGTGGTGAATGTGATTGTCGATCAATGCCGACAAGAGATTATGCGCAGCTCCTATCGCGTGAAAATCACCAGTGAAATGCAGGTTAATGTCTTCCATGGGCACGACTTGCGCATAGCCGCCGCCGGCAGCACCACCTTTGATGCCAAAGCAGGGACCGAGTGATGGTTCGCGCAAACAAACAATGGTTTTTTTGCCGATGCTGTTAAGCCCGTCGGCTAGACCGACACTCGTTGTAGTCTTCCCCTCACCGGCCGGGGTCGGGCTGATGGCAGTGACCAGGATTAGTTTCCCCTCGGGATCGGCTTTCAACGAGTCGATGTAGTCGAGTGAGATTTTCGCTTTGAAGTGTCCATACGGTTCCAGATGTTCCGCTGAAATGCCTAGCTTTTCTGACGCTAGGTCGATGATGCGTAATTTCTTGGCACGCTGCGCGATCTCAATGTCGGACATCTTTGGTACTCCGTTATCAGGTAAAGCTTATTTATTGCAGATTTATTCGGCTAAATCGTCATCTGCTATCATCATGACGCGCTGTTTTACTATTTTCGAGTTTCTTCTGTGTGCCGGAGGCAAGAAAAATTTCCGAACATTGTCGACGTTTCCCCGTGTATGGGGCGGACTATTACATTCCGGCGAGTACGATTCTAGCCGAAGAAGTTTTCCGGAACTGAACCTCAAACGAATGAAAGCGTCGCAAATACTTGTTTCCGCGTTTGAACGTTTTCGATTACGCCTTGCATCGGCTCAAGCTGGCTTCGGTATTTCAATACTTGGATTGGTCGGCGGACTTCTAGCTGGCGGTTTGATCATCTTATTTCGATTAGTCATCGAATGGGGGCAAGCGCAATTCATCCCTTATGGGGACGCCGATAAATTCGAAGCATTGGCGACCGGGTTTAGGTTCGCACTCCCAATAGGCGGAGCCTTGTTGATCGCGCTAATTTATCACCGCTTGGACAAGCGCACCCGGGTCGTCGGCGTGGTCCATGTCATGGAAAGGTTGCAGTATCACGAAGGACATTTGCCGTTTCGAAATCTCCTTACCCAGTTCGTCACCGGGGCCATTGCCCTGATTTGCGGGCACTCTGTTGGGCGCGAGGCGCCCAGTATGCATCTTGGCGCTGCCGCCGCTAGTCTAGCGGGCCAGTATTTAAAGCTACCGAATAACAGCATCCGAATTCTCGTTTCGAGTGGTGCAGCCGCCGCGATTGCGGCGTCATTTAATACACCACTTGCCGGGGTCATCTTCGCCATCGAAGTCGTCATGATGGAATATACGATTGCGGCGTTTATGCCGGTTATTCTCGCTTCTGTCGCAGCCACGATCATGAGTCGCGCCGTGTTTGGCGCAGGTTCGGTTTTTTATGTATCGCAGCTCAATTTGGCCTCAATGTGGGATTTGCTATATATCTTGTTGATGGGGATCTGCCTCGGCGCATTATCAGCATATTTCGTGGCCACGATCCGCTATTTCGCACGCCTTAGTGCGCGGATCCCGAGCGCTGTTGCAATAATTAGTAGCGGTGTTTTTGTTGGTGTCGTTTCGATAGAAGTTCCAGAGGTGATGGGGCTTGGGTACGACACAGTCAATGCGGCCATTCTCGGCGACATTGCGATTAAGTCAGTTGTCCTGATCCTCGTGGCAAAATTAATCGTCAGTTCTGCATGCATCGCCGCCGGGATCCCAGGGGGCCTCATTGGACCGACGATTGTTATCGGCGCCATGGTCGGAGCACTGTTCGCCCACGGCGTCGAGTATATCCCTGGGCTGAGTTCCGCCCACGGCCTGTTCGTCATGTTAGGGATGGGGGCAATGATGAGCGCGGCGCTACAAGCACCGCTGGCCGCACTTGTCGCATTGTTGGAGTTGACAGCGAACCCGCATTTAATTCTCCCGGCGATGCTTGCGATTGTGAGCGCAAACATCACAGCAAAGGAGGTTTTCAAGCAGGACTCCGTTTTCTCTATGTTGATGCGCGACGCTGGGCTTGATTACCGCAACGATCCGATTTCACAGAGTTTGCGTCGTATCGGTGTGTCGTCAGTAATGAACCGATCCTTCGTCGAAAGCGCTAATGAGATAACGATAGAAGCCGCGCGGGGGTTGTTGGAAGATGCGCCTCAGTGGGTCGTGGTGCGCGACGCGGCTGATGCGAGAACTTTATTGCCGGCGTCGGATCTCGCTCGATTCCTCGAGGGTAACGACGAGGAACTTGTTCGTCTGCTTGGGATCCCGGCCCAGCGCCTAGAACTTGCGCCGATCCACATGCAGGCATCGATGCAGGAAGCGCGTGCCACACTCGCGAAATCTGGGGCGCAAGCGCTATACGTGCGCCGCGAAATCGCGCCGCTGAGCTATCGAACCTTTGGCATCTTGTCGGC
>JAQCEL010000326.1 GCA_027618655.1 Pseudomonadota bacterium | reverse complement strand
ACAGATATCGGTTGAGAAATGGCACGCGATGCTCGGCGATCCAACCTTCGCCGACGCCATCCTCGACCGCCTCGTGCACAACGCTTACAAGCTCAAATTAAAAGGCGGTTCTATGCGAAAAAATGACGCCAACTTGACCCAACCCGATCACTTGGCACCATAATCAAACTCCCGCGTCGCTTCGCTCCGATAGGTGATCGGCTTGACCGGATTGACTGATCGGCTTCGCCCGGATTCAGTGATCGGCTTCACCGGAATACGCAGGATACGGCCGCTGCGGATGTGGATGGGTGAAATTGATGAAGTTGTCGGAATTATGGGGCACCCACTGAAGCAGATGAAAGGGGAGTCTCTGATGAGATCGATAATTCGGTTTCAGTCGGGAAAATCGGCCGTGCTGGAGGCGATGGTTATCGATACGGTCTTTGCACCGGATCCGTGGTGGAGAATTACAGGGAGTTGCGGCGAACTGACGATCGAGTCCGGGATTTCAGGAGGGATCTGGTTGTGGGGTCGAGACAACCGCCACGGCAAGCGGCTGATGGAGCCCAGGGGCTATGCTCAGTCGTTTGGCCCGGAACTCGCCGATTTCACCGCAGCCGTGCTGGACGGAACGAGATTGCAGGCGGGCCCGGAGATGGCGTTAGGAGAACTAAGAACGGCTCATGCGATCTATCGATCGGCGCAGCTCGGGCGATGGGTGAAGGCGTGGGATTGAACGGCAGCATTTCCGCACAAAAACAAAGTGTGTCCCGCGTGGTCGCTAAGTTTGTGGGGTAGTGGAACTGTCCGCCGTGTTGAGAGACAACGCACTCGTGCCGTGCTCCATGAGTTGGCCGTTACGGTGGTTCTTAGAAACTAATTTAGCGCTGGAGGCAGGATAATGGAATAAGTCTGGTGTTCCAGGCGCCGTGCAACCGAATTCGCAATCGACGGGATCAATGCAATGAACACGGTCGCGTCCTCAGGCACATCATTGGGATTGTGGATCGTCTTACCCATGTGCTCACCACCGTCACGGCTCGACGAAGAAGGTGACGGCATCCGGCATCGCGCCATAGAGCCAAGTACCGACAACTGAGGTTCCAAAGATACCGAACTGCGAACACCCCCGTGCCGACGCGCCTGCTACCTTGATGACTTCGTGAAGCCAGTCAACGTTCATCTGCACGCGCGCCATTGCCTGCGCGAAGCTGGTCTGTGTAGTGCTCCCATCGCGCTCAACGCGCCGTTTCGCGATAAGGGATAACTCTTTGGTTACCCAATTTGTCGCCAGGATCTCGACCTGAAGGTCTGATCGTCCCACTAGGGTCCGAAGAGTCTCCGGTGAGAAATGTGACAGGTGGTCCGCGACAAGATAATCGAACGCCACCATCTCCGCGTTCGGGACTTGCACCAATATTCTGCCGTTCTCGCTCAGCGCAGTCGCCGCCTGGTTCAACGCATCAAGAGGGTCAGGAAAATGCTCCAGAGAGTGCATAAATGAGATGAGGTCGTATTTCGCCGGCACGTTGCTCAGTTCGCAGGTGTGTAAGTTCTCGAAGCCACGAATGTTTTGTAACCTAGATTCGAAATGATCGTCGAGATCCAGCCCGTCCAACTGCCAATCAAACACCTGTGAGAATCCCGCGAGGAAGGCACCATTCCCGCATCCGACATCGAGGAGCTTGCCGTTCTTGGGAAGGTTCCCTGTTTCGTCCAACTGCCGGGATATACTGACGCTGCGTTTCTCTGGAACGCCTGTAGCGCCCTTGAACACGGCCTGCTCTTCCCCGCCCGATTGGTGATAGGCGTGGTAGTTCTTGTAGATGTCTGCGATGTCTGCAAACCATTGCTCGTTGGGGAACTTCTGCACGGCGGCGCATGTTTGACATATGCCGAGAGCACCGCCCGCGCTATAGGGCAGGCAATCAGAGGTGACTCTCGGCAATTTGGCGAAATTCGCAACGGCAATGACCGAACCCAACCCACAAATCTTGCAGATAAATTCTGAACTGCTCATATATCTGCGTTCCTCAGTCGTACCAGAGCGTCGTTTTCGCGCGACCCTAGCACGCAATGATAAGTTGCTCCTCGAAGGAGACAGCCGACAAGTATAAACACCGCCCTCATCGACGTCATGCATGCCGGTTGCGACAGCAGGTTTACTACGTTACTTGCTCGCATTGCAATTTTTTCACAGTTTATGGCGAGCGCTTGCGCGCCGACGTTTCTTCCGCATTGCTTGTCCCGCGCGCAGCCACGCCGGTTTTTTCCGCCGGAGCTAAACATCAACGCCGCGCAACTCGCACGGTGTCAGCGACAGCTTGACCGGGAAACCGGTCATTTTGATCGGTACTCGACCGTCACGCGTCGACTCGATGATCATTTGTTGTGCGAGGACCTGCGGATCATTGACCATTTCATCCAGTTCCATGACGCGGCCGCAGGGGCAACCGGCCTGATTGATCGCCTCAAACCAGTGCGCGACAGTCTTGGTGCGTGTGCGCGTATCAATGTGGGCGTTGAGATCGCTTCGATTGGCCATCCGTGCCGCATTGTCAGCGAAGCGCGCTTCTTGCAGCAATGATACAAGGCCGACAGCGGCGAGGAAACGCTGCACGTAAGTGTCGTAGGAAGGCGCCACCGCAATCT
>JAQCEL010000325.1 GCA_027618655.1 Pseudomonadota bacterium | reverse complement strand
TCACGCTCATATTGGAGGAAGACACTTATCTTCGTCTGGATTTTGTCCAACCAATGGGGTCCATTGCTCGATACCATCAGTAACGACGCACACAATCCCAACAAGTGGCGTGGCAAACAAAAAGCTCCAAGCCATCAACGCTACTGGTTGGACACGAACTCTTGTGCTTAGGATCCAATAGAGGGCCCACACAACGGTACTAGAGAACGCGTACACCAAGCCTTGCCAATTCCAAGCTAGATCCTCACTTGCCCCAAGGCCTAATGTGATGATCAACACGCCGGTGTAACTCACGACAATGCCGAATAACGTGCGACTACTTGGACGTTGGCCAAGGATCGGTAACGCGAGAATCGCCAAGGCAATCGCCCACGTGTAATTGACTGACTGGGCAAGCTGCGCCGGCAAGCGATCGTAGGCAGCGAACAGTATTTGGTAGTAGAGCAAAGGATTAAGTAATCCGAGCAGTGCTGCCTGGCGGACGAGCGTCCGATCGATCCGCCACTGTCCGAACAAGGAATTCGCCAGCACGAATACGGCACTCGAAAACACGCAGGCTTGAAAAAGGAGTTGTCGTGGTGTGAGTACGTCGAGCCCGAGTTTGAATGCAGTTGCAACGGTCGACCAGCACAGTACCGCGGCAAGTGCGAACACGGTCGCTTGCCGTTCGTTTATGCTGTCGTCACTTTGCATTCCAGTGATCCGTATTCAATTGCTGTCGCGTTCTAGTTTAATCGTCCGCGTTGCGTTCCAACGAATCTTGTTGAAGGCAAAGCGCGTTGATACCGCCCGCCCAACCCGATTAGAAATCGTGATCGGTTGAGCAATCGACTCGCTCATACGAGAGCCCATCTTAAACCACCAATTGCCACCCATCGGACTGCGAAAACATACCTACAATTTCTAATTTTTGGATCGCCTCGAACATGCATTTTTCTGTTAGATTGGCGGCACTAGGCAGCCGAATCAGCGTTGGAATAAGATGCAGTGACCGCGCATAATAAAAATCTATCGAGAGCTCAGATCCTATTTGAACGACATCGATCCCGTAAGCCATTTACGCCATTTATCGGTACCGATGCGATCGAAGATGTCGGCGACGCTTACGCAATCCAATCGGCATTAGTTGAACTGGAATCAGCGCACCTAGGCGTGGCTACCGCCGGATATAAGATCGGCTTAACCTCGCCTCGAATGCAAGCACTTCTCAATATCGATAGTCCGATAGCAGGGGTCGTTTTCTCTAACAGAATTCATCCGAGCAATGTTGAGATCAGCCGGCGAGACTACGTGAACCTCGGTATCGAATGCGAAATTGCCGTGCGTCTTGGTCGCGATCTCGCACCGCAATCTGATCCCTTCGATTTTGCATCAGTAGCCCGTGCCGTCGACGCCGTATGCCCTGCGTTTGAACTCGTTGACGACCGCTCGGCCGATTACTCAATAACAGATATTGGATCGCTCATCGCTGACAATTCCTGGAATGCTGGGGTCGTACTCGGTGAGTGGCAGACGCAATGGTCGGATCTGGATAAACTCGAAGGGGTGGTTAGCCGTAACGGTGAGGTTCTCGATCGAGGTCACGGTGCGGATGTGTTGGGCCATCCGTTTATCGCGTTGCGATGGTTGGCCAATCATCTTCGGACTGGAACCCGTGGTCTGAAGATCGGCGATATTATCGCTACTGGCAGCATCGTGCCGACCCGCGTACCAACAGAGAATGAAACGTGCTCATTTGTCGCCGCTGGTCTGGGTAGCGTAACGGTTGTGATTACGGATTAGTTGTAAGTCAAATTACGAACAATGGGAGAATGAAAAATGGAAATGACGGAACTAGAAAAACGCATTACTCGACTAGAAGATATAGAAGCGATCAAACAACTGAAGGCCTTGTACTGCGATATCTGCGATGACATGCACAACCCTGATCGCATCGCGTCAGTTTTCGCTGACGACGCGGTTTGGGAAAGCCCTGATTTCGGTCAAGCAAAAGGCCATGCTGAGATCCGAAAATTGTTTCAAGGTTTTAAGGATAAATTCAGTTTCTCTCAACACAACATTATGAATCCGAGAATCGAAGTAGACGGCAATCGTGCAACCGGAATTTGGTACATCGCCGGCCCCTGGACTGAAACCGAGGGGAAAAAGGAAATCTGGATGACTGCGCGATATGACGACGACTACGTGAAAATTAACGGTCAATGGAAGTATCAACATCTGAGAGTCAAAGTGCGCATGCTGGCCGATCGATCCGGTTCGATAGAAGGCTAAAATCGACGAAATCGGATGGCGTCTGGCGCTACCGCTCGGTGGCGCTAGCGTTAATTAAAACGCGCGGATTTGAACCGACGGGTTGAGTTTTCGACTCACGTCTCGATTCCTCGTAGGACCCATAGGAGACCGCTAGCTGCGATCGCCTAGCGCACTGGTGTCTCATTGACCCGAAGCAGTCCATTCACTGTCCTCGGCCGGTGGTGCGTAACGGTAAGTTATCGCGCCTCGAGGGGTTAGGTTGTCAAGAATCTTTACACTTCGAACAGCCAAAAAGCGCCATTATTCTTAGAATTTTTACACTTAGGGTCCGTGACAAAACTAGTCGATCGGTTTCGGCATGCGCTGTACAACGAGCGAGGCTCTATCG
>JAQCEL010000095.1 GCA_027618655.1 Pseudomonadota bacterium | reverse complement strand
AGAAGTCCCCGGAACTCAATTAGCGAACAAGCGGCTGTACTCTTCTATGGGCGCCTATTCGAGCTAGACCCGGAACTAAAACCCCTGTTCAAAGGTGATATGGTGGAACAAGGACGCAGTTTAATGACCATGATCGGTACGGCAGTGAATAGTTTGTCGCGCCTTGATGCCGTGGTTCCGGCGGTGCAGGCGCTAGGCCGACGGCACGTCGCTTACGGCGTGAAAGATACGGACTACGACACGGTGGGTGCCGCATTGTTGTGGACTCTGGAACAAGGATTGGGTGAGACGTCTACGAGCGAAGTTGCAGCGGCTTGGACTGAAACTTATTCGATTTTAGCGTCGGTAATGAAAGATGCGGCGGCTGCCGGTTGAGAGTGGATAAATTTTAATCCCTCCGTCACCTTTTCCTTAAATCGGTACGATGTGGGATGAAAATCTTGTCTGAATTCTTGACAACGAACCATAGTCACTTGTTAGGCAGCAGCTTGCGCCTTCGCCTGTTCATGTAGCGTCTCAGGCGCAATATCTGCACCGTTGGGCCAAGTTATGGTGCCAGCCTCGACAAAAAAGCGCGCGAAGTATTTTTGTTCTTTTAGCGGCTCGAATATTGGCCCATCCAGCCATTCAGCAAAATTCACGGTTGCCTCTGCACCGTCGTTGAAAACCAGATGAATTCTGTAATCCCCACGGTACTCGGCTTGCACGACGCTCGGTAAAAATTTCATATCAGCACTCCTCAATCGAGCGGCGCGATTCGTTCCAGAGACTCGCCAGCTCTAGCTTTTATCCAGTTCTCATTCAATCCTGATTCGTTCGCCACTGCCCATTCCTTAATAAGTTTTCGAGCGGTATTCGAAGAGATCGCGCCAGCAAGCGCCTCACCGTCAAACGTGTAAGTAGCTTGTTGCCCTTGATGCTCAGCATGAAAGTGAGGCACTCCATGTTCAAGGTAGTACATTCGAATGACGATGCCAAAGAATGTGGAAATTACAGGCATATAAATGTCTTCCTGCTGCCTAACGCTCGCGTTAAACGGCTCGGAAAAGCAGAGCGAAGCGACGCTTTTGCGAGTCCGAGTTGAACGCGTTGTTAGGCATTTTTGTAGTTCCCTTCAAGCACACGAACTGGCTTACCGATCTCGCGCTCAATTGCAGCGACGTGAGATGCCTGGCGATCGACTATGGATAGCTCAACGAAACGAATCAATTCTCTTAACTCGTAAAGGCAATCAAATGGAAAGGAGATACCGTATTGGAGATTCAAAACCAACTCTTCCTCACCGCCTTCCTCAATAACGTTTATTGATTCAAACTCGTTCTCATCACTATGAGAAACGTATTTGTGCCGAAGCTCCATGATTCTATTGTGCTTTGCAATTTGATCGCTATCGTTTGCAAAAACAGAAGAACTTTCTAGGCGGATTTTCCCTGGCCCGGCACTTACAAAGCACTTCGCATATGAATTGAGTGCGCCACGAAAATAGGCAAGAAATTCAAGTATTGCCTCATATGACTGTAATAGACGTGGATGCCCTAATTCCTCTGTCTTCCTTATGTAATAACCGGCCTCATGGATTTGCTGCATAAGGCAGATCAGGCGGCCGAAATTCTTTAGTGCGCTCATCTGTTATAAATGCCTAACGAGGGTGTAGAAAAACTCGCGTATCGCGAGTAGCCAGCGGGAACTTGAGGACGCTGTGACGATCTACGTGATATCGATCGGATAACGCACAGGAGAATTCACGATGCCGCGCTACTACGATGTCGAAGCCGATCTGCGCTTTGTGGCGCTCGACCTGTCCGAGCAGCTGCGTCCCGGCACGTTCGAACATGCGCTGAGCTATCTCATCGATCATGAACTCGACATCTCCCACTTCGACGCCCGTTACCGCAACGACGATACCGGTGCGCCGGCCTCTATCCGCCGGCGATGCTACTCAAGGTCGTCCTGTTCGCTTATTCACAAGGCTTGATCAGCAGCCGCCGCATCGCCCGTGCCTGCGCCCGCGATGCCACCTTCATTGCCTTGAGCGGCGACAGCCAACCCCATTTCGCGACCATCGCCCATTTCGTCAGCTCCCTCGGAGATGATATCGCCACCGTATTCGGTGCGGTGCTCGCCATCTGCCAGCGTCAGGGTCTTATCGGCGGCGAGTTGTTCGCCATCGATGGCGTGAAGCTACCGAGTAACGCGTCCAAACACAAGAGTGGGACACGCGCCGACTTCGAGCGTCAGGCAGACAAACTCGAAGCTGCCGCAAAGGCGCTACTCGCCCGGCACCAGGCCGCCGATGACGAGTCTGTTGAGAGTGACGAGACCCAACGCGCGGCACAAAGGATTGAACAGCTCCAGCGTCACGCCGGCGAGCTGCGCGAGTGGCTGGCCACGAACCCCGAAGACCGCCGCGGTGCCAGCGGCAAGGTCGTCAAAAGTAACCGCACCGATAACGAAAGCGCGAAGATGGCCACCGACAAGAAGTTCCGGGGACAGTTTACTTATCTCATCCATCGATTTAATGGATAAGTAAACTGTCCCCAGAATTCCTGGAAGAGATCGCGAAGTTCGTCAATCCTTTCGTACGTGGTTGGGTGAACTACTATGGTCGATATTATCCGTCGGCCCTGACACCCGTCTTGCGGAGCCTGGAACGCAGTCTTGTGTACTGGGTGCGTCGTAAGTTCAAACGATTTCGTTACCATCAACGTCAGGCAGTTCACTGGCTGGGCCAAGTGGCTCAGCGAGAGCCTCAGCTCTTTACGTTATGGTCTCATGGAATCCGACCTGCGGCCGGACAATAAGAGCCGGATGAGCCGAGAGGTTCACGTCCGGTTCCGTGAGGGCCTGGTGGTGCGATTCCCCCGGGCTACTCGACTGATGGGCATCACCAACACGGCAGGCACCGTGCCTGGCATTATCGGTGTCGCACTCACGGGCTGGTTGGTCGACACGACAGGGACTTACTCCGCAGCGTTCGCGCTGGCAGCGGGGGTCAACATTTTTGGCGCGATTGTGTGGTTGGCGTTTGCCTCTGGCGAAAGAATTATTGATTGATCTCATGCTTACAAAATTTGATAAAGGAAATTAACGATGCTCGAAAAGTACGCAAAATATACTGAATTGAAACTTGATTCGCCCGCCGATCGCGTTCTGCGGATCACGTTTGACAAACCGGAGACACTAAATTCTCTCGATAAAGCCGGTCATCGTGAACTCACTTATATTTGGCGAGACATCGATGATGACGAGGACGTCAACGCGGTCATACTGACGGGCAAAGGCAAAGCGTTTTCCGCCGGTGGCGATTTCGGCATGATCGAAGACATCATTGACGATGCCCAGGCGCGGGCTCGTGCTTGGAAAGAAGCGCGCGATTTGGTTTACAACATTATCAATTGTTCGAAGCCGATCGTATCGGCCTTAAACGGGGTGGCAGTTGGCGCCGGACTGGTCGCGGGACTCCTCGCCGATATTTCGATTGCTGGAAAGTCGGCGAAAATTGTCGACGGCCACACTCGCTTAGGTGTTGCTGCGGGCGACTCGGCAATTATTAACTGGCCGCTATTGTGCGGCATGGCCAAGGCGAAATACTTACTGTTGCTGTGCGAGCCTGTCGATGGCGAACAAGCAGAAAAATACGGTCTCGTGTCCTTATGCGTCGAGGACGATCAGTTACAAGCGAAAGCGCTTGAGATTGCGATGCGACTCGCTGCGGGCGCGCCGTCAGCCATTCGCTGGACGAAGTATGCGTTGAACAACTGGTACCGCATGGCGGGACCCGCGTTTGATGCTTCAACCGCGCTAGAGATGCTGGGCTTCACTGGACCGGAAGCGCAAGAGGGGATCGACTCGCATCGCGAGAAACGCGCGCCGAAGTTTGACCCGCGTTCGCCAGTCTAAAACGAGCAGGGATCGAACCGTCCGTCCCTGGGAGCTTGTCGGACTTGCCCTTAACGCGCACGCCTAAGGAGTCCGACAGGCACCTAGATTTTACGGCGATCCGGCGGCCGCGGATTCGACTCTCACGGTTTCAATCCGCGCACCCGGATTACCGTTTATGATGTCTTCGATGCCGCCGCTGAAGATAAGGCAATACAACGTGCGCCCGTCCACGCCACCCAGTTGGCAAGCGATGGCCGCCTCATCGCCAGTATCAATGCGGGCAATGATTGCGCCTGATTGATCGACCTGCACAAACGCCCCACCACTTGCGCCGGCAACCCAAATATTGCCGGCCACGTCTAAACAAATTCCGTCCGGCACCAGAGCCGGGAGTTCGGCGTAGACTCGACGATTGCTCAAGCTGCCGTCGGGGGCAATGTCGAACGCCGACAATTTTTCGCCGAAGGATTCGGCTACCACGAGCGTCCTACCGGAATTCGTGATCGCCATGCCGTTCGGGAACTCGAGCTCGTCCGCCACAATTCGATGCGAGCCGTCGGGCTCGATCAGAGAAATTTCCGCGAGTTCGGGTTCGGCGCCCGCAAACAGATCGTAGCCCATGTTGCCAACGTAAGCGCGGCCGTTGCCTGAGACGACCATATCGTTGATATCGGCACGCACTGCGCTGCTCAAATCAGCGTGCAGTTTCAGGGCGCCGCCGATTAATTTATACACGCAGCGATCAGTCATCGACACAATCAGTGGCGTGCCGTCCGGCATGAAGCCTAGGCCTGACGGTCTGCCAGGGACTTCCGCAGCAACCTCGGCACGACCATCCACAGTGATTCCGTAGACCCGATGCGCCCAAATGTCTGACACCCATAATCGGTTGGCGTGCCAACGCGGTCCTTCGAGGAATACGTAACCGTCGACAAATGGTGTGGTTGTGTAGGTCTTCATAATCCGCGCCCCGGTGCAAGTTGCTGTTCAACGAGTTCGACCCAATAACTCGCGCCGATCGGAATAATCTCGTCGTTGAAGTCATAGCGTGGATTGTGCAGCAAGCAGCCACCGTCTGCGGAGCCATTACCGATGAAAACATAGCAGCCAGGCTTTTCTTCCAGCATGTAGCCGAAATCTTCCGAGCCAGTAGATGGTTCAACATCGCCATTAAAGTTTTGATCGCCAAGGATTGCACGACACGCGGCCGCGGCCGCGTCTGTTTCTGCAGCCGCATTCACGGTTGGCGGAAAGCGATGGTCGTACCACCATTCGAATTCGCAATCATTGCCTGCGCAGATCCCGGCCGTTAGTTGTTTCATGCGCTCGCGTAACAGTTCGCGCGTTTGGGGTTTGAATGAGCGCACCGTGCCGCGCAGGATCACTTCCGTCGGGATCACGGCCCACGCGTCACCTGCGTGGATCTGGGTCACTGAAACGACAGCTGCATCGATTGGGTTAACGTTGCGCGAAACAATCCCTTGCCATTGATTGACGAGTTGCGTGGCAATGAGGATGGGATCGATGGCTAAGTGTGGCAGTGCGCCGTGTCCCCCGCGGCCAATAATTTTTACTTCAAAGACGTCCATGGCGGCCATGATCGGACCTTTGCGCGTCGCCATTTTGCCGACTTGTTGGCCGGGCCAATTGTGCATGCCGTAAACCGCTTCCATCGGGAAACGTTCAAACAAGCCATCATCCATCATCGCTTTAGCACCGGCTTCGCCTTCTTCCGCTGGCTGGAAAATGATATGCACAGTGCCTTCGAAATTGCGATTCCTCGCGAGATACTCGGCCGCGGCGAGCAACATGGTTGTATGCCCATCGTGGCCACACGCGTGCATCACGCCGTCGTGAGTGGAGCGGTGTTCAAATTCGTTATGTTCTTGCAGCGGTAACGCGTCCATGTCGGCGCGCAAGCCGATACAGCGATCGCTGCTGCCTTTTGTGATCGTTCCGACAACCCCAGTCCGCCCGATACCAATCTCAATCGGAATGCCAAACTCCGTCAGCTTGTCGACGACAAATTGTGCGGTGCGATGTTCTGCGTAGGCGAGTTCTGGATGAGCGTGAATCGTTCGGCGCCATTGCGTATGAGTGGCTTGTTTCTCGACAATATCGGCAATCAATTTCATGAGGACTCCAGTCGCACAATGTCGTATGCGCCAATAGTTTCGGGATGGGCGTTGCAGTCATATAATCGCAAGCGCAAGCTAAAATTGACAGTGCCTGTGATGCTTAAGCGCGCATCGCTCTGAGCTTTCGCTTATGGCAGCAGCGTCCGCGACATGCGCGCCGCAGGTCAAATTTCAACCAGCCTATGGAGTCGAAGATCGTTGGCGAGCGTCACTTATAGACTCATCGACAAAGTTGGCATGCCACACGTGGTCGAATTCATCATGCAGCAACTCAGCGCTTTCGATACCAGCGAGCTCGATTGGCTAAAGCTATTACCACTTCGCAAATCGACCTTGTTACACGGCGAGTGTACGTTCCCTGGTGAAACACCGGAGCGCGGCGCAAGCTACGGTTATCGGATCCGGGCGAGCGTAAACGTTCTCATGCGTCCGCCGTTCACTTACCAGCATTGGGCTCGCATCCCGTCCACAAAAAGCCCTCAAGGTTGGGTTTCGGGTGAGCACACTTTCCGCTTTCGCGACCTCGAAGAGTGTGCGGTACATACCTTGAGCCACGAATGTTTTCATTTCCTGAGTAATTCGCGACAGATCGATTTGAAAGACAGCGAAGCGAATGCGAACTGGTGGGGCGACCAGTGGTTGGATACTTACCGAAAGCTCGTGGACAAAGGTGGACAGATACGGCTTTTCTGTTAACCTCACAAATCCAGCAAGAGGAGGCCCGAGAACAATGGCAAACCCCGCATTAATCCTGCCCGTAGAAGCGATCGCACAGCGCTTAAACGCCGACCCGGAATTCAAGCTGACGTCGCAGTATTGGTATGGCGATATTCGCTTCGTCATTGGCGACGAAAAGTATTTTATGCGGATCGAAAATGGCAAGGTTGGCTCGTTCGTGCATGGCACGAATGGTTTCGATCCGTACACGATTGATATCGTTGGCACGGAAGAAGTCTGGGAGCGTATGTTTGAAGAAGTGCCGAAACCTTTTTATCACGACTGGTTCGCTGCTTCATTCCATCACGACTTCGAATTCGGCGGCGATCTAGAATCCGCGTATGCGTACTATTATTCAATTCGTCGCATCAAACTAATTATGGGCGAAGAAGTTCGCGCCACCCAAGCGGCACGCGCTGCCTGAGGAGTAACAGCAATGGCTAAATTTTCAAATATTACCGGGCGTTATCTCTATCTTGAGGTCGACAGCGTCGAGTACCGCGTGTACATGGAAGAAGCCGGGCAAGGCATTCCCTTGGTCTGCCAACACACCGCCGGATCCGATGGCCGGCAGTACCGACACTTACTCGAAGATCCGGAAGTCACCGCGAACTTTCGCGTGATCGCGATCGACCTACCGTACCATGGCAAATCGCTGCCGCCAGACGCGGTTCGTTACTGGGAACAAGAGTACAAACTGCGCAAAGAATGGTTCATGAAATTTTGGGTAGCTTTTTGTCATGAACTTGAACTCGATCAGCCGGTTTACATGGGTTGTTCTATGGGCGGGCATTTGGCCGGCGATTTGGCGTTGAATTATCCAGACGAATTTCGCGCCTGTATTGGGCTCGAGGCGTCGTGTTGGAGCGGCGACATGGATCAGTTGATCGACAAATGGTGGAAGCACGCCCGGTTGTCGAATGAATCCAAGGCTGCAGCCATGTTGAGCTTATGTTCACCGAACGCACCGGAGCAACGGGCGCGGGAAACTGTCTGGATGTACTCTCAGGGAGCGCCGGTGGTTTTCGCCGGAGATTTGAACTACTACGGTATTGAGCATGATTTGCGTGAAACTGCGCAGAACATCGACACATCGAAATGCATGTTGTACGTCTTAAGCGGTGACTACGATTGGTCCGCTTATCCGGCAGCGTCGCAAGAGCTCGCCGACAAAGTGCCAGGTGCGACCTACGCGTTGATGGAAGGCATGGGCCACTTTCCGATGTCTGAAGATCCCGTGAATTTCAAGTGCTACATCATGCCTGTCTTGCAAGACATCGTTGAAAAATCCGCTCCGCAGAAAATCGCGGCAAGCGCTGGCTAGGCTAGTTGAACCCTCGCGCCTTGGGTGCGAGGGTTATTTTAAACGTTCGGCGATTTTCGAAAGATCAACAGGGCCTACCGTGCGCCAGGCGCTTCGGCTGCCATGACCCAGTTTAGTACGTCCGACTCATCGCGTTGTCCCCAAACACCCACTTTATTTCGACCGCGCGCGCCGCTGAGCGCATCGACCCTGCGCCATTCAGTCGAAACGACTCGATAGGCGATTAACCAATTACCATTGCGCTGTTCAAAGCGATCGACATACCGGATCCCTAAGGTATCGTCTTTGCCGTCGCCGTTAGCGTCTTCGCGGCGATGGTAAGCCACTGCATAGGTCTCAGCGCGGGCTTTATCGCCCTCTATTTCAATCAGCATGTTGCCCATGAAATGTTGCGTCGTTGTCCATTTCACTAAGAACGCTTGGGCGGCGCTAATGAACTCATCGACAGTGCCACTGATCGCGCCGTGGTCATCGTAGGCGTCAGGGTGATAGCAGGAACGGACGAGTTCGAAATCTAGACGGTCGATACCGCGGGCATAGCGATAGATCACGTCCGCAATTTCTTGTCTAGCGATCAATCGATCCAACTTTGATTGTTCTGGCATAACGCATTCCTCGAAAAGAAAGGATTAGTCTTGGAAATCTTGTGCTGCGCGCGCTATTTAGAATTAAATTCTTGCCTCGCACAACCGATTTCCGAGGCAGGTCCGCACGACGAACCGTCGTCGTCTTAAATTCGAATAATGATTCAGGTAGTCTGCTGTCGGTTGCGGGGAGGTGACTTGGCCGCTACTCTCGTGTTCGCACGATCCTAAAAGCGCAACATGCACGGCCTGGCAATAGCCGCCAACGATTCGCGCGACGTCTGATCAGACGGCTATCCATTGCCGTCACCAAACAAAACATTAACAAGGGAGGGCAACGACAGTGACAATGCTAACGAATAAAGTGATTTTGGTGACTGGCGGTAGTACCGGAATAGGCCGCGCAACAGCGAAAATACTCGCTGCTGAAGGCGCGACCGTCGCCATCTTGGATCTGCAGGACGCCGAAGGCGCTGAGACTGTTGAGATGATCAAAGAGGCCGGTGGCAACGCCGAATACCATCACGTTGATGTGAGTGATTACCTTGGTGTGCGCGCATCAATCGCTAAGATTGTCGGTGCACACGGCAAGCTCGATGGGGCGTTTAACAATGCGGGTATTGAAGGTCCGACGGCCAAGATTCTTGACGTTGCGATCGAAGATTGGGATCGCGTGATCCGGGTGAATCTAACCGGCGTTTTCGTCTGCATGAAATGCGAAATCGAACAAATGGTTAAGCAAGATGGCGGTGGCAGTATTGTCAATACCGCATCAGCTGCAGGCTTGATCGGCATTCCTGGTGCGGCGAGTTATAACTCCGCGAAACATGGCGTGGTGGGTCTCACAAAAACCGTCGCTCTAGAATACGCAACTAAGAAAATTCGGGTCAACGCGGTCTGCCCCGGATTTATCGAAACACCCATGTTAGGCCGGGTGACGGAGGCGAGCGTTAAGATACGCGATCAAATGATTGGTGCTGTGCCGATGCGTAGAGTCGCCGCACCGAGCGAAATCGGTGAGGTCGCAGCTTGGCTGATGTCGGATAAATCGTCCTACGTCACGGGTGTCGCGATGCCTGTCGATGGTGGTTGGGTCGCGCAGTAGGCAAGCCAGTTCGTTCTTTGGCCGCAACATGATCTGGTAAACCTTGACACCGAGGTTTCGAGATTCACTTATGTTGAGGCGAACGGCATCCGCCGACGAAGTGTCATAAACTGCACATCCATCTGGTAGTTGTATCGCCGAATTCCGAGGCAGAAAGTTATGAACAAGGTATCCGCATTTCCTTATCCAATCCCGGAGTACGGCACCGAGCCCTACTGGCAGGCGTGCAATGAAGAACGTTTAGTCATGCAGCGTTGCGATTCTTGTAATAAGTTTCGTTGGCATCCAGCGCCGTTGTGTACCCATTGCGGCGCAGATGGATTTAGTTGGCAAGCGCTATCTGGACGCGGGAAAATTTTCACCTGGACGGTCGTGACACACCCGGTACATCCGGCTGCCTTTGAGAAGGTGCCCTACGTTGTGGTTGAGGTGGAGCTCGAGGAGCAAGCGGGCTTACGGATGTTGAGTAATCTCGTCGACGCAGATGATGATGACATCACGTTCGACGCCAAGGTGATGGTGGCATACGTTCAGCATTCCAATGAGCAGAAACTGCCCGTGTTTAGACTCCTCGCGAGTTAGTTAGGCCGCATGACCTGGGGTCGACGTGCACTACAACCGCTCATTGCAGATCGAGGCGCAAGAACTTGCGCGGCGGAAAACCCGTTAGGATCCGAAAGCCAAGCCCCAATCGATTGTCGTTATTGACTCGCGACTGTTCGGGCTCGACCACCGGGACGGCAACGTAATTTTTTTTCGTATCTCCGCTTAAGCTGATTTCCACGCTCGGGTTGCTTAACGTTTGTTTGTACCATGCGCGTGGCCAGTGATTCGCGGCGACGTAGAGTTGGCCGCCGCTTTCAAGGCGTGATACTACGCGGTCGTTTTTCGCTCCGTTTGGACCGGACGTCGTTATTACCAAGGTGCTTTGATTCGCTGGTTGGAATACGCCAAGCAGTGATTCGAAAGTCGCGACGATGCAGACGTAGGCCACTAGTATCAGGCTAAGGTATTTAAACAGTTTCAAGGTCGACCTCCTAAACGAAAACTACGCGATTTGAACAGGCACTTCGCAAACTTAGAAAACCTAACGCAATGTGCGGATCACCCAATTGACTTCGATTCTGCGCATTGCGATCGACCGATCCGGTAGGCATCGACCATGCCAATGAGCCAGGCAATCAGTACGGTCCAAGTCGCGATATTTAGCATTTGCGCGTTGCTATTCGCCGCTTGGTCGGAGGCTAATTGCGCGATCATCGCGACATCGAACGAGATCTCCCCGCTGACAATTTTCTCTGCGATTTGGCGGGAACGATCGACCGTCTCGGCTAACAAAAAATAGAGGCCACCAGCCGCGGCGATCGCCAACAGCAGCGCTTGCGGATAGCGTTTCAAGAACCAATGGCCTGATCCAGGAAAGACGAGTGCCGATAATAGAGTCGCTTTAAGTGATTTGGTCATTGAAGACTCAGGTATTGGAAGGGCTCCTGACGATAATACGTGTCAATCGTGCTGAGCGCGACGTCTCCATCCTGACGCTATCGCCTGTGCAGCCATTGACTCATTTCCCGTATCAATTCGCGTCACGAACGGCGTTCTTGCGTTTCGTAGCCTTGTCCGTTGAGTCGACGGACGAAGCGTTGCTCATTCACTTCAGTTCCCCACTGTGTTCCTATTGATTGTTCGACGAGTCGAAAATTGTAAGCTTCATGGAGATGTCGCGCGGCGTCGAGACCCTGAAACGTATCTAGGATGCGCTTGAATGATGTGGGGTCGCGGAAGTTCCTAGCTTGGCCACAAGCGTAGCCCTTGGACCGCGAAAAATGTGCAAGCCAACGCGCAACCGACACCGAGCAACACGTCACGAGCGTTAACGCCGTCGACCAGGATCAATTTACCGCATACCGTCGCACCGATGAGCGCGACGATGAATCCAAATTCGCTAGCAATGAGTAACGTGAGTAGCGGTAATAATGTTGCACCGGTTTCGTCAACAATGCTGCCAGCTGAGACCAAGGTCGCGAGCACGGCGGCGACGGCCAATGCAATTATCGGGAAGACTCGTCTCAGACTCATCGATTGATTCGATTTATGCGTCGCGATTTAACCGTTGTGTGGAGGTCATTATAGTCCGAATCCTCAATCCATTAATCGGATAAATGGCCAGTGTCGTGCTTATGCCGGCAGCGACGAATTTCCGATCCAGCTAATTGAACGCTTGAGGCACAATCTTCTGTCCTATAAGACCCTACCGGGAGAAGACCTGGGCGTCGAAATCGGCGAAACAACCAATCGGGCTCGCACGCTAAGACTTATCCAAGCAAGGTCGCACCATGGCCAGCATGCGTTTGCATACGATTAGAAATCTCAGCAGTGGAAATAATTGATCTCAATGCAGGTTTCTCACGCGCATTGCGCGCTACAATCCGCGATGTGACTTTCGCCAACGAAAATCGTTAAGCAGCCGAGTTCGAGACTGACCTGCCACAGTCGAGTCTTGTGAGTTCTAGAGGAGTATGAAATGACGACTAAGTCGAAAACTGTATTAATGGACAACAATCCCGGGCGCAACGCGCAATCTTACGGAATTGCCCGCGAACTCAATACAGATATAGATTTAATTCACACGCCATCAGTCGGCGTGATCGGCAATAAGGGCGACAGCCAATGCTACCTCGGCGTCCAACGAAAAGTTGAGACCATTCACGAACAATTGCGTCTTCGAGTAGGTCGCGAAGCTGGCAAAATAAAAATGCGGCTTGTGCAACCCGAATACACGGTCGCGACGTCTGATGGCATGCGCAATGGTACCCGGGAAATGCGTTATTCGTTGATCGGTCGCGAAGTGACACACGACACGGTTTGTGAGCATCTGAGCGCGAGTGGACTGGAAGGTACGATCGCTGTGGTCGCTTGCGACAAACCGCCAGTCGGTACTTTAGCCGGTATACTCGAGCACAATCGTCCGGCAATTATCGTATCCGATGGACCGATCCGCCCAGGTATCGATTCAGTCACGGGCGAACGCCTCGATATCATCAGCGGCTTTCAGAACGCCGCGAATGCCGATGAAGCGCTAAAGAAACGCATTGCTTGCGAGGCCTGTCCTGGCTACGGAAGTTGTGGCGGGATGTTTACCTATAACACGATGCAAACATTTATCGCGGTCGTCGGCATGGAACCCCTGCACATGGTTTCGCCGCCATCCGACGATGCTCGGCGTCTGGAAGTTTTTCCAGATGAGCTCGTGACTTACTTGAACGCGATGGTCGAAAAAAATATTACGCCGCGTGACATCGTGAGTCGCGATGCCATTCGCAACGCACTGATCGTGTCGATGTCGGTCGGCGGGTCAACGAATGTGTTGTTGCACGCGCCGGAAATTGCGCGCGCGGCTGGTTTCGCCAATTTCGCCGCCGACATCATGTCCCCGGAAGAATTCAATTATTTGTCGGAACACATTGTCCCCGTGCTCACGGATGCCCGTCCGTACGGAAATTATTCGATGGTTGATATCGATGAGCAAGGCGGCATCCAAGTGATTGTAAAAACCCTACTCGACGCCGGATTGCTCAACGGCAATACCTTAACTTGCACGGGCGAAACCCTAAGCGAACAAATCGCGCGGCTCGCACCACCCGCACCTGACGGTCGAGTGATTTACGCAGTCGAAAAGCCGTATAAGCCGACCGGCGGCCTGCGTGTGTTGGGCGGCAATCTGTCGACCGACTACAGCGCGGTGCTCAAATTGGCTGGTGTTGAAGGCGGCCTTGAAAATAACATTTTCAAAGGGACAGCGCGCATATTCGACGGCGAGCAAGGTTTGCTCGATGCGTTGGCTGATGCACCCGACAGTTTTAAAAATCATGACATGGTGATCGTGCGCTACGAAGGCCCGAGCGGCGCGCCCGGGATGCCGGAAATGCTTGATTCCACCTCGCGTATCACGACACTCTGCCGGGAGCGCAATATCGTCGTCGGCCTCATGACCGACGCGCGGTTTTCGGGCGGTTCAGTGGGTCTCGTGATTGGCCATGTCGGTCCAGAAGCGGCACTCGGCGGACCGATCGCGTTCGTCGAAAACGGAGATGAAATTATCGTTGATTTAAACAGCAACGAACTCAATTGCACACAGCTTGCAGATCACGCGATTTTGTCGGCGAGGAAGTCTGCGTGGGAAAAAATCGTCGCGGCTAACGGCGGGATTCATCCCTCCTGCGGGATTGCCGATACTCGCTTGCTTAATCGGATGCGTCGTTCAGCCGTGTCGGCGGTATATGGCGCCGGGATGCATCCCGACCGTCAGCTATGGGTAAGTGAACCGCGCGACGTTGAAAAAACCGGGTTTCAGCCAATGAACAAGTTTCGTCCCGAATACCATCGCGAATTTTAGTAGAACATTCGCGCTCGCTAGCGATCGGACTTAGATGAATCTCGGACCCACTTCCAACCGTTAATCATCGGCATGATCAAGTTTTCTTTTTTCCACAATAAATAGAAAAAGATCGCGCCGACGTGAAGGGCGACGATACCAAGAACCATTTTTGATATGAGTTTGTGCCACCAAGTCAATCGATTGCTAATGGCATCAGAGACTAAATAGGCGAGCGGCCCAGACTCGAAGTAGTCGTCCGAGACAATAAAGAGCCCAGAGCCAACTTGCGCCGTGATGAGCAGCACCATCGCAATGACGGCGAGCGAACCGAGTGGGTTGTGACCCGGCGTACCGCTCGGTCGGCGGCTTGCGAGATGCTTGAGGTATTCAATGACTTGCTTCGGCGTGGGAAATAACGCGCGGTAACGGATGGGCTGCGGACCTATAAAGCCCCATAGGTAGCGGAACGCGAGAAGCCCTAGGATTGTATAGCCGCAATAGAAGTGCCACTTAATCGTGGAGAACGACATGAATTTGCCGAAACTCCAGCCGAGCACGACTGCAACAGCGAAAACCCAGTGCCAAACGCGGGTCACTGGGTCCCAGATTTTCTCTCGGCTTAAACCCTCCAAGTAGGATTATTCTTTTTCGCGAAAATCGTCGTGACAGCCTTTACACGCATCACCCAAACCGCCGATTTTCGAGCGCAACGCATCAAGCCCATTACCGGCGACATCGGCTAGCTCATTGACTGCCGTCGCATACTCCTTGCCCGCATCAGCAATTTTCGGGTAAGTACTCCAGATCTCAGGTAACGCCTCCGTTTTGCCCGGATATTTATCGTTGCCCGTGTCGGCTGCCCACGCGCTACCCATGTCGAGTTGTAACAACAGCTTTAAGTTGTTGGCAAGTTTCGTTGCTTTCTCTGCATCGTAGGGCATGTCGCCTTTAGCCATGCCGAATAAGGGACCGGCGCTAAAGCCGCGAATTTCCATGTCACCTTGCCGCGCTTTGATTAACATTAAATTCGGATCGTCATCGGCGGCCATCGCCAATGACGAGAAAACGACCGTTAAAGCGCTGATAAGTGTCACTAATTTAGTCTGCATCGTTATGTCCTTAACTGAGTTTATAAGGAGTAGGGGGATCATAGCCTATCAGATTAATACATCACATTGAGCAATATCGCGCTATAGTGATGCAATTATGCAACCGATCAATTGGGACAATTTACGTTATGTGTTGATGGTCGCCAATAAAGGCTCGATCGCTGCTGCTGCGCGAGAACTTGGGGTCAATCGCTCTACCGTGCTGCGGCGCATCGACGCGTTCCAAGAGAGTCTCGATTGTCGAATATTTGAACGCGGCGATAGCGGTTACATCTTGACCGTTGAAGCTGAAAAAATGATCGATGCCGCCCGCGAAGTTGAAAGTACCTTGTATAACATGCAGCGCGAAATCGCTGGTCGCGAACTGCGTCTCGAGGGTGAACTGAGTGTCACTACTACGGATAGTCTCATGGTCACGATGATGGGGCCGATTTTGGCGGGATTTAATCGCGTCCACCCGCAAATCGTTCTCGACGTGATCGTGACTAACAACGTTTTAGATTTAAATCGCCGCGACGCGGATATCGCGATCCGACCAACTGGTATGCCGCAGCCGCCATTAATCGGTTACGAACTTTGTAGCATTGCCCTTGGGATCTACGCCTCAAAAATTTATCTGGCGCGGCGCGAGGCGGTGAATTGGCTTGACCATCAGTGGATTGGTCTCGACCAAAGTTTTCTCGCGGCGTCGTTCGGCAAGTGGTTCGAAGCAACTATTCCGGTGCAACGGATTTGCATGCGCGCCGATTCTTTCGTCACGATAAAAATCGCCGCCGAGCACGATATGGGGGCGGCCTTATTGCCGTGTTTCATCGGTGACGAATCTAATTTACTTAGACGAATAGACGCACCGACTCATGAATTGACAACCGGACTATGGGTTTTGACCCATCCGGATCTGATCCGATCGGCAAGAGTGCAGGCGTTTATTAATCACATTCGAGCGGCATTTCCCAAGTAAAGCCAGCGAGCGTCGAGAACCGATTCAGCTGACCTAAGGACCCTGGTCGAAATTATCTATACATTCGGCTGCTCCTGAGCGGCCGCTGCGGCGTTGCGTTTCTTG
>JAQCEL010000324.1 GCA_027618655.1 Pseudomonadota bacterium | reverse complement strand
GATCGCCGAGCAACGAAACGACTGGCGCACGGCGATGCAACTACTGACGATCGCACAGGAAATTTCGCCAAATCATCCGATGGTATTACTGAATATTGGTATCACCAGCGACGCATTAGGGTTGGAAAATAATGCTAAATCCGCGTATCGGAAATTTCTAACTCATTCAGGTCGGGCACACGTGTCGAATGTGGTGCGCTATGAAGTGATTAATCATCTTAGTGGCGGCAGCGATATTAGTACTGCCGCAGTGGCTGACGCGACGAACGACCGCGGGACGGAATTCAGCGCGCAGAGCCATCCTTGAGGACGACATTGATAAGGAAAAAACCGGCTTGCGCCGGTTTCTTTTTGCCTCCTTAGCCAGCGACGATCGCGCTCAGTCCATGCGGGCTTAGGATTTCTATCCAGTAACCATCCGGATCTTTGATGAAAGCGAGTCCTTTCATTTTTCCGTCGTCGGGACGTTTCACGAACTCGACGTTGTGTTCAGCAAAACGTTCACAGGCTGAATAAACGTCTGGTACGGAAATACCGATATGGCCGAATCCTTGTGGTTGTGCGTTGCCGTCGTGATAACCGGCAAAGTCTTTATCGCTTTCCGTACCCCAATTGTGGGTGATCTCGACGAGCGCTGCGCGGCCAAATAACCACTTCGCGCGTTCGGCCTTAGCCGACGGAATCGATTCGTCCGCGTCCAGGTAGCCCATGAAATAGAGCGAGAACTTCATTTCTTCGAAATCGAATCGGTCGAGCAAAGTCATACCGAGGATGTCCCGATAAAATGCGACTGAAACTTCCGGGTCACGAACCCGGAGCATGGTTTGGTTCATTACATAACCCGCTGTAGCGGCTTGATTCGTCATAGGCGTTTAATCCTTCTGATGTTGGTTGACTGGATGGCGTAGTGTGTGGCGCGCTATTTTATGATGTCGGCGCGTGATGCCCAAGCAGTATCCGTCAATGCTAGTATGACGTTCGGTCAAACAACCAGTGGTCGATCAACAATGCCGACGAGGCGCGCGAATATAGCATTTATAAACGGCCAGATTATTTCCGTAGACGACGCGTTTTCGATTGCGCAAGCGCTATGGATCGATGGCGGTGTCGTTCAGGCTATCGGATCGACGGTGGCAGTCACGGCCGCTTGCGGCGACGCGCAAATCGTCGATCTCAAAGGGAAATCAATTACGCCAGGTTTCATCGATACGCATGGACACATTGCGTTATTTGGCCTGGATGAATTGAAGGTCCAGCTGAGTGGCGCGCTAAGCAAGGCAGACATTATTGCTAGGGTCTCAACCGCTGCGTTATCCGCCCCGCACGGGGCGTGGTTGATCACCACCCCGATCGGGACGGCCCCTTATTTTTTGGACTTTGAAGCAATTCGTGCGGCAGGTCAGCTGCCGAGCCGAACGGAACTCGATCGCGCGGCACCCTACAACCCTGTCTACGTGATGGCGCCCACAAACCGAGTACCGAATTCCGCGATCTTAAATAGCGCGGCGTTGAGCTTAGCTGGGATCACCGCGGCGACTGAAACGAACGGGCCGATCGAGATCGTGCTCGACGTGAATGGCGCGATGACTGGCGAATTGCGCGGGGCCATGCAACCCTTGTACAACCCCTATCCGTTCTATGAGCGAATCGCTAATGTGATACCGCAACCTAGCTATGCGGATCGACTTGCTGGCATTCGGGCACTTGGCCCGCAATTCGCCGCTGGCGGTACAACAACTTTGCTAGAAGCGCATTTAACCCATCCCGAAGAACTCCGCGCTTATGCACAATTAATCGAAGACGGCGCATTACCGCTGCGCGTTTTCTTTACCTTCGAAATTGATGGCCGTGCAACAGTGCCAGAAATTGAGGCATTTTTGAGCACTTTGCGCTTTGCTGCTGGTAATGGCTTCGGCACCTCGCAGCTCAAAGTTGTTGGAATCAGTGCGGGTCTCGACGGTCCTTACTGGCATGGCGCGGCCGCGAATGGCTCGCCGTATCCGGGACCTTTCGGCGACATCGTGAATCCATCAACCTTGATGCCGGCAGACAAATACGCCGAACTCGCGCGACTCGCTATCGCGCACGACTTTCGTTTGCATACAGAATGCGCGGGTCGCGCCTCAATCGGGCTTGCGCTGGAGACCTTGAAGGCAGCGAACGCGAGCGTATCGATCAAAGAGAAACGATTTGTCATCGAGCACTGCGAATTCCCGACTCGCGATCACATTCAACTATGCGCCGAGCTCGGCGTGATCCCGACGACGAGTACGAATTTCATTTGGGGTAAAGGCGCGGAAGTCTACGAACAACGGCTCGGCCAAGACTATGCCGAGAGAGCGATCCCACTGCGCGAATGGCTCGATGCGGGTGTACCCGTGTGCCAAAGCACGGACTGGGGACCACGCGACGCCTTATTTACTTTATGGCAATCCCTCGTTCGCCACGCGGGACTCACGGGTCGTTGCGTTGGCGAGTCTCAGCACATATCGCGCGAAGAAGCGATCAGAATTTTCACCATCAATGGTGCCTACGCGCTCGGCATGGAACACGAGATTGGTTCCCTGGAAGTCGGGAAGCGGGCGGATCTTGTCGTGCTGTCCGGCGATTTAATGAATTGCGCTGTTGATGAAATACGCAAGATGGACGTGCTTCTTACATTACGCGAC
>JAQCEL010000094.1 GCA_027618655.1 Pseudomonadota bacterium | reverse complement strand
CACGATAGAGCCTCGCTCGTTGTACAGCGCATGCCGAAACCGATCGACTAGTTTTGTCACGGACCCTAAGTTAAATCGAAAGGAACATTCATGGCATTTGGTGATCTGATCAATCGCCAAAGATCACAAACCAGGAAACACCATGGATGTCACGGGTATTTTGAACAAAAGCTTAGCCGGTGTCACCGCGCCAATGCACCCGTGCCGACGCACGGCCTTATCCGCCTGCGTGCACAGTTTGTTACGAGGTTCGTCTGCAACCGTGACGCAAATGGGTCGAGGACTAAAGTCGAACGCGAAAGAGAAGCACAACATCAAACGGGCAGATCGGTTGTTGTCGAATCACCGGCTGCACGGGGAAGCGATGACGATCTATACCTCAATGGCTCAGACGATACTGGGGGGAATAACGCGGCCGATTATGCTTATCGACTGGTCGGATCTGGATGCCAGCAAGCGGCATTTTCTACTTCGCGCCACCTTGGCGATGAATGGGCGTTGTTTGACGCTCTACGAAGAAGTCCACGAGGTGACAACGAAAGAAAAGCCTAAGACGCACCGACAATATCTTCGCCGTTTGGCAGACATCGTCGGGCCAGATTGCCGCCCGATCATCGTCACGGATGCCGGTTTTAGAACGCCCTGGTTTCGTGAGGTCTTAGCGTTGAATTGGGATTTTGTCGGACGCTCACGAAAGCCTAATTATTATTCGTTGGACGATGAACATTGGCAAAGCATTTCGGTGTTGTATGAACAGGCCACCGCGACTGCGAAAGCCTTCTCTGGTGACATTAACCAGAGTCAACCAATGAACTGCACGATGGTACTGTACCAAGGGAAACGTCAGGGCCGCGCAGATTCTGACGCGTGGCGGACAGCCGAGGCGTTCCAACAAGGTGCTGAAATACAAAAAATCAGCGGATGATCCTTCGCTGCTGAGCACCTCATTGCCCCGAAATCAGGCCTTGGCTAAACGTGTCGTGAAAATTTATCGTACTCGAATGCAAATCGAAGAAGGGTTCCGCGACATGAAAAACTCACGCTTCGGTCTTGGGTTTGAACAAAACGACACACGGCAGACAAAACGAATGACGATCCTTATCCTACTCACGACGCTCGCGAACTGGATATTGATGATGCTCGGCATGGCGGCAACGGTGTCCGGCCGACATCGCCAATATCAAGCCAATATCAAGCCAATACAACGCGTCATAAAAACGTGTTGTCTCTACCTTTTCTCGGTTTAAGGGTCGTCGTTGATCGCACGATACGATTCAAGGTTCACCAGTTATGACAAGCTATCCTCGAATTAAACACGCTCGCTCGCGAAGCATGCGTCGGTTTCTGTTAGTTTTGTGGGGATCCCTCAGAGTCTGACCCCATCGATCCCAAACCCAGATCGGCGGTCGGGTAATACTCGAGGTGACGGTTCGCATCGAAGGCTGCGAAGAAATCCGGTCCACCGTTCAATTCGCCGACCCGCTCAGGATCGAGCATCATCGACTGGCGCCGGTAGTTCCAGCTCTCTGGACACAAGCGCACGGCCTCATTGAAGTGATGCTTGGCACGCGCCAGATCGCCTGCGGTATACAAGTAGCGCCCCAGCCGTACATGGTTCGCCGCGACCACATCGTCGGGACGCGGTCCTCGCATGCGCCGCTTGATTTCCGGCGCTTGCAATACGTAGCGACTCGCCGCGCCTTCCCGCACCCAATCACGCAGTGCGTCGATATAGGAGTTACGGATCGCCATGCCTTGCGCTGCTGCTGCATCAGGTACTTCATAAGTTTCGCGATCCATATGCGGCACCATGTCGTAGGTTCCAGCCGACTCGACTGGCCGCACAATCCGTCCTTGCTCATCGATCCACACGGCCTGGGGAACGTTGCGCATGCCGTAGAGTTCGGCGACCACATGTGCTTCGTCGATCAGACACGGATAAGTCGGCGGCGCCTGTTTCGCCCACAAATCTTCCGACCAACCCATCAAGCGCGCGAGAACCGCTGGCCGCTCTTGGATATCTTGCGCGCGGATCTTGGCTTCGACCGCAGCCTTGCCTGCGGTATCGAAAGCGACCGCGATGATCATGAGTCCTTGATCCTTTAGCTCAGCGTAGACTGCCTGCCACACGGACAGGTCGAAGCTGCAGCCTCAGTAAGAACCCCAGGAATACAGAAAAATTTTTTGACCACGATAGTCAGACAACCAATGCATCACGCCGTCGATGTCAGGCAAGCTGAAGTCAGGCGCTTCGAGCGAAAAGCGCGCGTCGTGCAAAGCGCTAACGCTGGCGCCGAACGCCCACGCTTGCGCGTCGCGCGTGATCGGCTGGCCCATGTAGTTGGCAAAGGCCGTAAGATCAATGCGGCCAGCATCATCCTGCCAAGCCGGATCGAGCGCGACACAGGCGTCGCCGCGACACAGTCCCGCGCTCTCGAGCTTCCAGCCAGTGGCTGCCGCCATCTGGGCAGGGTCCAACCACAGCGATTCGCCGCTGGCAGTAACACCAGGCAGCGTCGTTTGACGTTCATCGTAAAGTACAACGGTTGCGCTCATCGCTGCGCTCCTTGAGGTTATGCGCAGATGCGCGGTGCCAATCTACCGTTACGAGCCGTTCATGGCTAGAGTTTCTTGGAAGTCTAGCCTGCCGAGCTCACACCTTTTTCGCCTCGCGGACCGCCGTCCGTGCTAATGTTGACGCTGGAACAACGAGCTTAGCGCTGCCAGGAACCCTTAATTGAAAAAGCTATCCGGATGTTTGCTGATTTTCGCCGTCGTTTTAAGCGGTTGCGGCGGCGGTGCCCCTTACGTCGGGCTGTGGCAATGCGCTAGCGATCCGAACCGAAGTCTCGAAATTCGACAATTCGAAGAATATTTCATCGTCACTGCGAGTGAGGGTTCCAAGCAGATTAAGCGCCAAGGAACATTTGAAAACGAAATGTTGAGCATCGGTGCAAACAACGTTGGCGCGCAGATGGCTTTAGAACTGAACGGTGAAGAAATTACCTGTACGAAGCCACCGAACTTTTGTCATTGCGATGGTACGTACAAAAAAGTCGACGCGTTGATGCCGGTCGACAACACGAGTCAACAGCAAGTCGATAAACCAATTGTCGAACCACCCGCGGTCGAACAAAGTCCGCTCACTCACGAACGGAAAATCTTGGAAGGTGATCCGACCATTTTGAATCTGAACAACGGCGGCATCGTGCGCGTGTTTAATGACGCCGAGAATGAGATAAACGAAAAGCGCGCTTCTGATTGGCCGAAGTTGACCTACTACTACATTCCCGAATTGGCGCTAACAAAACTAGCCAATGAAAATTTCGCTGAAGTTAAGCAAATCGACGACGAGGTCGCAGTAATATTCAACATCAAGCCGCGAAATATAGACTCGTTCGAGCTGATAGAAAATGTACATAAGGCGGTCAATACAAAGATCCGAACGGATCACGTGTTACCGTTATTCTACGAAAGCCTGACGCTTGCACTACCTGGATCAACGTCCACAACGTCGGTCGTCGTATCGAATACTGAATTCGATCTGACAAGTGATGCGATCGATATTTCATTAACAGTGAAGTCCGATCCTAATGACGATGTCGCGGCGCAGTTGAAGAGCGCCAATGAGATCGCGAGCGCGATTAATAATGGTTCGATGCTGCCAATCGCAACTATTCGGTTCGTTCAACAATTCAGCGCGCAAAATATGATCGACGCAGCCAGCAATCCGCTGGCGGTCAACCATAAAACCACAGAAATAGAACTCCCAATTGCCCACGAATAGTTAGAGCACCACCGTGTCGTCAGCCGGCCATGCGCAACGAGGCTCTGCATACAAACAACCAGATCACTGATCACTTGGTTCTCATAACGAATCGACTTCTATGGGCAAACAAACAGTGGCGTGTGGGACATGATCGATTCCAACCGCACGGGACCGGACGCCAATCGTTATTTGTTCATGCCGTTTGAACCAAGCAATCTAGCCGGGTCAAATACTGGTGCCGGTGCGCAGCGTTATGACACATGGACCGGAAATACACTACCGATCGTCGACGTGGGTACGAACAACTTCCAAAGAGGTGACGCGTCACGCTGAACTCCTTGGGGAGATGGTTAACGGCTGAGGAGAATTGGAACTCTGGTCTTTCAGCGTCGGAACCGACCGGTCGACTTTTCGAAGTGACTAATCCGGTTGCCACCACCGCCCCGGCGGACACCAATTTCGTTCAACGCAACAATGTGCTGCCCCTTGTGTCGCACGAAGGTCTGGCTTTTGACTCCGTATACTCGTTGTACTTCGTCGACGAGCTGACTGGCGGTTCTATTTTTAAATTCGTCTCGGCGAACCCGAACGCAACTGACGGTGATAGCTTCTTCGGCACGGGTAGAACTTTTGCGATGAAAGTTGGCTCAGGAAATAATTCGAGTACCGCAGGGGCGTTTACTTGGGAGGAATTAGATCCCTTTAATTCGAACAGACGTGCTGCTGCGGCCGCTGTCGAGGCAACTGGCTTTAGCCGACCAGAGGATCTCGAAATTCGCGAATCCGTTACTGGCGCGGAGCAGTTATTCTTTGCCGCAACTGGAACGAGTGATGTGTGGACCATCGATCTCGATACGAGTGAGGTATTTCAATTCGCGACGCGAGACACGATCGACATTGCTACTGGGGCTGCAGTCGGCACTGCTTTATCTTCTCCCGACAATCTAGCAATCGACGCTGATGGAAACATCTACATAATCGAGGATCAAGGCGCCGGGTCGGCGGACATCTGACGCGTGGGTCATTCAAGAGACTTATAAACAGACGTTGGATATTGTCACGACTTAGGGAATCT
This sequence comes from Pseudomonadota bacterium, assembly GCA_027618655.1. GTDB lineage: Bacteria > Pseudomonadota > Gammaproteobacteria > UBA11873. The sequence continues at coordinate 11,650 of JAQCEL010000094.1, read as the reverse complement.
TCGAATAATTCGTCCACACTGGGCGATCGCGAATTCGAGACGCGTTGTGGATAACGCAGACATCCCAATCCACTATAGAGGGGAGCATCAAACGATGGCGACCAGCATAAAACTTAGCAGCCGTGCGCGACCCAGTGCTCACACGATACGCGACCACTTAACTGATCCGCGCTGCGTCAAATCTGTCGATGTGCCATGGCGCGCCGAAGCGTTATCCCCTGAGTGGCTCAGCCCCATTCTTTGTAAGGGTATCGACGACGCAGCGGTTGACTCAGTGCGGGTCGAAAACGCGAGTTCTGGTTCAAGCGTACGCAAGCGCATCGCTGTCGGCTATAACGAAGCGGGCGAGCGCGCTTGCTTGAAAACGAAGTTCTTTGCCAAGACCACACCAACGATTCTGACGCGCTTAACATCCGGGCCATCCGCTGGCCAGGAAGCAAAGTTTTTTGCATCCGTGCGACCGGAAATAGCCATTGAAACACCCGTCCATCGGTATTCGACTTATGACCGGATCACGGGTCGGTCGATTCATCTCTTCGAAGATCTCGTCGACACCCAAGGCGCTAGTTTCTGCGATTACAAAACGAACTTTACGCGCGCACAAACAGAAGCGGCGTTCGACCTGCTCGCCAAGGTTCACGGCCGTTTCTACGACGATCCGAAACTAGGCACCGAACTGTCGTGGATCCCGACTTATGAAATATTCTTCGATGCACTTGCCAAAACAGGCACGCGAGTCGGCCACGACCAAGCACTGTTCCAAGCGCAACACCTCATCCCGGATCGAGTTTTCAGACAGCGAGAGAAGCTCTGGGCAGCGGCGGTCGATGGTCTCGCGGCGCATCGGGCTGGTCCGAAGACAATCGTTCATTCGGATGTTCATCCGGGAAACTGGTACCTAACTGGCGACGGCGCACCAGGCCTGTGTGACTGGCAATGTATCGCGCAAGGTCACTGGGCGAGAGACTTCGCCTACGCGATGTCGACAATGATCAATATAGAAACGCGACGCGCGTGGGAGCACGAGATACTCGCAAGGTATCTCGCCAAACTACATGCGGCTGGCGGCCCGAAAGTCGGTTTCGACGAAGCATGGGCACACTACGGCACACAACTTCCGGGCGCACTATTAATGTGGACGCCCACGCTGTGCCATCCCGCAACCATGCCCGATATGCAACCGGACGACGTGTCCCTCGAAATGATTCACCGAATTACCACCGCGATCGATGACCTTGGAGTACTACGATGAATGCTATCCGGATCCAGTTATCCGACGCGGAGCGAACTTGTACTGTTGATGAGAACGAGTTGCACGGTTGGAGTAAGGCTTTGCTTGACGACATTCTTTTTGCGGCCGCGAAGGATGTTTCAAAACCGGGCGCCGAAGGCTTTGTTCGTGTGATAGCGCCCTTTGTCGTGCGGGTAGATGCTGACGATGGGTCAGTTCTAATTGAAGCATGTAATTGAAAAAAGTGGCTTACGGCCCGCTGGCAAAGCAGTGACTGCGCAGGGCTCGAAAGCCACTCTGGCTGATAGCGAGTTCCTCGCCCGCTATCGCGCAGGCGCTAAAGCCTCCAGCAATTCCCAATCCAAGCCGGATTTACCATCCGGCCGGATCGGATCGATAGCAATATGATCTGCACCTTGATCAAAATTATCCTGCAAACGTGCTTTAACTTGATTGATGTCACCCCAGAAAACTAAGGCGTCGATTAGCCGATCGCTGCCGCCGTTTTCGAGATCGCTGCCATCAAATCCGAAACCCGCCCACGCGTTTGTGTAATTCGGTAACGTCATGTATAGCTTTAGCGCGCTACGCGCAGCTGCTCGTGCTTGTTGCGGATCTGAGCTCAAGCAAACGTGCGCCATCGGACAGACCGCGCGCGCGCCGCCAACTTTTTCGCGCGCCGTGGCAGCATGCCCTGCCGTTACGTTCGCCGGCATGACGCCTAAGGACCGCTCGCCACCGAGCTTCAGCATGTTCGGGCCGAGCGCCGCCAGGATCACTTGTTTATCATCTGGTGTATTGCCTAGCGCTTCCCAAGTTTTATCCATCACATCGAGATAACTACGCATCGTAGCGACGGGTTTTTTATACTCGTGACCGCGCAAATCTGAGACTAACGGTGCATGCGACACGCCGAGTCCCAAGACAAATCGTCCGCCATAGAGCGCGTTCAAGGTATTGAGTCCCATCACTGATGCCGCAGCATCGCGTGCATAAATATTCGCGATCCCGCTTGCGACAATTAGCTTCTTCGTGTGACTAAGCAAATAACCGCCGAGAGCCATCGCTTCGAAGTTGAACGCTTCCGGATACCACAAGGTCGAATAACCGAGTTTCTCGATACGCTGCGCTGATTCTGCTATCTCAAGCGGACCTAATGCGTCGGCGTACATAAATACACCATATTTTCCAAAATCCATGAGTTACCTCCCCCTAATACGTTGCAATTTAGATTACGCGGATCCAGACCGACGATCAGGTCTTGACGCGCATGCTCCCGAGGAAATCCATCTTACCGAGTGGGACTCCTTTCATTCGCAAAATGTCGTAGGTGGTGGTCGCGTGGAAATAAAAATTCGGCAGCGAGAAGGACATAATAAAATTCTCAGCCGTGAACGGGATTTTAAATTTGCCGAACTCAAAGCGCATGTCGTTGCCTTCAAACGCGTTCACTTCAGCGGCGGAGATACTCGCGAGCTCGTTTTGCGCTTGCGTGATTAGGCCGTGCAGACCGTCATAATCCAGACCAGCAACTGATGAAGGCGGACCGAACACACCCGCCTTAAGCCCCCTTATCGCGCCGATTGAATGATGCGCGGTCGATTCGATCTGAAATCTGAGCGGGAACATAGTGTCGGCCAATTTGGTTTCGACGAGGTCCGCAAGATCCATTCCGCTAGATGCCGCGTGGGCTTTCCCTTTGTCGAGAACGGAAGAGATCGAACCTAGAACTTGCTGATAGCTAACGACGCTGATGTCGTAAAGTGAAATCGCCATGTTTATTTATCCTCTTGAGAATGGGTAAATTGAAATTACTGTTAACCCGAGAGCCGCTTCGCGACTCCCGCCAATGATCGTTGGATGTTCCACTCGCTTTTCGAAACCGCCCGGATTGCGCCGGCGTTCGCGACAAGAATGTCGTAGCGAACTCTACGAGATTTAATCGCCGAGTGGTAGGCCCCGGTCGTGTATTTTACGGGCAAAGGCCCAACGACACGTCGGTTAGATCAGACTAATTTACTGGAATCTGCTCGATTCGTCGTTGGACACCATTTATTACGTCAACCCGATTTAGCGACACGACCTTCTCCCATTGAGTTCCGGAATCCGTCGTTTTGCAAAAACAGACGCACCCGGTGGGGGATATGCCTTATCATCGCACACTCGCAGATTGACTCGACGAGACGTCCAATACCCAAGTTTACCCTCGACGGATCCCAAACGGCGCCGGTGCGCTGACTAATTAAACAGATTCATACATTTCTCTATGCTTTCCACCAATGAAACTATTGCGCATGAATTGCAGGTAAATCTCGCCCAAGTAAATGCAGCAGTCGCGCTTCTTGACGACGGCGCGACAGTCCCATTTATTTCGCGCTATCGAAAAGAAGTCACTGGCGGACTGGACGACACACAGTTGCGCCAATTAGACGAGCGACTTGGCTATTTGCGAGAACTCGCCGAGCGCCGTTTAAGTGTTCTCGCGAGTATTGAAGAACAAGGCAAACTAACCCCCGAATTGCGCGCCTCGATCGAGCAAGCGGACACGAAAACTCGCTTGGAAGACCTATACCTTCCGTACAAGAAGAAACGCCGCACCAAGGGCCAAATCGCTATTGAAGCGGGTTTGGAACCGTTGGCAGATGCGGTCATGGGTAACTTCGATCTCGATCCGGAAACTGAAGCGCTCAAGTACATTAGTTCTGAGCACGACGTTACGGACGGCAAGGCCGCCTTGGAAGGCGCGAAATTTATACTCATGGAACGCTTCGCGGAAAACGCGGATCTATTGGCGCGGTTGCGCGCAATCATCGCCGAGCACGGCATGCTGATGAGCAACGTCGTTAAAGACAAGGAAGAATCTGGTGAGAAATTCCGCGATTATTTCGATTATCGCGAACCGTTCACTAAGGTCCCGCCGCACCGCGCACTCGCCTTATTTCGTGGGCGCAAAGAAGGCACACTCGCCATCAAACTAGATATTCCCGATCTAGACAGAACCGCGGCACACCCATGTGAATCCGCTATCGCGCACGCGTTTGCGCTCCCGTATTGCCCGAGTGGCGACACGACTGGCAAACCCGCCTCTAGTGCTTGGCTAACCGAGGTAGTCCGCTGGACCTGGCGCATCAAATTGCTCAGCCACATCGAAACGGATCTGCTCGGCGAATTACGAGAAAAAGCTGAGACTGAAGCAATAAAGGTCTTCGCCGATAATTTAAAAGATGTCTTGCTAGCGTCACCGGCCGGCCAACGTGCCACTGTTGGTCTCGATCCAGGCCTACGCACTGGCGTTAAGGTCGCCGTGATCGATAACACCGGCCAATACGTCGATAACACGACGATTTACCCACATGTGCCAAAAAATCAATGGCAAGAATCAATCGCGACCTTAGCCGTCCTGGCAAATAAATATGCGGTTGAACTCATCGCGATCGGTAATGGAACTGCCTCGCGAGAAACAGAAAAACTCGCTAATGAGTTGATCAAGAAACATCCTGAGTTGAACCTCACGAAAGTGGTGGTGAGTGAAGCAGGTGCGTCCGTTTATTCGGCGTCCGAGTACGCCGCTGCCGAGTTCCCAGAGCTGGATGTAACCGTTCGTGGCGCAATCTCGATTGCGCGCAGATTACAGGACCCACTGGCTGAGCTGGTAAAAATTGATCCGCAATCCATTGGCGTCGGCCAGTATCAACACGACGTCAGCCAACACAAATTATCAAAATCGCTGGACTCAGTTGTTGAGGATTGTGTTAACGCCGTCGGCGTAGAAGTGAACACGGCCTCGGTCGCTTTGCTGAACCGAGTGTCCGGATTGAACGAGACGCAAGCAGCTAACATTGTGCAATGGCGTAATACCAATGGTCGAATTAGGAACCGCGAACAATTAAAAGAGATCCCGAGGTTAGGTGCAAAAGCATTCGAACAGGCGGCAGGGTTTTTGCGCATTCAAAATGGTGATGTTCCGCTCGACACCTGCGCGGTACATCCTGAAAGTTACGCACTCGTGCAGCACATCGCGCAAAGGAATAACTGCGCAGTTACCGACTTGCTCGGTAACAGTGCGATGTTAGGCGCAATAAACGCGAGCGATTTCGTTACTGATGAATTCGGCTTGCCGACAGTGCAAGACGTGATTATTGAACTAGGCAAGCCAGGTCGTGACCCGCGCCCCGAATTCAAAGTCGCGACGTTCCACGAAGGGGTGGAAAAATTATCCGACCTCGAGCCGGACATGATCCTCGAAGGGACTGTGACGAACGTGACTAATTTTGGCGCCTTTGTTGACGTCGGCGTCCACCAAGATGGTTTAGTACATATCTCCGCAATGGCCAGTAGCTTCGTTAAGGACCCACGCGAGGTCGTTAAAACTGGCGCAATTGTTAAAGTAAAAGTTATGTCCGTAGATCTAAAGCGCAAACGCATTGCGCTTAGTATGCGCTTGGACGATACGTCCGCAGAACATGAAGCGAATGATGGAAAAATGCCGCGAGCTGCGCGGCCTAATCAAGAAAAATCGGCCGCGAAGAAACCACCGCGTCCGTCTGAACGTCCCCAGGCAAAAAAGGACACTCGAGTACAGCCGCAGCAGTCTAACGGCGCGTTCGCATTAGCATTCGCCCAAGCGAAGGCCAAGAAAACAAATTGAAGCGATCTGCGGTTAGTCTGTTGGATTCGAAGCACTTGAACCGCATCGAATCCGACGCGGCTAACGTATCGACTACGAAGCGTTCATACCCCCGTCCACCGAAAAACACGTTCCCGTGCAATAACTGCTTTCGTCACTGGCGAGGAAGAGCACGAGGCCTGCCACTTCATCCGGCGAACCATAGCGACGCATGGGCACACTCGCCTCCATTTGCTGGTGAGCCCGATTGGCGTCGCCCGGGGATAGCGCAGTTTCTAATGCGGCAATCATGCGCGTACTGATCGGTCCCGGATTGATCGCGTTGATACGAATATTCTTCGCCGCATATTCCATCGAGACGGATTTCACCAAGCCAACAACCGCGTGTTTCGATGCGATATAGGCAGATGCTTTACGCGCGCCTTTCAATCCCGCGAGAGACGATGTGCAGATGATGCTGCCGCCGCCGGTTTTTAACATTTCGGGGATTGCGTGTTGCAAACCTAGCCACACACCGCGCACATTAACAGCCATGACTCGGTCGAACATGTCGAGTGGATAGTTCAGCAAGTATTCAACCGCACCTTCGATACCGGCGTTGTTAAACAAAATATCGAGTCGTCCGAAACGTTCCATCGTCGCTCGCACGTAGGCTGCCACTTGTTCGTCCTGCGTGACGTCCGCGACACAGGATGCAGCGACGTCTGATCCTAAACTTTTAACTGCTTGATCGAGCGCATCAGCCTGCACATCGACGAGCATTACTTTCGCGCCTTCGGCAACGAATCGTTTCGCTGTCGCCAGTCCTATGCCGGCTGCGCCTCCGGTAATAATGGCGACTTTATCGTTTAGTCTATTCACGCTTCGATTCCTTTTGTCCGAGTTGAAGGGCTGTTTATTCAGGGAGCTTGCTGTTGAAATAGATCACTGCTGAACTGCATGAATGATACGCGCCCTAGGTAAATAAACGCTAGGCGTGACACCGGGCGTTGCGAAAGCTCGATTGTCGTTCAAAACACCGACACCGGATTTTCCTGGCTTGATGCCAGTTTCTCCCAACTAGTTCTTCAGCTGCTTGTCGCGCCTGGCGATCGCTTCGAGGATGCGATGCGCCTTTTCCATCTGAAAATTTCCCGCCATGGGCGAACGTACGATGCAATGGTTTTTTTCGGTACGTACAGCCAGACAAGTACTAATAGCGTTATCTTTCTCAAGCGCGGTCACTCCCACCCGGTAAATTATTTTCCGGGTCCAGCGCGGAATGAGCATTGGCTGTTCACCGTTGAGCAGCTTTTGATGTGTTTGAATAAATGTTTCCGCGCGGCCGAGTGCGGTTCGTTCGTCGACCTCGACGCCAAATTCAATACTCCAGTTGCTCACAATCTGCGGCTTATCAGTGTGCTCTGGATCGATGCACGCCGTCGCGATCATCTCTTTGTTCGGCGCCTCGTTCGCGCCTTGATCGGCGGTCAGAGGAAATTCGTTGAGTTTGAATAGGCGGCGCGTTTTCGATTTAAACGCAACGTTCATCAGCGAAGCCATGCGTGCATCCCGCGCACTAGCACTTGCTTCGCCGAGTATTACCCCAAGAATGTGCCGGCCGTTGCGTTCGGCGCTGGCGACCAAATTATAGCCCGCGTTGCAGGTAAAACCCGTTTTTAACCCTCGCGCACCGTCGTAACTCAGCAGAAAATTATTATGCGTCATACGCTGTCGATCTTTGAATTCGAACGACAGCGATTTGAATCGTTCAAAGTAATTGGGATAGTGATCAAACAGCGCTCGTCCGAGCAGTGCCATATCGCGTGCTGTGGTAATTTGCCCCGGATCCGGCAAACCATTGGGATTTCTAAAGACCGTTTGATGCAACCCTAAGGCGACGGCCTTCGCGTTCATTTTCGCCGCGAATTGATCGACCGATCCCTCAAGCGCTTCCGCAACGACGACCGCAACATCATTAGCCGACGTAATAATCAATGCATCGATCGCATCATTGACGCTAATTTTCTCACCTGCGTTCAGACCGAGGCGCACTTTCGGCTGCGCCGCAGCCGCGGCCGATACAGGGAACTCGGTGCTTATCGAACATCGGCCCGCCTGCAATGCCTCGAAGAGCAAGTACAAGGTCATCAATTTCGTAAGGGACGCGGGATATGAAGGACGAACTCCATTGACAGCGTAGATCACTGCGCCATCGTTTATATCGATGAGCACCGCCGCACGTTCTGCGCGCGCTACTGGGCCAAGCAAGACTAGCCCGATGCACACGGTTGGCATCATGGTCGAACATCTGGTATTACGCAGATTCACGGCGATTCATTCGTACGGCAGTGCGTGGGCTTTTTTTGGTGAATCGTAGTCAAATTTTTGGCATCTAGTTGCGCCGGTCTATGCGAGCAAGTCTCGTCACTTGTTGGCGTATGCCACTTTTCGGTTTCTTGCTCACAATACGTTAATCCCGACGCTTACGTTAGAAGCTCATTCAGTATACTGTCACGAAAATCATTGGGAGACGACGCAGCGTGCAGACCCTTTTCTCAGAACAAGACATCGCATTTCAAAACGAAGTCCGGCAATTTCTAGTCGATAATTTCAGCACTGAACTCAGCGAACGAATCCAATCGCCTGCCACGTTCAAATCTGGGGTTATCGAATGGCAGAAAATCCTGCACAAAAAGGGCTGGGTTGCGCCAAGTTGGCCAGTGGAATTCGGCGGTACGGGTTGGAGCGATACGCAGAAATTTATTTTCGATAACGAACGCGCAAGACTCGGCATCCCGGTAACTAACCCGTTCGGCTTAAAAATGGTCGCGCCAGTCATTCAAACATTCGGTTCAGCAGATCAAAAGGCGCGGTTTCTACCGCGTATTTTGGCGAGTGATGATTGGTGGTGCCAAGGCTATTCCGAACCCGGCGCGGGTTCGGACCTCGCTGCTGTAAAAACACGAGCAGTTCGTAATGGTGACGAATACGTGGTGAACGGCGCGAAGATCTGGACGACGAACGCACATTTGGCTGATTGGATATTCTGCTTGGTGCAAACAGATCCGAACGCGACACGCCCGCAACAAGGCATCAGCTTTCTGCTAATAGACATGACTTCTCCGGGAATAAAAGTTAACCCGATTATTTCAATTGACGGCAGACACAGCCTAAATGAGGTGGAATTCAACGAAGTCCGCGTGCCAGTAACGAACTGTGTCGGCGAGGAAAATAAAGGCTGGACTTACGCGAAGGCTCTACTTGCACACGAACGTACGGTGATTGCCGGCGTTGCGGATGCCACGCGCGATTTGAATTTAGTGAAAGCGCATGCGTCCAAGGAACTCGTGGACGGCCGGCCGATGCTCGACGAGCCAGATTTTCAACGTCGGTTAGCAGAAATTGAGATCGAGCTGATGGCCTTGGAATATACGGAATTGCGCGTGTTGGCCGCCGTGGCCACCGGCGGTTCGCCAGGTGCAGAATCGTCGATTCTGAAAATTAAGGGCACCGAGATTCAACAAGCGATCCAAACATTGATGATGGACGTCGCGGGTGTTTTCGGCAGCGCATTGGCTGATGATCTAAGTGGCGATGATCTAGGTCACGATTTTGGGGATCGCGCTAGGGTTCGCTACATGTATGGTCGCGCGGCGACCATTTACGGTGGTTCGAACGAAGTGCAGAAGAACATCATTGCGAAAGCGATCCTCGGACTCTAGCCAGACCCTAATTCTCTAGGAAATCGAACATGGATTTTTCATTAACACAAGAGCAATCGCTACTGAAAGGCAGCATTAGCAAGTACCTCGCCAATGATTATGATTTTCGCGAGCGGCGAAGCATTGCGACTAGCGAATTAGGTTTCAGCGCCGAGCATTGGGCACGTTTCGCCGAACTCGGCTGGTTAAGCGTCCCGTTCGATGAAGCGATCGGCGGATTTGGCGGTGCCGTCGAAGACACGGCAGTCGTGCTCGAAGAATTCGGCAAGGGACTCGTTGTCGAGCCGTATTTGGCGACGGTGTTGCTAGCCGGTCAGCTACTAGCAAGGAGCGGCCGCGCGGATCTCGTTCGTTCGATAATCGACGGTGATCTGCACTGTGCATTCGCAGGCCTTGAACGCCAAAGTCGACAAAATTTTCATGACGTCACGACCACTGCGGTCGAAGTTGCCAACGGTTTTAGTTTAAACGGCACAAAGGTGCTCGTGATGAACGGTATCGCGGCGCAAAAACTTGTTGTCACTGCCCGCACGTCGGGCGCTCAATTCGATGAAAACGGGATCACTTTATTTGTGGTGGATGCGCAGGCAACGGGAATAACTAAAACCGCTATCCGAAGCATGGACGGAAGCCGCCTAGCAAACATCCGATTCCGCGATGTCGTGGTGCCATCGAGTGCGATCCTTGGCGAGTTAAACCTCGCTGCAGCGTTATTGAGCCCCGTTATGCTCGAAGCGCGGATCGCCGTGTGTGCAGAGGCAGTCGGTATTATCGATTTGTTGTGTAGCAAAACTGTTGCGTACAGCCAGACGCGCACGCAGTTTGGTGTCGCGATCGGTAGTTTTCAAGCTTTGCAACATCGTATGGTGGATATGTTGATGGCTGCCCAGCAGTCGCGATCGATTTTATATCGCGCCATTTGCGAGTATCAGCAAGGCGACACATCTGCGCCGGCGACGATCGCGGCAATGAAAGCGTTAATCGGTAAGCACGGCCGCTACGTCGGCGAAGAGGCGCTCCAACTCCACGGCGGCATGGGCATGACCGACGAACTCGATATTGGCCACTATGTGAAGCGTCTCATGGTGTTAAACCATTTATTTGGCGATACCGATGCGAGTTTGCGCGAATTTTGTCGTGCCGCTTACTGCACGTAAAAAGCGCAAACACCGTAACGACCAGGCTGCCGTGCGAACCGCGCTTAACACTTAACGCATCAACATCTCGCGGCGAACCGCGCAGACTGTAGCATCCTCCCACATCGCTAGCGGACCAAGCTCGCCTTGGCGACGCAGCTTTCGATCAAAAAGTATCTTAATTTGAGACTTAAGAGCGCGTATTTTTATCACTGTCCGTTAATAGTATCGATGTTAGACACTCCGCCCTATTGTTTGCTCCGAGTCTTAATCAACTTAGGAGTACCAATAATGGGTATTTTCAAACGCATTACTGCAACCGTTTCTGCCACCGTCGGCGACGTGGTTTCGACGATGGAAAATCACGATGCCGTCGTCGAGGCCTCCCTGAACAATATGCGCCGTGCGTCAGCGAAAGCAAAAGCACGCCTCAATAGAGTCTCAAATGATGGGGCGAAGTTACGTCACAGAGCTGCAGAATTTCGTGCCAACGAAGCACGCTGGATTGATCGAGCCAAACAGTACGCTGATGACGACGAAGAAAAAGCGTTGGAATGCTTGCGCCGCAAGAACGACTGCCAACGGCTCGCCGGAAGTTGCGAAGAAACCATCCGGCAACATGCCGAGCTGGAGTCTCGATTGAAAATCACAATCGAAAAAATCGACAAACGCTACCAAGACCTCGACCAAACTCGCGCCATGATGCGAACCCGCCAATCGGCAGCGGATGCATTTCGAAGCTCCGAGTTAGTCTGCAAAACGAATAACTTTCTAAACGTAGACGACACCATCGAACGCTGGGAAGCGCGCATTACGGAGACCGAAATGGGCATTGGCAGTGATCTTGAACCAAATCATTTCGAGAAGGCATTTCTAGATGACGAGCAACGCACCGCGCTGCAAATCGAACTCGATGAATTAAAGCAATCCAAATAGGTGAATCAAATGAATA
>JAQCEL010000323.1 GCA_027618655.1 Pseudomonadota bacterium | reverse complement strand
ACCGATCACCCGAACTCGCCGACCGGCACGAGGAAATGGCTTAAGGTTAGTGCTTAATTGCCGATAAACCATATGGATGTGTAACAAATGACTGTTATGGTGTGCGCCGCCGTCAGCGCGTTAAGTGTAGGTCTAAAGGATCCTTGCGAATGATCGAAAAATAAATCCGTATTGCGCAGATACGCCTGTGCTACGGATCAACGCTGATGGCGCAATGCGTCGCTTTAATGAATGGTGCGTTGGTATATTTCTTTATGCGATCGGCTGTTGAATCCACGACACTGAGCTTGTGGTTGGCCGGATTGTTTGGCGTCGGGGTTTTTCGGATCGTTGTGTATCTGAAATTCCGCCAATGCGTTGATATAGCTCGGAACCTGCGACGCTGGGAGATTATCAGCCTTTTGGGCGCCATTCTTTCCGGCTCAACATGGGGCGCCGCCGGTATTGTCTTGTTCTTACCCGACAGCGTTTCCCATCAAGCGTTCATCTCTTTCGTCCTTGCCGGAATGACTGCTGGCGCCGTTACAACCTTGTCCGTTCAACTTCCTGCGGCGCTCATTTTTATCTTTCTTGCGATCGCGCCGCTCACCTATCGCATTGCCATGACGACTCACGAATTCAACGTCCCGATGAGCGTCATGACCGCACTTTTCATGATAATGATGATGATTGCCTCGATACGTTTCTATCGAAATTATCGCGATACCTTGGCCGAAGGTCTGCATCGAGAAGCGGCTGAAAAGGAACTTGCCAAAATCGCGTACTACGATCCGTTGACCGAGTTGCCAAACCGTCGCATGTTTGCCGATCATTTGCGTCGCGCGGTTGCCGCCTCACGCCGCGACCATAGCCTGCTTGCGGTTTGTTATCTCGACCTCGATAACTTCAAGTTAATCAACGATGAATATGGGCATGATGTCGGTGACCGCGTTCTAGTGCAGGCCGCCAACATGATTCGTGAATCGATGCGTGGTTCCGATGTGCTTGGTCGTTGGGGCGGCGATGAATTCGCATTATTGCTGACCAACCTCAAAGGCGACAAAGCGTGCACCAGTGCGCTCAATCGGTTGGTCGAAGCACTTTCAAATAGACAAGACTTCGACGGAATCTCGTGCTCATTAAGTGCGAGCGTTGGGGTCGCGCTCGCGCGCGGCGAGATCGGCGACCCGGACATCCTGCTACGCCAAGCGGACCAGGCGATGTACCTCGCTAAACGGGCCGGCAGAAACGGGTATCACATTTTTAATCCGGACAGCGACGGTGAAGATCGACGACGCAATGATGCGCGCCAGCAATTGACATCGGCCTTAGATAATGACGAGCTTATTTTGTATTTTCAGCCGAAAGTCGACATGAACAAGGGCGTCGTGTACGGGGCGGAAGCATTGTTACGCTGGCGCCCGTCAGGTAGGGGAATTGTTTCGCCGGGAGAATTTTTGCCGATGTGGGAAGCCGACGAGTCGATGACGGCAGTTGATCGGTGGGTATTGGAAACCGCGATAAAGCAACTCGACCGATGGTTGGACGATGGGATCCATTTAGTGCTCAGCGTTAACGTATCGGCGTGGCTATTACACGATACCTCCTTCACCGATTACTTGCAGAATCTTTTCACCGTTTATCCACGGACGCGCGGAATGATTGAATTGGAAGTTACGGAGACGCGTGCGCTGGACGATATATTACGTGTTTCAGAAGTCATGAAAACGTGTTCGGCGATGCAAGTTGAATTTGCGCTAGATGATTTTGGCACTGGTTTTTCGTCACTCGTGCATCTTCAGCAATTGCCGGCGCACACGCTTAAAATTGACACGAGTTTTGTCCGCGCGATGCTCGAGAACGATAACGATAACGATCGAAATCTCGTCAAGGGCATCATTGGCCTCGGCGAGGCACTCGGTAAAAAAGTAATTGCAGCAGGCGTTGAAACGGTTGCTCACGGCAATGAGTTACTCAAACTTGGGTGCAGCTCCGCGCAAGGCTACGGCATCGCGAAACCCATGCCGGCGGAGGAGTTCCCGGCATGGATGGCGCATTACATGGCTCCTGCAAGTTGGTGCCGAGGGATTGATTGTGGACCGCGAATTATGTCTGAGTGGGCACTGGGCCAATAGTGCCATCCAATCAAGCACGCGATTGTAATAGCCAAATCGATGCGTGGGTTTGAATACGCTAGCATCTCGCTCTCCAAACGAACCCAAGCGATACTTTGCGAACTAAAAGCGCACCCAGCGCGCGTTCAATCTTCACGCACTTTTGGACGCAGTGATTAATAGAGAATGAAGAATTCGTGAACTGGACGTTATCGCCCATGCATTACGGCAAGCTTCGCATCTCTCTAGAACAAAAACCCCGCAAATTCGCGGGGTTCATTTCTTGCCTAAGCTTTACTGCTCAAACCGCAGGCGCAACTTTGCGTGGTCGACGGGTCGCGAGTCCGGCAAGTGCGGAACCAAACAACCACACGGCAGCCGGCACAGCCGGAGCAGCAGCAGTGATTTGATAGAGTCGATCATTGCCACTCGACGGATGTTAAATATTTAGATAGGCAATATTCGGATCGGCCAAACTAAAGAAAAGACCCGTTGGCTCAGCACCTGTGACTTGCATTGCAGCCCAACGCGACACGCCCTCTGCAATGCCGTCCTGATCGGCATCGATCACGCGTCAGATGTCCGCCGACCCGGCGCCTTGATCCTC
>JAQCEL010000322.1 GCA_027618655.1 Pseudomonadota bacterium | reverse complement strand
ATTGCGTGGCGCGGGCCATCGCCATCGCAACCGGCGCGGTCTATCGGGATGTCTACGCTGAACTCGGGCGGATCGCGGGAGAGTCCCCCCGCGGCGGCGTAACGACCGACGTGTGGTCCGATTATCTGACACAGCGAGGCTGGCAAAAGTCGACCCGTGCCGCCGTCGATTCCAGTCGCCTTCCCAGCGGCGTGGTCCTGCTGAAGTTTGAATCGCGCTGCCGGCGTAGCAGCGGGCACCTCAGCTGCCTGATCGATCATACCGTGTATGACACCTGGAATCCGTTCGAGGACGACGACTGTTTCATTGTGGCGCATTGGACGTTGCCCCATCCCACAGCCGACACAACGCTACCCATCAGGGCGCCGGCATGTGGGGTGGCTCAGGATGAGAATCGTCTGACGCAAGACGAATACGAGCGGATTCTCAAACGCGTCCGCGCCCTGCACCGCACCGCGTCCAACCATGCCTCGACGGAAGGCGAAGTGCGGAACGCCCTGCGAGCCATGCAGTCGCTGATGCTAACGCACAATCTCAGTCGTCGCGATATCGTGGAAGAAGAGGACGTTCGCAATCTTGGGATGACTCGTCGAGCCTGTCCACTCAATGGCCAGCGAACTTGCGCCTGGGAAAGCTCACTGGCCTATTACCTGGTCGAAGAGATCTTTACGACGGTACAGTACTATGCCGATCGACGCGGCAAGCGAACTCTGTTCTGGTTCTACGGACCGGTAGACGATGTTCAGCAGGCTCTGGGATTGTTCCGTGAAATGTTATTGACCATCGCGACGGCCGCCCGGATCAAGTACGGCGGGTACAGTCGCGGCAGCGGCGCCTCGTACGCGGAAGGTTATGTTCACGGACTGCCTCGGCAAAAAATCGCGTTGCCCGATGCATCGTCGCAGACGACTCCCGCCCTCGGCGCCTTGATCCAGACACGCATGCTGGCGGTTCGCTCGTCGGCCGATGAATGGTTGCAAGTAGAATGCGGTGTCCAGCTACGAACGGGTCGGCGACATGGTCGCATCGATTTCGATCATTCGGCCCACCAGCACGGCAAGCGGGATGGCGCTCAGCACGAACGTCCAAAACCGCACGGCCGCCATCAGATTACCCACCGCACGTAATTGGTGTCGAGTCTCTTCATGAAATCTGAACATGATTATTACGAACCAAACGGCCTCAAGCACAGTGCAGTCGATACCTCCATGGAAACAACCGACAATTCCGCCGGTGGACTTCGACAGGGGCTATGGCAACTGCTCGCGATATTCCTCCTGGCCGGAAACCTAGGACTTGCCGAAGAGATGCCGTTGGACCCAAGCCAGCCTGATGCGCAGCCTCCATTCGATATCGCTCCCGGTCTGTTCGATGCGGCCCAGCCAAGAACGCTGGGACTTGCGACAGTGCCGGGGATCCACACGATCGTATATCGCGCTGCCGAGGACACACCAAAATTCTGTCATCACCCCAACCTCGTCATCTTCCGCGATCGGCTCTTTTGTATGTGGTCGAATGGGCTTGTCGATGAAGACGCGCCCGGACAGCGAGTGCTGTACAGTTCAAGTGACGATGGCGTCCGTTGGACCACACCGCAAGTGTTGAACCTGGATCCAGAGGGAACCAAGATTTGCGTCGCTTCAGGGTTTCACGTGGCTGACCCCCACCTCGTCGCGTACTATACGATGACGGGTGGCGAGAATTTCCATCCTGAGACATGCCTCATGGTGCGCACATCGACCGATGGTCAGGTCTGGAGTTCACCGCAACGCATCGCAAGCGGCTTTTTTATCGAAGGGCCGCATCAACTACCAGGTGGTCGACTGGTGCTGGCCGGCGAGTACGTCGGTGAGGCCCGAGTTACCCAACGCATGCGATTCCTCTATAGCGACGCTATGAACCGATCTTCCGCTTGGCATCCGGCCGACATCGAGCCCCCGGAGTTGCATCGTTTCGGCTATACGGAACCGAGCCTCTATCTTCGGGCGGACGGAGTCCTGGTAGCGACGCTGCGTTCGCAACAGGGATTTCTCCATGCATGCACGAGCGAAGACCGCGGCCAGACGTGGGCAGCAGCTCAACAAACCGAGTTCCCCGACTCGACGGCGCGCACCGCTGCCGGCAACTTCCCTGGCGGCGGTGTCTATCTCATCAACAATCCGCTGACGACACCGTTTGACCGCAGCTTACTGACGATCGCGTTGAGCCGCGACGGACGACTTTTTCATCGGGCATTTCTTGTCCGCGGGGAGCCAACGAAACGGCGATTCGACGGGAAATATAAGCTGGACGGCTGGCAGTATCCCCATGCGTGTGTGTGGAAGGACGCATTGTTCATCGCGTATTCGATCAACAAAGAAGACCTTGGCGTAACGCGAATATCGTTAGACGACCTACCGCTGTAATCGAAGCGGTGCGGTTACAGCCTCCAATCGTCAGCCGAGAGCGTACGTGCGCCACAAATATTGCGTTGCAGAACGCATGGCGCTGGGCCGAGCATTACGCCGGAGGCGTAATGAGTCATTGGCGTCTCTGCGTTTAACGGCAAGCCGAAGGCGTCTGTTGTTTCTTATATGTTCAACCGTCAGCCTAAGTTGACTGTGAATTAAGTATGGGTAAATCGATCGAGCACCCAAAACGCGTACGCCTTTTCTAACATAGTCAAGTTCCAATTTAGAAAAAATTTGTACGCTGTCTTTGC
>JAQCEL010000093.1 GCA_027618655.1 Pseudomonadota bacterium | reverse complement strand
TCATTCAGCATTAGCATTGGGGTTATTCCGGTAATTCCAGCCCAAGACAATCTGACGAACATCCTTGGATTAGCAGAAACGGCCTGCGAGCGCGCGAAGAAAGATGGCCGCAACAGAGTTCATAGTTTCGATGACAAGCCCGGGTCGCAAGTGAAGGTCCATGAAAGCATTTCTCGAATTAAGGAAATTCAGTCCGCGATCCAATCCGATAGTTTCGAATTGCATTTTCAACATATCCATCCCATCAGAGGTGAAGGTCATCACCCTAGTACTTGCGAATTGTTAATACGGATCAATATCAGTTGATGCCGTCGATCGATCGTTGGACGACCAAAGCCGTAATCGATGCGTTGAGGATGAAGCATCCAGCGCTGGTCGGAATGGATATCGTCTGCATCAATATTTCTGGACAGTCCCTCAATGACGACAGATTCCTCGAATACATAGTAAACCTACTAGAGGAAGATATAGACAACAGTAGAATCTGTTTCGATATTTCTGAATCCAGTTTGATCTCGAGCGTCGACCGGGCGCAATTCTTTATCGCGACATTAAAAGAGCTAGGGTGCAAAATTGCACTCGATGATCTCGGGTTCGGAATGAGTTCGTTCGAATTATTGAAGCGTCTTCAAGTCGATTACTTGAAGATAAATCGCGATATCGTTAGAAATATGGCATACAGCTCTGTCGACTATGAGATCGTCTTAGCCCTCAGTAGAATCGCCAAGACATTGCATGTCCAAACGATTGCTCAAGGCGTAGCGACGTTAGCAACAAAAGATTCATTGTTAGGAATGGGTGTAGATTTCGTACAAGGCATCCTGATTGACCAGCCACAACTCATTTCATTCGGCGAACGTTACTACCCGCACTGATCACGGCAAGTCATCGTTTAGCGCTGCGAAAATCTCGGGTGTGCCCGGCAGGAAATCTTATTACCGTCCATCTACGACCAAAGGGAACTGGGTAAGAATTAGACCTAACCCCGACGTGGCCGTTGAACTACCGAAGTTCCCCGACTAAACGTGAACAGCGCCGATAATGACGTCTCGCGAAAGCAGTTCCGCAAGGATGTGCTTTCCACCGTTGATGACGATCGCGGGGTCGGGATGTTGTAACTCGTCTGCGATTATTTCGAGTAGAGATTGTCCTACGGACCCGGTATTTTGCATGATTAAATCCACGAGCCGCGCGGTGATGACATTTAACTGCATGAACCCAACGTCGTCAGTTCGATCGCGATAAACAACGAGGTAGGTCAGATCCCCGCTTGCCTGCGAGGGTTGAAAGGCGGGACCGATTCGGTGTACTGGATACTTGTATGAGTGAACCCGTATGGTTGGATTCAATACAGGAATGCCGCTTAAACAATCGGCCGCATCATCGATAACGCAATCGCTAATTTCTCGCTTATCGAGCGATGCCTCGAGCTCCAACCATTCATAGTGTGCGAGTTCTTGAATAAACTTCGGTTCGTAATCAGGGGTGTTGGGGTCGGCGAGATAGTGTAAGAATTCTTTCGGTAGTTGGGGAAATAACGGGGTTCTCGCTTGATGCGTTCTGAAATAACGCCGGATCATTGAATGCCATTGTGAGTCGTCGATGACACTGCGTAATACCGGGAAACTGTTCGACATGAATCCCTCGACGTTTCTGTACAAGAGATCCCGGTAGATTTCGACGCGCCGATCTTCAACATCTATCGGGGCCGAGACGTTGGTTGGATCACGGATATGAGCAGTGAACGCGTATTGAATTGAGCGAAAATTCTCGCGCGCCTCACCCATGGTTTGACGACTCGTGATATTCGGGAGGCGATTTAAAGCACGCTTGTGCGTCACCGATGCGACGTACTTCTTCGAGTAAAGTTGACGTTGCCGGTAAATTAAAATCGCGCTCAAGCAAGGTCGGAAACACACCAAAATGCCGGTACGCCTCGTCAAGCAGATCCCACACAGGGTCGATCACATCGGCCCCGTGCGTATCGATAATGAGATCGTCCGCTTCGTTGTAATGGCCGGCGATATGCGCGTATGCGACTCGGTGAGCCGGTAACCGGTGTAAATAATCGATCGCATCGTATCGGTGATTGATGCTATTGACATAAATGTTGTTGATATCCAGCAGCAAGTTGCAATCAGCTTCTTCTAATACAGCGTTTATGAATTCTGTTTCGCTCATTTGTGCGCCCGGTGCGCAATAATACGAGACGTTTTCTATAGCAATTTTTCGCTCGAGAATATTCTGCGTGCGTCGGATCCGTTTAGCGACGTAGGTGATCGCCTCCGATGTAAACGGGATAGGCAATAAATCGTACAAATGGCCATCATCTGCGCAGTAGCTCAGATGTTCGCTGTAGCATTTGATTTGATGATCATCGAGGAACTGCTTAATTCGACGGATAAACGGTTCGTCGAGCTCGGCCGGGCCACCAATATTTAGGGAAAGGCCATGACAAACGAATGGTGATGCTTCAGTGAGCTGGCGAAATCGGCGGCCATAGTGGCCGCCGACATCGATCCAGTTTTCCGGCGCGACTTCCATGAAATCGATTGGTCCCAGCGAGTCGGGTTGCAAGGACCTCAGCAGCGAACGCCGCAGACCTAGCCCGCGGCCGGATACTGGGTATTGCTCAGGCATTAGCTAGCTGACTATTTGTCGCCGCAACATTTGCCTTCAGCATCGCCAGCGACCATGTACCCAGTCTCAAAGGACGTCGCTGAAAATGGGTTTTCGGCCGCATTTACCATCGATGAGGCGGCCAGCGTTACTGCGAAAGTGGTCCCCAGCGCCGCTGCAACGGGCTTCAATTTCATGTTCTTAGCCATTTAAATTATTCTCCTTATCACATCGTGTAATACAAAATGTCCCCAAAACATTGTAAGGACATGGTTTTTATCGCGCAGAGAACTTCCCTCAACACGTACGGGTATTTCAGAATTCGTACAGTAGACCACCTCTTCCACCACAAGGTTCCAACGGTAGCCACCTTTCGACGAATATCTAGGTCTCCGACGAAGTGGGACGCATCTGTGGAAACAGAAGAACATCGCGGATTGATGCAGAATCTGTCAACAGCATCACCAAACGATCTATGCCGATGCCCTCGCCGGCCGTCGGGGGCATTCCGTACTCGAGCGCCCGAATGTAATCTGCATCGTAATGCATGGCTTCGTTATCGCCGGCGGCAAAAGAGTCCATTTGTAACTGGAATCGCGCGGCTTGGTCATCTGGATCGTTTAACTCGGAAAAGCCGTTAGCGATTTCTCGCCCTGCCACGAAAAACTCGAATCGATCAGTAACAAATGGGTCGACATCGTTTCGTCGAGCCAGCGGCGATACCTCAGCTGGGTATTGAGTGATAAATGTCGGTTGGATAAGTCGCGACTCGACAGTCTTCTCAAATATCTCCGTTTGAATCTTCCCTAAACCATAATGCTCATCAACCAAAACATTGAGCTGCCTAGCAAGCGCTCGGGCGTCCGTCAGGTTATCCAATTGTTGACTATGAATATCGTCGTTCAATGCGACGATGGACTCCTTCAAGGTCATGCGTTTGAATGGACCTGAAAAGTCTAATGTCTCTCCCTGGTAGGTTACGGTCGTGGACCCGACGACATCTAGCGTAATGCTTTGCAATAGTTCTTCCGTTAGCGCCATGAGATCTTCGAAATCTGCGAACGCTTCGTAGAATTCGAGCATCGTAAATTCGGGATTGTGACGTGTCGAGAGACCTTCGTTCCGAAAATTTCGATTTATTTCGTAAACCTTTTCCATACCACCAACGACGAGACGTTTGAGATAAAGCTCAGGTGCAATGCGCAAGTACAACGGCATATCTAATGCGTTGTGATGAGTGACAAATGGACGTGCTGTCGCACCGCCTGGAATGGCTTGCATCATCGGCGTTTCAACTTCCACGAAGCGCCGTTGACGAAAAAATACTCGAATACATTCGATAAGCGTCGATCGTGTTTCGAACACTTTACGGCTTGATTCATTCATTATCAGGTCGAGATAACGCTGACGATAACGCGCTTCTGTGTCGGTTAGACCGTGAAATTTTTCCGGCAATGGTCGCAACGACTTAGCAAGAACACGGACGCTGTCGACCATGACTGAAAGCTCACCTTTCTGCGTTCGAAAAACTACACCCACAGCCCCGATAATGTCGCCTAAATCCCACTTCTTAAATTGCGCGTAGGTGTCTTCAGGGAGGTTATCGCGTTTTACAAATAGCTGGATCTGACCGGACATATCTTGGATATGTGCAAACGACGTCTTGCCTTGGACTCGTTGAGTTAGCATTCGTCCAGCGACGGCTACGCGAACCTCGTCCAGAGCCAAGTCTTCAGCGCTGCGATCAGCGAATCGACGATGCAGATCGCCGGCCAAGGAATCGCGACGAAAGTCGTTCGGATACGCTTGGCCATTCGCCTGTAGTTCTTTCAGCTTAGCGCGCCGCTGAGCGATGAGCTGCGATTGCGCCCCTGGATCACTTTCGTTCGTCATTTAAAATTCTTACTTTCGTTATGCCGTTGAGTGTCGACGCAAGTCGTGAACTGCATCGCTAATTTCTTACAGTCCTTGTTTTAGGCTCGCTTCGATAAATCTATCCAAATCGCCATCGAGAACCGCTTGCGTATTTCCCGTTTCGACCATCGTACGCAGATCTTTTATACGTGATTGATCGAGCACGTAAGATCGAATCTGACTACCCCAACCAATGTCGGCTTTCGAGTCTTCAAGCGCCTGTTGCTCAGTTTTTCGTTTCCACATCTCTTGCTCGTAAAGCCTGGCGCGTAACAATTTCATCGCCTGATCGCGGTTCTTATGCTGCGAACGTTCGTTCTGACACTGAACCACTATGCCGCTTGGATTATGCGTGATACGCACGGCAGAATCCGTTTTATTGATGTGCTGTCCGCCCGCACCGCTCGCTCGGTAGGTGTCGACTCGCAAATCTGCTGTATTAATTTCGATCTCAATATTATCGTCGACCTCAGGCGAAACAAAGACTGAGGCAAACGATGTATGCCGTCGATTACCAGAGTCGAAGGGTGATTTCCGTACCAAGCGGTGAACACCAGATTCCGTACGCAGCCAACCAAACGCGTATTCTCCGTCAAATCTTACGGTTGCGCTTTTTATCCCCGCGACGTCGCCTGCTGACACTTCAATCAGCTCTGCCTGAAAATCGTGACTTTCGCCCCAACGCAGATACATGCGTAGCAACATTTCCGCCCAATCTTGTGCCTCTGTACCTCCCGAGCCCGCTTGTATATCAACAAACGCATTGGAGGAATCCATTTCGTTGGAAAACATACGGCGAAATTCGAGCGGTTCGAGCTGCGCCTGCGCGGTATCTAAATCGCGGGTTACCGCCTCAACGATTTCGATATCACCCTCAGCTTCCGCGAGTTGCAGCAATTCAACTGCATCATCTAGCCCGCCACCCAATTCGCCTAGAGTAGAGACAATCCGTTCGAGTTCCGCTCTTTCGCGACCCAATGTTTGCGCTTTGTCCGGATCGTCCCAAATTTTCGGGTTTTCTAACTCGCGAGTGACCTCCACGAGGCGTTCCGCCCGACGATCATAGTCAAAGATACCCCCTGAGCGACTCAACTCGATGCTTCAGATCTTTGATTCGAACAAATATGAGATTGAGTTCCATTAGTCAGACTCTGATGATGAATGCGCAAACCGCGGATTGTATCGGCTAGGCGGATAGTAGGGAATCGAATTCAATTGTCGACTGCTTGTGCGAACGTCACGATCAACTGCAAGGTTCGCGATCCGCGATAGTCGTTCACTGCAAGCCGATAGGCCGCACGAATTGCGTTTGCGTGCCGTGCCCAAGGCTCATCAACGGCACCAAAGGCAATCGCCTCGACGACTTCCGATCCGCCATATACCTGTAGTTTCAACCGAACGTGCGATTCACCGACAATCCGCTTCTCCACGATATTGAATACGCCGTCGAACAAGGGTTCCGGAAATAACTGCCCCCACGGCGCGATCTCGCCGAGTCGAGTCGCTAAATCCAAATTAAAATCAGCGCCAGACAATTCACCGTCAGTGGTAATTTCCGCGGTGATGCCAGCTTGTCCAACTTGACGGTTGATCTCGCTATCAAATGCTTCGCTGAACAATTCGAATTCACTCGCCTCTAAGGTCAATCCGGCAGCCATTGCGTGACCGCCGAACTTGCTGAGGAGCCCGGGATTTGCGGCGGCGATTGCATCAAGCGCGTCACGCAGGTGGACACCAGGAATTGAACGTCCCGAGCCTTTTAGCTCAGTGTCGCTAACCGGTGCGAATGCAATAACGGGACGGTGATAGCGTTCCTTGATCCGCGACGCGATTATGCCAACGACGCCTTGGTGCCACGATTCGTCGATCAAGCAAATCCCGGAGCGCAGCGCAGCCCCGTCACTCAATCGCATGGAATCTACGAACTCGATCGCCTGAGTTTTCATCTCTGCTTCGATCTCGCGCCGTTCTCGATTGAGATCGTCAAGTTCGATTGCCCAACGATCGCAAGCAGCCGAGTTGTCTGAGATAAGGCACTCGATCCCTAACGACATATCAGCCAGCCGTCCTGCCGCATTGAGGCGCGGCGCAACTGCAAATGCGAGATCGACCGAATTCAAGCGTTGCATATCGCGGCCCGCTATTTTCAGGAGCGCGCGAATTCCCGCATGCGACTTACCAGCGCGGATGCGCGCTAATCCTTGAGCAACTAGCCGACGATTATTTTGATCTAGAGGCACAACGTCGGCAACCGTACCAAGCGCGACGAGGTCCAATAGCTCGGCTAGATTGGGATAGTCTATGTTTTGTGATGCAAACCAATTCGCATCTAGCAAACGTTTGCGCAAAGCCAACATGACATAAAAGATAACACCCACTCCAGCCAAGCACTTGCTAGGGAAAGCGTCGCCTGGAACGTTTGGATTAACGATTGCGTTCGCGTTCGGCAAGATCGTGCCAGGCAGGTGATGATCAGTAATGATCACGTCGATCCCCGACAACCGTGCAGCCGCAACCCCGTCGATGCTCGAAATACCGTTATCAACGGTAATTAGCAGATCTGGCGAACCGGCTGCGGCAAGTTCCACAATGGGCGGTGTGAGACCGTATCCGTATTCAAATCGATTCGGCACTAAGTAGCGAGGCTCGCGAGCCCCCATCGACGTTAAGGCGCGAATCGCGACCGCGCAGCTTGTCGCCCCGTCCGCATCAAAATCTGCAACGATGACGATTTTTTTAGCCTCGACTATCGCGCGTTCGAGCAAGGTCACAGCGGCATCCATTCCGCCGAGCGAATCGGCGCGAAATAACCCGTCGAGTGATGTGTCGAGGTCGGCTAGTTCGAAAACCCCGCGCGCAGCCAAGACGCGTTTGACTACGGGGTGATAGTCGTCCGGGAGTCGACTGATCGCGCCAACCGGGCGACGGACAATCGTCGATTCACTCATTGGGAACCTCGAACTGAATCGCCTGCCGACGCCAGATTTTCAAGATACCCCATGAGCTTAACGAATACTTTTCCCGGTCCGTAATAATATCCACAGAGCGAATTTTAAAACACCGCAAAGCGCGCATGACATAACCGGCCCAAACGTTCTCAAAGTGATCGAGACCCGCCGGCGCCGCATCGATGTCGATTTTCCCATTAGGCGCTCCAATCACGATCAGCGGGCTAATTTGTTCAGACGCGATCCGCTGCGTCAATTCATCCGGTGCGAGCGCGGGTACCCAGTCGATCCCATATGACTGCCCGATGCCAGCCAATAGTACGTCGTCGCCGACTAGAAGTTCCGGAGCCAACTTCGCTCGCGAACCTAGCTCACCGCCACCCCAAGGCCAGATCGAATTGATCATTGGCACTCCGCGATCTTGGCGAAGCGCATTCGCGTTCGTGCTATGCAAAATCATTTGCGCCTCGTTCATCAATCGTTGCAGCCCTTTAGCGTCAGGACCTGACGGTAGGAAATCCGCAATCGAGCGGCCGTTCGCGGCGTTCGGCGAACTAGTCGACAATGTCTGATACGGGTTAGTCACAAAGTACCAACGGCCAGGGTGCCGCCCTCGAACGATCGTGATCTCAGGTAATCCGGCGTTCAGGGCATCAATCATCTCATCAGCCTCGTCAACTGACGGCATAATGCTCTGATCATTGAACAGCAGAATTTGATTGGGATCCGCGCGCAGATGAACGGGATCCGCGCGCCACAACGTGTCCGGCGAACGCGCATCGAAATCGATCACAAAACTCAGTTCTGCAACGGCTGGCGAGCGTGCGTTGACGTCTTCGAATCCGCAGAGCTCCAGCAGCCGGGATTCTGTCGATACCGGTGCTAGGGTAGCGCAGTGTGATCGTGCGACTAACAGCGCCGTCAGGGGCCAACGATTGACATCGATCTCTGGATAGCCGAGTAGCTCGACGAAAAATCCAGGTACGAAAAATGTGAGTCGCGCCACTCGGCGTTAGGTTAGCGGCGACGCCGAACGCGCAGAACTGAGCGGGGTAAAACCTTGTTATTGGCGCGTTTGAACGGCAGGTTTCCGTTCATAAATTATCAACAATTGCGCGTTTGACCGCATCGAGTTCCGCTGGAACTTCGATTACACCGCCGCGACTTTGTTGTATCGCAGTATCGGGATCCTTGAGTCCGTGCCCGGTAAGAGTACACGTAATAAGCGAGCCCTCAGGGATGTTACCGTTTTCGATATCGCGCAGCACACCGCCGATTGATATTGCTGACGCTGGTTCGCAGAACACCCCTTCTTTTTCTGCTAGCAAGCGTTGTGTTTGTAGAATTTCTTCATCCGTTAGACTCGCAATGGCGCCACCAGACTCATTAATCGCGGCCCACGCGAGATCCCACGATTGCGGGCGACCGATACGAATTGCGGTTGCAACGGTTTCTGGATCATCGACCATTTTGCCAAGTACGAAGGGCGCTGCGCCGGCAGCTTGGTAACCGAACATTCGCGGCCGCGTGTCAACGACAGCTGCCTTCTCGTAATGACACACGTCATCACAATAGGCACATGCTGCTGTCGCTGGCGTCACCGCTGCATACTCGCTAAAGCCGACCCAGTAAGCACTGATGTTCCCGGCGTTGCCAACCGGTATCCCGTGAACATCAGGGGCTCGACCCAGCGCGTCGATGATTTCGAAGGCAGCGGTTTTTTGCCCTTGGAGACGATAAGGATTAATCGAGTTGACGATCGTCACTGGTGCAGCAGAAGCCACTTCTTTGACGATGCGCATCCCATCGTCAAAATTTCCCTTAATTTGGATGACACAGGCGCCTTCGATCATTGCCTGAGCAAGCTTACCGAGGGCGATTTTGCCTTCAGGAATTAATACGAATGCGCGGATCCCAGCCCGTGCCGCGTAGGCTGCCGCCGACGCCGAGGTATTGCCCGTCGAGGCGCAAATAATCGCTTCACTGCCTTCCGATACCGCTTGGGTGACCGCCATGGTCATGCCGCGATCCTTAAACGAGCCAGTAGGATTTTGGCCTTCAAACTTCGCGTATAACTCGATCCCGTGGCCGATTATTTTCTCGATATTCGACAATCGAATTAACGCGGTGTCGCCTTCGCACAAACTGATGATTCGGGTGCTGTCTGCAACTGGCAGTCGATCGCGATAACGCTCGATCAAGCCCTGGTAATGATAGGGTTTATTCACGCAAGTGGTTCCATTCGTATGCGGACGATTTTAGAAGTTATTTGCGACAAAGCTTCAATTTCGATAATCGCCTCATTCATCGCCCGTTCGCTGACCTCATGCGTCAGAATGATCACAGGAACGCCTTGCGCACCGCCGGCCTGCTCTTGCTGCAATATCGCTTCGATACTGATGCCGCCGTCACCGAGTATGCGCGTGACGTCGGCCAACACCCCAACTTGATCGAGGACGCCCAAGCGTAGGTAATAAGACGTCCGGACGTCGTGCATATCAACGATCGGTAGTTCGGCAAGTGCGTCTGGTTGAAACGACAAATGCGGCACGCGGCTCTCCGGATGGCTGTTTAATGCGCGCACGACATCGACCAGATCCGCGATAACAGCAGACGCGGTCGCCTGCCCGCCAGCGCCAGCACCATAGTAAAGTGTGGCCCCAGCGGCGTCACCCTTCACCATGATTGCGTTCATCACGCCATTAACATTCGCGAGAATTTGGCGCTCAGGTACTAATGTCGGGTGGACTCTTAATTCGATCCCAGAGGCGCGTTGGTTGGCTAAGCCTAGATGCTTTATTCGATAGCCAAGACGTTTCGCATACTCGACGTCGACTCGGGAGATCTGACTGATCCCTTCGATGTAAACGCGATCGAACTGTAGCGGTATACCGAATGCGATCGCGGCGAGGATCGTTAATTTATGTGCCGCGTCGATCCCGTCAACATCGAAGCTTGGATCAGCCTCCGCGTAACCGAGCGCTTGGGCTTCGGCCAGAACCTCGGCGAAATCTCGCCCTTCGTCGCTCATCGCAGTGAGAATGTAATTGCAGGTGCCATTGATAATGCCGGCCAACCATTCAATATGGTTGCCGGCCAAGCCTTCGCGGATCGCTTTGACGACGGGAATCGCGCCAGCGACCGCCGCCTCGAATGCCACTATCGCATTTGAGCCATGGGCGACCTCAAATATTTCATTGCCATGCAAGGCGATCAACGCTTTGTTCGCAGTGACAACGTGCTTGCCGCTCTTGAGTGCCGTGACGACGAGCTCGCGCGTCGGGTCCGTCCCGCCCATCAGCTCAACGACGACGTCCAGGTGGTGATTGTTTACAACCTTAAACGGATCGCTGGTTAACTCGATACCTGACAAATCGACCGGCCGTGATTTTTTGATGTCTCGAGCGCTTGCCGCCACGACTTCAATCGCGCGTCCTGCGCGCCTGGTGATAGCATCAGCATTGCGTCGCAACACCTCGAGCGTGCTCGCGCCAACCGTGCCAAGGCCGAGTAGACCGATCCTTACTGGGGGTAGTGACGACATACTTATCTCTAAATAGAACTTAAACGGCCTACGCTTATCCGAGCGCGGATTTTCCGTCGCGAAGCATATCCTTTATGCCACGCACAGCCTGGCGTGAGCGGTGGAGATTTTCGATCAGAGCGAAGCGCACAAATTCGTCACCGTACTCACCGAACCCGATACCAGGCGAAACGGCAACACTCGCTTCTTTGAGCAACAGCTTGGTGAACTCCAAGGAGCCCACTTTGCGGTATTGCTCCGGTAGTCGGGCCCAAACAAACATGGTTGCTTTCGGAATATCAACTTCCCATCCGGCGTTGATCAAACCATCGCAAAGCACGTCGCGGCGCGTTTGATAAAGATCGCGGATCTCTTGCACACAATCTTGCGGTCCCTCCAGGGCGGCGATCCCGGCAACCTGAATGGGCGTGAACGTGCCATAATCCATGTAGGATTTCAGCCGCGCAAGCGCATTCACTAAGTCACGGTTTCCGACCATGAACCCAATCCGCCAACCCGGCATGTTGTAGCTTTTGGACAGCGAAAAAAATTCGACTGCAATATCCTTCGCACCCGGCACTTGCATTATCGACGGGGCGACGTAGCCATCAAAGACCAAGTCGGCGTATGCCAAATCGTGGACGACGTAAATTTCGTGTTCGCGCGCAATATCGATGATCCGTTCAAAAAACTCCAATTCGACGCATTGAGCCGTGGGGTTACTCGGAAAATTCAATAGCAGCATTTTCGGCTTTGGCCAAGAATTTCGGATCGCCGCTTCGAGTTCAGCGAAGAAATCGATGCCAGGCCCAATGGGTACGTGTCGGATGTCGGCCCCTGCAATGACGAAGCCATAGGGGTGGATCGGATACGCTGGATTCGGCACGAGCACACCATCGCCCTGTTCGATCGTCGCGAGCGCGAGATGCGAAAGTCCTTCTTTCGATCCAATCGTGACGATCGCTTCCTCATCGGGATCTAATTCGACGTTGAAACGAGCGCTGTACCATCGACAAATCGCACGACGTAGGCGCGGAATTCCGCGTGATACCGAATAGCGGTGCGTCCCGTCACGTTGTACGACTTCGATCAACTTATCGACAATGTGGCTCGGCGTTGGTTGATCGGGATTTCCCATCCCGAAATCAACAATGTCCTCGCCACGCCGCCGCGCCGCAAATTTCAATTCATTGACCTGATTAAATACGTATGGTGGGAGGCGCGCGATGCGCGGGAAGTCTTTGGCCAAAATGATTACACTACGTTGAATTAATGGATTGGTTGTTATTGTGATCCCGCCGAGTACTCGCGGGTACGACCGCGGAATATACCATGAACTGATATTCAAATAGTCCTGCTGAATGTCAAATATCACTACGAGGCGAATGAACATGACCGCATCGCTGATCGACCCCGCCACACAGACCTTGCTCGCTCCCGCAGGGATCGAAATCCGTGATTTGGAAAAAGTACTGGGGTCTCTGTCACTTCAGTCGATCGATCTCGCCGATCTGTATTTTGAATATTCAACGGCTGAATCGTGGAGTCTTGAAGATAGCATTGTTCGAGATGGTTCTTTTTCGATCGACCAAGGCGTTGGTGTGCGTGCAGTCAGTGGCGAGAAGACCGGTTTCGCCTATTCTGACGAACTGAATCTGTCAGCACTTGAGCGCGCCTCGCGTACGGCTCGCGCAATAACTCGGCAAGGCCAATCCCGCGACATTCAAATAGCCTCTCGTTCGACCAGCGCGACGCTTTATACCCCGCTCGACCCACTCGCGAGTGTCGCTACGGAGGCGAAACTTGACCTATTGAAGTCCCTAGATAGCCGAATACGCAGCGCCGACTCGCGCGTATCAGAGGTCATGGTGAGCTTGACCGGCAGCTTTACGTCAATTTTAGTTGCCGCATCTGACGGCACCTTGGCAACGGACCAAAGACCCTTGGTGAGACTTAACGTCACTGTGATTGTCGAGCAGGACGGTCGTCGAGAATCAGCTGGGTATGGCGGCGGCGGGCGCACGACCTATGAGTGCTTCTTTGGCAATTCGACTGCAACTGATATAGCCGATGAGGCACTACGCCAAGCACTCGTCAATTTAGGGGCACGAAACGCGCCAGCCGGGGAAATGGTTGTGGTCTTAGGCCCAGGCTGGCCAGGGATCCTATTGCATGAAGCGATTGGCCACGGACTCGAGGGCGATTTCAATCGCAAAGGGACTTCAGCGTTTTCAAATCGAATTGGCGATAAGGTTGCCAGTGAACAATGCACGGTCGTTGACGATGCGACCTTGTTAAACCGACGCGGCTCGTTGAATGTCGATGACGAAGGCGTTGTTGGACAGAACACGGTGTTAATTGAGAACGGGGTCTTGCGCGGCTACTTACAAGACAAGCAAAACGCGCATTTGATGGGCGCTACTTCAACTGGCAATGGACGTCGGCAGTCGTATTCTCACCGACCCATGCCGCGCATGACCAATACCTATATGCAGCCTGGATCATTCGACCCCCAAGAGATCATCAAAAGCGTGAATAAAGGCCTCTATGCAGTTAGCTTTGGTGGCGGCCAAGTCGATATCACAAACGGAAAATTTGTATTCAGCGCGAGCGAAGCCTATTTGATCGAAAACGGTAAGATCACTGCGCCGGTAAAAGGTGCGACTCTCGTAGGCGACGGACCTGATGTCCTGACGCGCGTGAGTATGGTCGGAAACGATTTAGCACTCGACAACGGCATTGGTACATGCGGGAAAGATGGCCAATCAGTGCCAGTGGGAGTCGGTCAACCGACGCTGCGAATTGACGGGCTGACAGTCGGTGGCACGGATTCTGCGTAGTCGGAACCGTGCGAGGTTGCCTTCTACGCTCTCAAAACATAAAAACTGCAAGCTACTGTCTAGGGCCTGTTGATCTTTCGTACAAGTCGCCGTGTGAAAGATCAACAGGCCTTAGCTAACTGCTAAAAACGTTCAATCTCCGGATGCGGGAGTTGCCCGCCATGAACATGCATTGCGCCGAATTCCGCGCAGCGGCTCAAGGTCGGGATAGCCTTACCCGGATTCAATAGCCCCGCGCCGTCAAATGCTTCTTTCAACTGACGGAAAAGGCTTAGCTCGCCGCTCGAAAATTGCACGCACATCTGGTCGAGTTTCTCAACGCCAACGCCGTGCTCACCGGTAATCGTGCCGCCCACCGCGACACACAGTTCGAGGATCTTTCCACCGATCTGTTCAGCCGCTTCAAGTTGGGCATCATCGTTTGCATCATAGGCAATGAGTGGGTGAAGATTTCCATCACCGGCGTGAAAAACGTTCGCCACTGGCAGGCCATATTGCTCGGACAACTCTGCGATTCGGGTTAGAACGACACCGATATGCCGGCGCGGAATCGTTCCATCGATACAGTAATAATCGGGTGCAACTCTACCCATCGCAGGAAACGCGGATTTTCGTCCCGCCCAAAATCTGAGACGTTCAGCTTCGCTATTGGACACCTGTACGCTGGTGCATTTGTTCTGGGAAAAAATCGCCTGCACCGCATCGATCTGGCTATCAACCTCGCCGACCGTGCCATCGAGTTCGCAAAGTAATATCGCGGCCGCGTCGCGCGGGTATCCCGCCTGGCAAAAATCTTCCGCGACGCCGATGGCGAGGTGATCCATCATTTCGAGTCCCGCTGGGATAATGCCGGCTGCAACCACGCCTGCCACCGCTGCTGCGGCCGCCTCAACCTCATCGAACGCGCCAAGCAGAACTCTCGCGACCGGTGGAATTGGCAAAAGCTTCACTGTTACCTGCGTGATAATGCCCAGTAGACCTTCGGAGCCGTGCAACACTGCGAGTAAATCGTAGCCAGGGCTATCTAGCGCATCGCTGCCCAATGTTAGCCAGTCACCATCCGCCGTTAACATTTCAAGTTGCAGTACGTTGTTGACGGTTAAGCCGTATTTCAAGCTGTGCACGCCCCCGGAATTTTCCGCCACGTTGCCGCCGATAGAACAAGCAATTTGCGACGAGGGATCAGGTGCGTAATACAAACCGTGGCGAGCCGCCGCTTGAGAAATCGCCAAGTTGCGAACCCCGGGTTCTACGACCGCGATGCGGTTTGCAAGGTCGATTTTGACGATACGGTTGAATTTTGCGAGGCTCAGCACGCATCCCTCAGCGAGCGGTAGCGCGCCGCCGGACAATCCTGTTCCCGCCCCTCGCGGAATTATTGGCACGCCAAATTCTGCGCATACTTTGACTATGCGACGCACTTCATCCTTAGTGGACGGCAGCACGACGACTCTGGGGATCTGTTGATAGGCGGAAAGTCCGTCACATTCGAACGGGCGCTTCGCCTCCACCGCAGTTAAAAGCGACTCTGGTGGTAAAATTTTTGCTAATGCCTGTTCGAAACCCACCGCCACGGCTCTTCAATTAAACGTTGTGTCTGATGGTATCACCACGACGCCGTTGGGGGTAACGGTGAAACGCTGCGCATCGAGTTTGAGATCAAGGCCAATTTCTTCGTCTGCGGGAATGACGACATTACGGTCGATGACGCAGCGGCGCAATTGCGTGCCTGCGCCAACGCTGACGCCGGCACTGAGTATCGAGTCCTCAACGGTAGCACCGTCGTCGATATAAACACGGTTGCCTAATATACTGCGACTGACTCCGCCGCCAGCTATTACCGTGCCATTGGCGATAATCGAATTAACACAGATACCTTCGGTGCCGTAGGGACCGGAGACAGTCCGGGCCGGAGGGCTTTGAGTCTGATGAGTTCGAATCGCCCAATCTACCTGGTAGATATCGAGTGGCGGCTCGTATTTGAGCAAATCCATGTTTACATCGTAATAGTCGTCGACGCTCGCGAGCATTCGCCAATATTTGTCCTGGGAGACGCGCCCATCCGCACCGCCAAACCGGTACGCATTGATTTTTTCAGAATCTAGCCAGTGGTCTCTTATTAAATCGATGATCGCTCGCCCATTCGCGTCTGGACGACTCGCTTGCTCCAGTAAACTCATCAATGCCGCTTTCTTGAAGATGAATACTTCCATAGGTCCATAGATGGAAGTAGCGTCTTTGCCTGCGACAAACGGCTCGATCCCAACCACTTTGTGACCACGAAGCTTTAACACTGCCGACAATTCGGCGCCATTAGTGCACGCGGTATCCAATGTTCCGACGGTCACCGTGCTGTCATGCTTGATATGGAACGCAAGGACTGCCGCGTAGTCCATTCGGTATATGTGTTCGCCCGAGACAACGATAACGTGATCGGCTGGTGTACGCTCGAGCAAATACGCGTTCTTTAGCAAAGCATCCGCGTAACCGCTATAAATAGTCGCTTCGTTTTGAATCGGCGGTGTTACGGGCATCACGTATTCGCCGAGATCGGCATTAAACAATGACCAACCACCGCGGATATGATTGTGGAGAGATAGCGCGTTAAATTGCGAAAACACCATGACTCTTCGCAATCCGGAATGCAGGCAATTGGACAAAGTGAAGTCGATCACTCGATACGCACCAGCAAATGGGATCGCTGCAACAGTACGACGCTGCGTTAGCGGCATGAGTGGTTTGCCATCTCCCGTCGCCAAAACGACGGTTAGGACAGAATTTTGATTGGATAACAACATGGGATTACAGCGTCGCGCATTATACCCGCAACCATGCGGCTGGGAAGCGCTACTCAACTGCACCCAGGGCAAGATCACACATTCAGTTATAAGAACAAGTCTATCGATCACGAATTGATCTAAAAGCACGGG
>JAQCEL010000321.1 GCA_027618655.1 Pseudomonadota bacterium | reverse complement strand
GCATGACGTTCAATAATGTGTGGGTACTTCGCTTCCATCGCTTCGACTGGTGCGTTGTGTGTGTCGCCATCATTGATACATATGGTCGCGCTCATGCCATCTTCATTCCATTTAGCGCCCCAGCCGCCACCAATTAATCCACCTAAGCAACGGTAGAAGTGACACGTGTGCGGGTGTTCGCCGTTCATGTCGACGATCGCGAGATCGGCGTGATGGCCGGCCGGGACGTCGCGCGGCAAGGCCGGTGCGAGGGCTTTGAAGACCGTATCGACAACCGTCATCGGGATCGTCATCCACCAACGCATCGCGGCAGGTTTAACCGCACTGACGACTTTGCGATCAGGCAAACGTACTTCAAGCGGCTCGTAGGTGCCGTCATTGATCGGGCGCCCGATCGGGTCAACTAAACAGGTAAACGCAACTTGCGCGGCGGATAGACCAGCGGTGCGACCGGAATTGTAAAAACCTTGTACTTGCGGTGAGATGCCGCTAAGGTCGATCAGCATTTCTTCGCCGTCGATGTCAACGGCAACATGGATCGGGATCGGTTGTTCAACCACGCCATCGCCATCCATGAAGCACTCCGCTTCATAGTGGCCGTTCGGCATACGTGCGATCGCCGCGCGAGCTCGTTCAGCGCTACGTTCCATAATAAAGCGCATCGCCCCTTCAACGAGTGGACGACCATAACGTTTTACGATTTGATTAAAACGTCGCTCACCCGTGCGCACGGCAGCGATCTGCGCGCGCAAATCACCCATCGCAAGATCCGGATCGCGAACGTTCTGCGCAATGATCTTAATCAGTAGCGAGTTTTCTTCATGCGCTTCGTATAACTTGCAAACCGGGATCTGTAGGCCTTCGGAATAAATGTCCGTGGTCACCCCGTTCAGCACACCACCGATATCGAGCCAATGCGCCATGCTGCAGGTAAAGCCGATCACCTCATCGCCGTGAAACAGCGGCAGACTCAAAGTAATGTGGTTAAGGTGACTGCCGGTAATATAAGCGTCATTCGTAATGTAGATGTCACCAGGGCGCATGGTCTCGTGCGGAAACTCGCGCAAGGTGGCTTGCACGGTGGCACTCATGCCGCGAATGAACATCGGTAGGCCCAGCCCGATCGAAATCGTATTGCCGTCACGATCAAACAAACCCACCGTGAAGTCCAAGGCTTCATAGATGATCATGTTGTAAGCCGTACGCATTAGATTGATCTTCATCTCCTCAGTGATCGCGACAAATCCGTGACGCAATACTTCGGCATCAATCGCGCGAATAGACGATGGTTCGGTCTGACTCATGCCACAGCCTCTTCGAGGTCGATGATCAAGTGACCGTTTGGGTGTGAGTACAGCCGATCACCAGAGAGCAGCAACGTCGATGCGGTGTCTTCGAATATCACGGCCGGTCCCGCGACGATCATTTCGGGCGCGAGTGCGGCGCGCGCGAAAAAGGGGATCTCGGTAGCTAGCTCTGCATCTAACCACACGGCACGGTGGAAGGCCGGGGCGTTTGCGTGTCCTTGCGAGCTTGGGGGGCTAAATTCCGGCTTATCCGTGAATACCGTCGCGACGCAGCGCAAGGTGACAATTTCTGCACGTTCCGCAGCAGCGCTATGCGAATAGCACCGTTCGTGCGCCGCATCGAAGCGTTGTTTGAGGGTATCGACACGGGTGCCGCTCAACATATCGCGATCCAATGCGACGCTAACCGTATGTTCTTGCCCAACGTAGCGCATGTCCGCATACAGCTCGATGCGATCGGCATGCACGTCGCCAAGACCTAAGCGACCGCTCGCATCTTCGATCAGTTCGTCGACGAAGGCTTCTAGATTGGGTAGTTCGTGCGCATCGACTCTTGTGATACGCGTGCGCGAGGCGTGTCCTTTGGGATCCGCAAACAACATCCCATAAGCGCTAAATACGCCAGGGTTCGGTGGGATCACAACTTGCTGCATGCCGAGTTCTCGCGCGATTTGCGTGGCATGTAAGGGACCGGCGCCACCATAGGCCACCAGCGCGAAATCTGCTGGGTTAAGACCGCGCTCAATCGTCACTGCACTGATGGCATAAGCCATCGCCGCATTCGCGACTTGCACAACGCCGAGTGCCGCCGCTTCAGCGCTCACTGCTAACGGCTCGGCAACACCCTTGAGGAGCGCGCTATGGGCGGCAGCGCGATCGAGTCGCAAGTTACCTGCTAACGGTAGGTCGGCGTGGAGTCGACCGAGCACGACATTCGCGTCGGTGACTGTCGGATCAAGACCGCCGAGTCCATAACAGGCCGGACCTGGCGAGGCACCCGCGCTACGCGGGCCAACGCGCAGTTCGCCGAATGGTGTGACGCTCGCGATACTGCCGCCGCCAGTGCCAACTTCGTGAATATCCATGACCGGGGTTAACACTGGCAAGCCAACGTTGTAAGAGCCAATAAAATATTGGTGAGCAATACGTGGCATACCATCTTCGACCACGCCGGCTTTCGCCGTGGTACCGCCCATGTCGAACGCAACACCATTCGCAGCACCAATGTCAGCCAGCACACTCTGTGCACCGATCACACCGCCGGCCGGACCTGATTCAATTAACGAAATGCAATTGCGGCGCGCCGCATCTGGTCCAATTAAACCGCCGTTCGATTGCATCAAAAAGAACTTCCCGGCAAAACCGCCACGCTGCAATTGCTGATCGAGCAGCCCGAGATAACGATCAACCAAGGGTCCGATATAAGCGTTCGCGACCAC
>JAQCEL010000092.1 GCA_027618655.1 Pseudomonadota bacterium | reverse complement strand
CTGGCTTGTTAACCGCTCAATTCACCGCAAATTGACAGGCCAACTGCTTTTTTTAGGATGAATGCCAAAACGGGCTTTTCCGGAAAACGAGACCCCGCTTCATCGCTCCAACTTAATAGCTGAGCGTCATGAGGTCAACACTAGGTCGAAGGGCAGCCTCGGTCGATCTCGGACCAATAGGCCTTTCCTTCTAATGACTGTTATCAGGGAAAAAAAGAGTCATTAAAATCTGCAAGATGAAGTCTCTCTCAACTCATTACGTCGGTCACGCTGCGACTAAAAGGCAAGGTCCAAGCCGACCGCCAGAAAGAAAGATGGAGCCCTAAATATCGTCCTATTACCCGACGTCGGCTGAGCTGGACTGGCTACAGAGTCGCTAAAAAATCGTTTACTGCTTGAGCGATCGCGTGCGGTGAATCTTCCTGGAGAAAGTGAATTCCATCGACTGTGATTTCGGTTTGATTCGGGAACGTACGCACAAAATCGCGAATGACACCCACGACATTTAGGCCAGGGTTGCCGTTAATGAACAGCTTGGGTAGCTCGATTTCGCCGCGCATCCATTGACCATTCGCATCGACCATGGCGCAGGCATCCGGCGGCATGCCTTCCAACGGGATTTCACGCGCGAGATCGAGGGTCGGCTGGCGGCTTTCCCGGGTTGTTTTGTACGGCCGACGGTACCGCTCCATTTCAAGGTCCGTTAATTTTCGCGCCGTGCCGAGTGGCAGAAAGCCTTCGACGATCTGATTTTCGTCGAGCACCAGCCGTTCGCCTTCATCGCCTTTAAGGGCGCGAACAAAGTCACGGGTCTGATCGGGCCATTCTGTCCAAGCCATGGTGCGCATCACGCCTTCCATATGAACGATGCCCGCCACCTTGCCAGGATGTCGGCGTGCCCAATCAATCCCGAGCACCACACCCCAGTCCTGCAGTATTAGGCACACGCTTTCCAGTTCCAGCGTTTCGAAGAAGGCATCGAGATAGGCCGCTTGTTCGAACAAGCGATAGGCACGACGTGGCGATGGTCCCGACTCGCCCATGCCAACGAGATCGGGTGCAATACAGCGTGCCGATGGCGCTATCTCTGCGATCACGTTCCGCCATAGATAAGAACTCGTCGGATTGCCGTGTAGAAACACACAATCGCGTCCGGCTCCGACATCGACGTAGGCCATCTCGGTGTCGCGCACCCGCATGTGTTTACGCGGGTGTGGGTCGATACTGCTGATTTCCTGCGTCACGGTTTTCCTCCAAGTTGGCCCAGGGGAGACACCGAGCACTGTCAGCGCGAGGATGCCTTTGCCTCAGGTCGTCCAGACACTTAAACGCCAGTCGAGCACCTTCGATTCTTCTAACTCGCCGTTCGCTTTGCTCGGTCGCGCCGCATGTGCTTGGACATGTAAGTCGACGAGTTTCCCGCGACCCGCGAGTGCCGTGACGTCCACGACCGTAAACTCGGTTCTGATCAAATCTTCTTCGACGACGGGCGCAGTATGGTCGCAACCCGCCCAGCCAATCACCGTGACCATGGAAGGTATGGCGCGAGTTAACTGCGCTAATACTAATGAGATCGTATGGCCGCCATAAACCAGACGTTTGTCGAGATAACTTTTGCTCGCGTCCGTATGCGCATAGGCAATATTCAACGTGAGTCGCACAAGTTCGGGCGCGCAGGTAATCGTGTCACGAGGAACAATCGACACAACATCCCCGATTTCATACTCGCGCGCTTTTAGGCCGGTTACATCCGAGTGCAATGGCGTTAAATTCCAATTGCTCGGGATCGCATTGATGATATCGGTGCTACTGATCTCACTGCCGATGGTCGAAAAGTCTGCGTCATGGCCGGTCGCTGCCTTGGGATCGCGGCACGGGATCATCGGACATCGCCAGTATTGCATAACGACCTCGCCGTGCTGATTGGTCGTCTGCATTTCCAACACCACCATGCCAGTCGCCGGGCGTCCTTCCTTCGCCCGATTTTGCTTGAGTCCGACAACCTTCGTCGAAGTTGCGAGCGTGTCGCCTACGAACACTGGTTTGCGCAAAATCAATCCGCGATAAAACAGATTGCCCTTGACATGTTGCGACGGATAGGTCGTTTGGCCGTTGACGATGTTGATCACAAGATGCGGATGCGCGAGTGCGGCCTTGTTACCGGTTACTTGTTCAGACAGGGGATGGTCTAGCGGGAGGCGCATGCGATCCCCGGTAATCGCTTGATACATTGCCGCGTAGCCGTCCGTGATGGTGATCGCCGGTGCGGAGAATGTTTCGCCAATCGTAAAATCTTCGAAGTAGGGACCGTCAAGGTCGATGTTAGCCATAGTGAAACCTAAGTGTTCCTCGCCAAGGAGTGTGATTAGAAACGAATCGTCCGAGCGCTAGCCTTAACGGATCGCGATCGGGTTGATGATCATCTGAACGGCGCCGGTCACTCTTGCGGGGCCCAAGATGAACATGAATTCGGTGGCGCCGTCTTTAGCGAGTTCGCGAGTATCCATATTCTCAAGCAAATAAATGCCCCTTTTTGTGATCAGATTCTGGTGTATCGGGTACATGATGTTTTTATTTTCAAATGGCAGGGCTTCGACACCCCAGGTGTCTGCGCCGACCGCCATGACGTCAAGTGAGGCAAGATATTCCGCGCCGCTAACGCCGATGCCAGGTTCACCTGCGGCATAGCGTTTTGGATCGCTGTCCAGGACATCCAGCCAGCCGGAATGCAACAGAACAACGTCGCCAGCCCCGATCGTGATGTTCTGTTTTGTTTGGCACTCAACGATCATATCTTTCGTATAGGCAGTACCTTCTGCTAAGACGTCTTTGCCTAAACATTTAGCCATATTGATCAACACCCCTCGGGTGACGATGGGTGGGTAGTTCTGCACGCCGAATTTACTTAGACCTGCCGGCTTCACAAATTCTGCAGAATGGACGCCGTTATAAAAGACGTGATCGATCGCCGCGTGACCGAGGCCATCGATTTGCGACCCGACTCCCATCCAACCACTCATTAAGTCATCGGCATAGTTAAATTTGTTATCGCCCAGCGATTGCCCCGGGGCTTGGTTGGGCATGAGCACGGTGAGATTGAAGTTGCGTGGCGCTGGCGCCGGTGTAGAACTATTCGTTTCAATACCTAATCGATACGTCTTCCCCGTCTTTATGAGACTCGCGGCTTTCAAGGTTAGATCGGGTCCCAGTTGGTTGAACTGACCGAGTTCATCTTTTTCGCCCCATTTGGATGGCCACCATTGTTCCGCGGCGCTCGCGGTCGTGCACAAGCTGGTAACTAGGTAGAGCGCGAGAGTTCTTAGCAGCATTTTTTATCTCCTAAAGGGGCTTGCGGGTTGAATGGTGCGCGCCGTCTTCGACTGTTGGCTGTTCGGTTATCGCATTATGAGTTAAGGCCTCGCCAAGATTATGCGTGAAGAAATTCTGCGCGAATTTTTTCCGAATGCTCTCCCAAGCTTGGAATGGCGCGCACGGTTGTCGAGGTGTCACAAACGCGACGGACGAATTCGGCGGTTTTGCCGCCCGAGATCACTTCTTTCGTTTTCAGGGCAGGGTGGTCCCAAACGTCGCGACAATTATTAAGATTGCCGTAGGCAATGCCACCCGCTTCCATTTTTTCAGCAATCTCGGCGCGCGTGTACTGACGCGTAAAATTTTCAATTGCTTCAGTGAGTGCGACCCGATTTTCGACGCGCACTACGTTACTGGCAAATCGGGGATCATCGGCCAGCGCTTCATCGCCGAGCACGACTGAGCACAAGTTACGCCATTCACCTTCGTGTTGTACGGCAATAATGAACGGTCCGTCAGCAGCTTGGTGCACCCCGTATGGGGCAATTTGCGAATGATCGAGTCCAGTGCCCGATAACAATTTGCCGCCATTTTTGTAGACCACGAGCGGGACGCTCATCCATTCGGCCATCACATCGAATAAGGAGATATCCAGATGCTCGCCGACCCCGCTGTGGTTGCGTTCCAACAGTGCGCGAAGGATTTCGCTATAAGCCGTTAAGCCAGTTGAGATATCGCAAACCGAAATCCCAACCCGGGCCGGCTCACCGGGCGCACCCGTGATAGAACACAGTCCAGATTCACCTTGAACGAGGAAATCGTAGGCTTTTTTGTCCGCGTAGCTGCCTTCGCTGCCGTATCCCGAAATACTACACATGATGAGACGCGGATTTATTTTTTTTAATGACTCATAGCTAAAGCCAAGTGACTCAACCGCACCTGGGCGAAGGTTTTGAATGAAGACGTCGGCTTTGGCCAGCATGGATGCGAGCAACTGTTTATCGTGGTCGTCCTTCGCGTCGAGAAGCAAAGATTCCTTGCCGCTATTGAGCCAAATAAAATAAGCGCTTTCGCCGTTCACGATCGCGTCGTAATGCCGCGCAAAATCTCCCCCTGGCCGTTCGACTTTAATGATTCTTGCGCCAGCCTCGGCGAGCAGCCGCGTGCAATAAGGTGCGGCAACGGCTTGCTCTATGCTAACGACTAAAGTGTGGCTTAATGCGCCCATCGGAACTCCAGAAACTTTTAATCTGCGTTTAGAATGCGAGTGTCACTTCGAAATAAATTTCCGTGCTCGAAATCTTAATCAACTATCATTAGCGCATGACAAAGGGATTCGGTACGTCGCGGGCAGTTGAGATCCAAACGCTCTTAATCTGCATGTAATCGCGGATCGCTTGAATGCCATTTTCACGGCCGAGTCCGCTTTGTTTGTAGCCGCCAAATGGGGACATAAAACTAATCGCGCGGTAAGTGTTCACCCATACAGTGCCTGCCCTAAGCGCATTCGATACGTTGATTGCGCGTTTGATAGACTGGGTCCATACACCCGCTGCGAGGCCGAAAGCGATATCGTTGGCAATGGCTATGGCTTGTTCTTCTGTGTCGAAGCGGATAATTGATAACACTGGCCCAAAGACTTCTTCCTGCGCAATGCGCATGTCGTTCGTGACGTCGCCAAAGATGGTAGGTTCGATGAAATATTCGCTGCTGCCACATTCTGGTCGCCCGGTCGCGGGTCCGCCGCCGAGTAATAATTTCGCGCCGTCATCTTTGGCGACCTGAATATACTCGAGAACTTTTGCGAATTGCGGTGGTGTCGTGACCGGTCCGACTTGCGTATCCTTATGCATTGGGTCGCCCATTTTCGCCGTCGCGGCAAAGTCGACGAGTTTCTTGACGAATTCTTCGTAGATGGCATTTTGTACGAGCAAGCGGGAGCCTGCGATACAAGTTTGTCCCGTCGCCGCAAAAATACCAGAAATAGCGCCTTTCACGGCATCGTCCAGATTTGCGTCGTCAAAAACGATATTCGGCGATTTACCGCCAAGTTCTAAGGTGCATGGTTTCAACCCTGCTGCGGCAGCTTGATAAACTTTTGCGCCGCTACCGGATCCACCAGTGAACGCAATTTTCGCGACTTTGGGATGCTCTACTAGGGCGGCGCCGACTTCCGCGCCGAAACCTGTCACGACGTTCACCACGCCTGGCGGGAAGCCCGCTTCTGCGAATAGCTCGACAAAGCGTAGGGTGGATGTCGAAGTGAACTCTGATGGTTTGATGACCATCGTATTACCTGCGGCGAGGGCCGCCGCAAGTTTGAATGTTAAAAGGAGGAGGGGAGAATTCCACGGGGTAATGGCGACCACAACGCCGAGAGCCTCGTTACGGGTGTAATTGAATATGTCGGGTTTATCGCTCGGGACTACCGTGCCTTCGATTTTGTCGGCGAGGCCGCCGAAGTAGTAATACCATTGGGGGATGTAATGGCATTGGAGTCCCATTTCACTTATCAGTTTGCCGTTATCACGAACTTCGTATTCGGCAAGTTCATCTGCGTGCTTAGCTAATAAATCGCCGAATCGATGCAACAGCGCGCCGCGTTGAGTAGCTGTCATTTTCGGCCATTCACCGCTAGTAAACGCCGTGTACGCAGCTTCGACTGCCGCGTTCGCATCAACAGCGTTGCATCGCGCAACTTCTGCCCAAGGCTTAGATGTATAAGGGTTTACTGTTTCAAAGTATTCCTTGCTACTCGGTTCGACCGAGGCACCGTTAATGTAAGCATTAAAACGAGGTAGATTGGCCATTATTCAGGTCTCCATTTTCGGTAACTGATCGCTTGTTTGTGCATCAGATCCTCACGACTCCGGCGCGATGGTTCGACGTGCGCTCGCAAGTGGATTTGCTGGGCTCCATACGTTAGACCAGCCCAGGGTCCTTAGTACGAACGCGGCATCCCGAGTTCATGCTCAGCAATAAAAGAAAGTATTAAGTTCGTTGATATAGGCGCTATTCGATACAAACGGCATTCACGAAACTTGCGTTCAACATCGTATTCCTCCGCGACACCAAAACCACCAAACGTTTGCATGCAAGTGTCCGCAGCTTCCCACGACGCTTCCGAAGCTAGCATCTTCGCCATATTCGCTTCCGTACCGCAATCTTCACCGCGGTCGTAAAGCTCGGCGGCTTCGCGCAGCACGAGTTCGGCCGCGATGGTATTCGCGTAAGCACGCGCGATTGGAAACTGAATGCCTTGGTTCATGCCAATCGGCCGGCCAAAGACTTGTCGTTCGCAGGCGTAATCCGTAGCCTTCTTGATAAACCAGCGCGCGTCGCCGATGCATTCTGCCGCGATAAGAATGCGTTCCGCATTCATTCCGGAAAGAATGTACTTAAATCCTTTGCCTTCTTCGCCGATCAAACTATTGGCAGGTATAGGGAAGTTATCGAAGAATATTTCCGTGGTCGAATGGTTGATCATCGTCCGGATCGGTTTGATCGTCATACCGTTGCCTTGCGCGTCGCGCATATCGACTAGAAAGACAGACAAGCCGTCAGAACGCTTTTTAACTTGGTCCTTAGGTGTCGTTCGCGCGAGTAGTAGCATCAAATCCGAATGTTCGGCGCGTGACGTCCAAACTTTCTGGCCGTTCACGATGTAACCGTCGCCGCTACGCACAGCCATGGTCGAAATGCTGGTGGTATCCGTGCCAGCAGTTGGT
This sequence comes from Pseudomonadota bacterium, assembly GCA_027618655.1. Taxonomy (GTDB): domain Bacteria; phylum Pseudomonadota; class Gammaproteobacteria; genus UBA11873. The sequence continues at coordinate 9,836 of JAQCEL010000092.1, read as the reverse complement.
TCGGTGACGCCGAACGCTTGGAGCCGTAAATCGCCACTCGCGATGCCCGGAAGATACTGTTCTTTTTGCTCGACGTTGCCGTGCCGCAATACCGTACCCATCGTGTACATCTGCGCATGACACGCGCCGGCATGGCCACCGAATTCGTGAATCGCGGTCAGTATTTCTGCGCCGACGGATAAAGGTAAGCCGCTACCGCCGTACTCTTCAGGGATGAGCGAGGCAAGTAAGCCGAGTTCTGTTAACGCGTTGACGAATTCTGTAGGGTAGTGGCGGTTGCGATCTTTTTCGCGCCAGTACTCGCCGGGGAAGTCGTCGCAAACCTTCTTTACGGTGTCACGAAGTTGTGAAATTAATTCTGCGTTCTCGCTGGTCATTTGTTGGCTCCTAAAAAAAACGCCCGCAGATTTGCAGGCGCCTTTTTGTCAATTGTCGTGCGATCCTGCGCGCTATTATGAAGCCAAAATCTTCTCGAGGACAGGCATTAAGTAGTTATTGAACACCTCAGGATTCTCACTCATTGGGAAATGTCCGATCTCCTCCATGATGATGCATTCCGAATTTTTCGTGTTTTTTGCGACTTCCTCAGTCATATCTGGCGTACACGCAAAATCATAGACTCCGGTCATGTAGTACATAGGGACTTTCCCAGACAATTTCTCCGTTCGACCCCGGAAATCATGGTCGACACTGTAGAAGTAGAGATCTCCTTTGAAGATCCCTGGACCACCTTGCGAGTAGTACCACCAGGTTTCCCAACGATATTTATCCGGACTCTGCGGTGCCATCAAGCCGAAAATGGATTGCGCGCAGGTTTCACCACCGTGGATGTGAGAATGGCGTAACCAGTCGAGATGCCAGCCTGGCGAATATTCGCAGGCCTCAATCGCGATCAGGGCGCGCAGATCGTTCTCGTAACGTTCTGCCAGATGTAGGCAGATGTTGCCGCCCATTGAACTGCCCATGATCACGGGCTTAACCAGTTCGAGTTCCTTGCAAAACGCCATTAATATGCCGGAATAGAAATCGGCCGTGAGCTTGTATTCTTCGTCTTCTTTGTACCAGTCGTATGGTGGGATAGATTTGCCGTGGCGTGGTAGGTCGAGCGCGATGACCCTGAAATTCTTGCTAATGTTCGCATCACATAATTGATGGCGCCATTCGCGTCCATCTGTGCCGGCTGTATGCAAGCATACCAAGGGGATGCCTGAGCCATTTTCTTCGTAATAAATCCGGTATTCTTCGCCTTGAAAAGGCACCCAAATATAACGCCCGGTGATTGGTTCAATTCTGGCCAATGTTAACTCTCCAAAAATCCTAATTCTGTTACCAGTGCGACGCGCTTAGATTTCGCGCATCCGGTCGAGTGCCCAGGTAAATGCGCGCATGTTCTGCCACATCACCATTTGATCGCCCTCCAGGGTTACCCGGCCGTGTAGTGGGTGTCCCATCGCCCAGATATCGTTGTACATTGGCGGTGGTACGGGTTGGCAGAATTTCTCCCAACTGGCGGCCGGCCCTTTGACGGCGAGCTGATAACAAGTTTCAGGACCGATTTGATCAGTAAATGCGTCAATTTTTCCTTTGACGAATGAAACCACAAAGTGCTTATCTCCGAAGCCAAGCAGCAGGTCGGCGGTAAAGTGTTTACCGATCCAACTCATCGGTTTATTGCTATTGACGGCCGCTTGCCAGCGCCCCATCCAAGATATGTCAAACATCGCTATGACCCCTCCCATACTATGTATACATTGTCAGCGCGGGCACTGATAAGACCATGAGCGTCGAATCTCTGTCAACCGTTGGGGAAATGCCAACGGCGTCGCGAGATCAATGCGGAAAACTAGCGTGACGATCAGCAGCGAATTTTGCGCAGACCCGGCAGATGCGGTGAACTACGGTCTAGAACAGATGATCATTTTGAGTCGAAGAGTGCGATTAATTGAATTCGGGTAGGCCTATATCCAAGGTCTACATCGGCGGTCTTGAATTCCAGAAACGAGACCATGACAATGCGTGTCCGGCGGCTCCGTGTTCAGCTAGTGCACAAAGCAGCGATGAACCATAACGGCGTTCCTAGTTTACGAACTCGGATACGCAAATCACGTGTAGCCGACAATCGGCGAGGGAGAATTTGATGGATTTTGGATTCGTTTTTATGGGGGATTGCCACATCCACCCCGAAGTAAAGTACGCCGAGGACAACGGGTTTTCGCACGCGTGGCTCTACGATACACAAATGCTCGGCAGCGAAGTCTATGCGGCACTCGCGTTGTGTGCGGATCGAACGAGCAAGATTAAGCTGGGCCCTGGTGTTACGAACCCGGCATCGCGTATCGCACCGCTGAGCGCGTGTGGCATGGCAACCATCAACTCATTAGCGCCGGGTCGAGCCATCATGGGTATTGGCACGGGCAATACTACGCGTCGCACCATGGGTATGCCGGCCGCACGAGTCGCCGACTTAGAAGAGCATGTGCGCGTGTGTCGCGAGCTGTTTGCCGGTCAGACAACGGACTACAGCGAAGGTGAACGCCATCGAAAAATTAAATTCCTAAATCCGGATCTTGGTTTCATTAACATCGAAAAGAAGATCCCAATTTATATTTCAGCGAGTGGCCCGAAGGTCGCCGAACTTGCCGGAAGAGTGGCGGATGGGGTCATTCTGTTTGGTGCCGTGAGCCCTTCGATCGTGAAATGGATGATCGGGCATGTGCGTAAAGGGGCGGAGGCTGCCGGCCGCAATCCAGACGATATCTACGTACTATCCATGACTGCGTTCTACCTCACTGACAGCGAAGAACAAATCGAAACGCGCGCAGTGCGCGAAGCAGTCGGTCCGATGGTAGCCTCCAGTAGTAATATTTTTGCTTTGTCGTGCCGCAAAGATCCGTCCGTGTTACCAGACGATTTACGCGACGAGCTAATGGCGTTTGCCGATGTGTATCGCGAACTAGACGCACCCATCGAAACACGTCATTTAAAGCTGTACAGCGGTTATTTGCAGCATCTGAAGGACGAGCATGAAGCGTTAATGACGAAGAAAATCATCCAGGCAACGACGTTGACTGGGACCAAGCGAGAAGTCATCGGCATGATTGAAGAAATGCGCGATGCTGGTGTTCATCAAATTGCCATCCAGCCGATCTTAGAGACGCGATCCGTGGTGGATCAAGTCGCGAAAGAGATCATGCCGCACTTCTGATTAATGTGATCTTTTGCGGCCGTGATCAATCATCGCGGCCGCGACGGCGCCGCATTATTCGCCGGCGTTGATGAGATCTGGATTACCCGAATTGAGTATCGCGATATTTTCCGCGCGCCGATTAATGTCTTCGTCAGGGACGCAGGCAACGTCCATAATCCCGTTAATGTAGTTCTTAGGGAACAGATGTTGCTTCGCACCGTACAGCACGAAAGCGTGGTACCAGTCATATGGGAATAATCGCTCGTCTATATGCGACGGTTCTGCGAGATAAACCCAGGCGGGGCCAAAAGCGTCGAGTTCAATCGACTGGTCCGAGTACCCGTGGCCAACCCCTTCAATGGTATCGAGGCGACTTTTATCGCTGAGCGACAGTTCATAAACTGCGCCGTAGGCCATGGCACCCGGGTCGGCAATGAGATTGCATTTCCCCGATCCATCCGCGCCCATTTTATGAAAACAAAGACGCCAACCCGGCAGCGTCGTGGTGCCCAAAATGATAAATGCGTTGAGCCGTGCGGCGATGCGCGCCGGAAGCAGGTTTGAGCCGTAAGCAAGGTAGCGGATTGTTTCCATATTGAATCTCTGAATTAGTGCGTAACGAGACGTCTATCTAACGATACATACCAGCAGATACTAATCCTCGGATCGCATCCCGGCTGGCGCCGCGCGCCGCAAACGCATGTTTCATCTACTTGGCGCGGATGGTCGCGTGCTAATCTAACGTCTAAATAGACAGCCGGAAATATAGCGCGATGGAAAATTCCACCAATAGCTTTTCAAAAGACGACGAAAATCAGATCCTCGACGCCCTCAGAGTTTGGCTTGATAAAGAAGTTCGCCCCGAAGTAAAACACTTCGATCACGACGATGAATACCCACACGAAATCGTCGCCCAAATGAAAGAAATGGGTTTGTTTGGCCTGATGTATGCCCCGGAACACGGCGGACTCGGCATGAATGCGACTGCGTATGCGAACGTCATTACCTTGATCACGGAAACGTGGATGAGCCTCGCTGGCGTGATCAACACGCACATGATGCTCGGCCATTTGATCGGGCGCTTCGGCACCGAGGATCAGAAAGCCCGGTTCCTACCAAGGCTTGCGACTGGCGAAATGCACGGCGTGTTGTGTTTAACCGAGCCGGACGCAGGGACCGATCTCCAAGGGATAAAAACTGTCGCCAAGCGCGACGGCGATCAGTACGTACTCAATGGATCGAAGATGTGGATCACGAATGGCATGTACGGAAATCTATATGCGATCCTGACGAAAACGGACCCGAGCGCGAGTCCGGCGCATAAAGGCATGAGCATGTTTTTAGCTGAACGTGGACCAGGTTTTAATATTGACGGAAAGCTAAAAAAGCTCGGTTATAGAGCACTTGAAAGCGTTGCCTTGAGCTTTAGCGATTTCCGCGTTGATGCCGAACGTTTGCTGGGCGGTGAAGAAGGGCACGGCTTCCACCATGCGGTGGGTGGTCTCGAACTAGGCCGCATTAACGTCGCAGCGCGTGGCGTGGGCCTTGCCCGCGCGGCGATGAAAGACGCAGTCCGTTACGCGCAAGAGCGCACGACGTTTGGTAAACCGATTTGTGAGCATCAATCGATCCAGATCAAGCTCGCGGATATGGCCACTCGGGTCGAGGCGTCACGCTTACTCGTCGAGCAGGCCGCCGGGAAATACGACCGTGGCGAACGTTGCGATATGGAAGCCGGTATGGCGAAACTGTTTGCATCGGAATCGGCGTTATCGAATGCTACCGACGCGCTGCGCGTTCACGGTGGATACGGCTATTCTGAAGAATTCGATGTGGAACGTTATTATCGCGATGCGCCGTTGATGTGTATCGGGGAGGGCACGAACGAGATCCAGCGAGTGCTTATTGCGAAACAACTCGTCAAGCGCTATCCGATTTAAGTCATGTTGATTGGCGAAATTGCGCCTAGTCGTAAATGACACAAGGCGTGCTTGTTTAACTATCCATGATAATTCTCGTTTGAATGCCAACATGCGAATAGCCAACGTCATCGCCTTCCCCGTGTCGTTCCCGATCCCAAAACAACATCGTGTCAAACTCGGCATTGGTCAGACCGTTAAGCGCGACGCGGTATTAGTTAAAGTCGAAACCGACGGCGGAATTGTTGGTTGGGGTGAGTCGCACGCGGCGCGCGCACCCACTGCAATCGCCGAGCTGATCAACACAACCCTGCGCCAACTGGTTCTCGGCATGGACGCCATCGACATCGAGGCAGTCTGGCACAAGGCTTACCGTATGCAACTCGCTAGCCATGGCGCAGGCGCCGCCGCTGTGATCGGCTTGAGTGGAATTGACATGGCCCTGTGGGATATCGCAGGCAAACGCGAGCGGAAACCTTTGTACCAACTGCTCGGCGGGGAGAGTAGGGCGATCCCGGCTTATGCAGGCGGTATTTCGCTCGGATTCCAAGACACATCAGAATTGCTGATCGAGGTCGATTCGATGCTGGCCCGCGGTTATCGGGCGCTAAAGCTGCGTTTAGGCGACACCCCAGCGCGGGACATCGAAAGAGTGGCATCGGTTCGCCAGCATGTCGGCGAGGACGTTGTCATACTGACCGACGTCAATACAGCTTACACTTTGGCGCAGGTTGCAGAAATTATGCCGACGCTCGATCGATGCAAGGTGGGTTGGCTCGAGGAACCTTTTGCAGCGCACGACTATAAGAATTACCAAGCAGCGAAACGCCGAGGGCGTACGCCTTTAGCGGCTGGCGAAAATCATTACACCCGTTTCGATTTTGAAAGAGTCGTAGACGACGGCGCCATCACCGTGTGGCAACCCGATCTATCAAAAACTGGCGGTATCACGGAAGGTTTAAGGATCGCGGCGCTCGCTAAACAACACGGTTTTTTGATTCACCCGCACACGTCTTTGACGAGTCTTAACATGGCGGCTTCGGTGCATTTTCTGTGTGGTATCGACAACGGCGGTTACTTCGAGGCGGATTGCTCAGCGTTCAATCCGTTTCGAGCGGAGCTGTGTAGTCCCGGATTCGTCACCGACGCCAATTCCGCAGTGACACCGCTCGCAAAATTCGGCTTAGGTGTGGAAGTTAATGAGGCGCTGCTCATTAACTTCCCTGTGGTGCCAGGGCCGGGCTACGTCTAGAACCTAAGCTTGGACATGGTTTTAAAGAGCTTTGCGGCCGCTTACTTCCCTTTAAATTCTGGCGTGCGTTTATCGAAAAACGCGTTCACAGCTTCCAGATGGTCGTCCGTGTTTTGCACAATGACTTGCATGCTCGCCGACATTTCCATGATCGTGTCGAACGAGGAATTCATGCCATCGCGCATTAAGCGCTTAGTCATGCGCAGCGCCTGTGGTGGCTGTTGGCAAATTCGATCCGCTAAGGTTTTCGCCTCGCTCATCAATGAAGCGGCGGGCACGATGTCTGAAACCAGCCCCCAGGATTTCGCCGTTTCAGCGTCGACCACGTCTCCGGTAAAGAATAGGCGCGACGCGTTCGACCAACCGATGACTCTCGGCAATAGCCAGGAGCCGCCGTCGCCAGGAATTAACCCCATCTTTAAGAATGTGGCGCCGAATTTTGCATTGTCCGCGGCGATGCGAATGTCACAAGTACAGCCGACATCATTGCCGAGCCCGATCGCCGGGCCATTAATTGCACCGATGGTCGGGACTTCGATATTCCATAGCGAACGGATCACTCGGTGAATATTTTTTCGATACGCTTTATCGCGCATTTCCAATGGCGATGCCCCAAACAGGCCTTCGCGATCGCGCATCGCCTTCAGGTTGCCGCCGGCGGAGAAAGCTTTGCCGGCGCCGGTTAGGATCACGCACCGAACGTCATCGTCGTCGTTGATACGATCGGCGGCTTCGGCGAAATTATCACCGTCGCCTTCCATGCCTAACGGGTTGCGGTCGTCTGGCCGGTTCATTGTCAGTGTGACAACGTGGCCGTTTTTCTCGAACAGTAAAGCGTCGTTCATAAGTAATTCCCAAACTCAAAGTTAAAACCAGTACTGATAAGCGATAGCGCGAAACTTAGTTCGTGATGTAGGCCCAGATATTGTCGCCGCCTTGCGCTTTCGCCACCTCACCCAAGTACTGCGCCCATTTACCGCTACCGCCGAATTCCGCGCGCCAAGCCCACAAACGACGCGTTAGAAAATGCAGTCCGTATTCGTAAGTAAAGCCGATAGCACCGTGCACTTGATGACCGATGCGCGTAACGGTTTCGACAGAATCGCTCGCGCGGCATTTCGCAGCCGCGATCTCAAATTTCGCATCGCGTTCGCCAGGGCCGCCATTGATGCCATAGTGATCCATGGCGCGAAATGCATTAGCGGACATCGAGTCGACCGTCGCAATAGCGCCGACCATGACGGCCAGATGATGCTGGATCGCTTGGAAGCGCGACAAGGGCCGACCGAACTGCTCACGATTACCGACGAACTCGATCCCGATCTCCAGACACCGCGCACTGGCTCCGGCAATTTGCGCGCTGCGTAGCATGGCGCATAACCACTGCACGGCATCCGGCGGCAGGTCTGTTGCCGTCCGATTCAATAAGCGCGCATTACCGAAACTAACCGTGTCGCGTGGATCGCGGCCCAAGTTGTCTTCCGCGACGAGCGCGATCCCATCGCGTCCGAGAATCACCAGTTCACTCGCGTCCGTAATGCCAAGATAGTAATTCGCGTCTCTGCCCCACGGGATCCGCGCAATTTCGGCGGTCAATGAGTCACCGCGAATGAGATCGCTAGTCAATGGCTGAGGGATTAATCCAGGCACACCCTCAGGTAGTTCTATCGCTGCTTGCTTGGCGATCCAGGTTGCAATAATTGCCTCCGGGATAGGTAAGGGTAGGGACGCGTAACCACAACGGCGAACAACGACATAAGCGTCTGCCCAGCTGCCGCCCATGCCGCCCGATTCTTCGCTCGCCAGTATCTGTGGTAGACCGAGTTCGCATAACGTATTCCACAATTCCGTCGGCCAGCCGTTTTCTTCGACGCTCGTTAGGAACTGATTATCAATGCTATCGTCGAGCACCCTTGCGACACTTTCTTCCAAAATATTCTGTAACTCGCTCATCGTAAGCCAAGCCCCCGTGCAATGATGCCGCGTAAGATCTCTGGGGTCCCGCCGCGTAATGAAAACGACGGCGCGAGTTGCATGAGATTGCCTAAAACTTGTTGAAAGTCGTTTCCGTAACTCGCGAGGCTTGGTTCTAGGTCGACGAGTTCTTGCGCCAGTGCCGGCAAACCTTGCTCAAACGTGCAACCAACGTCTTTTACGATGGATGCCTGCAAACTGGGATCCCGTCCCTCGTTTAGCATGCCAGCAACACTGAGTGACATATTGCGCAGCGCCGTGACGAGCGCGATCTGCTCGCCAATTTTCCGTAAAGTTTCTGGTGAAGCGGAATCTTTAACAGCGTCGATCAGTTGGGTTAGCAAGAGAAAGCACGACAAGTAGCGCTCTGGACCGCTGCGTTCGAACGTGAGTTCTTCCACGACTTGTTTCCATCCTGCGCCTTCCACTCCGACGAGTGCGTCGTGGGGCAGCAGCGCATCTTCGAAAAACACTTCGTTGAATTGCGCACGACCGGTTAAGTCCTTAATCGGACGACAGGTGATACCTTCGCTCGGCAGTTTAATAAGAAATTGCGACAAGCCGGCGTGCCGATCTTTATCTGGCGGGCTAGTTCGAAATAACGCGATCATGTAATGCGCGCGATGCGCGTGCGAGGTCCAAATTTTTTGTCCGTTAACTAACCAACCCGCATCGGTACGTTCCGCACGGGTGCGCAGCGACGCCAAATCGGATCCGGCATTCGGCTCGCTCATACCGATACAGAAACAAACTTCGCCGGCCGTGATTTGCGGCAATATCGTTTTCTTTTGTTCCTCAGTACCGTAACGCGCGAGCAATGGTCCGCTTTGCCGATCCCCGATCCAATGAAACCCACTCGGCGCACCGGCTGCAAGTAACTCTTCGACAATGACATAGCGTTCGAGTGGCCCGCGCTCATTTCCCCCGTAAACTTTTGGCAACATCATGCCAAGCCAGCCACGTGCCCCTAGCTTGCGTGAGAACTCGGGATCGAAGGCATCCCAGCTGTTGCTGCGATGCACGGGTGTGAAATTCTTGATTTCTGATGCCAAGAATTCGCGCACTTCAGCGCGCAACGGCGCGAGGCTCGCGGGAAGTTTGTAGGGTTCGAAACGTAATCCATCAATGTTCATCGTTACAGCCCCGCGCGTCTTGCGTGTTCGATAGCAGTTTGGGCAAACGTGCGCACGAAATCGGCATCGGTTGGTGCTTCTGAACTCGCCGCGGTGCCATCTTGAACCCTTTTGATGATGCCTTGGTAAATTGCCGCCATCCGCCACACGGTATAGGCCCGATAGTAGTCTAGATTCGGAATTTCTGTGCGTCGGGTTAGCTCGCAGTAACGTGCAATATATTGATCTTCAGTCGGGATCCCGAGCGCTGGGAGATCAAGACCCACCAAGCTACTCACTCGCTCACCGACGGGTGGTAACAACCAGGGTGCAAGATGGTAAGTGAAATCGCCAAGCGGATGCCCAATGGTTGATAGTTCCCAATCCAGAAC
>JAQCEL010000091.1 GCA_027618655.1 Pseudomonadota bacterium | reverse complement strand
AATTACGCGAGGCTGAAGGGGCAAGGACATTGAGACGCGGCTGTTCGTAACGAGCGTCCCCCTATAATCCGATCTGGCTGCCCCCTGCTTCAATTTGCACGCTTGAAAATCTGTTCAGGCGCCCGCATCGGGGCCTGAGCGGCTGTGGAGCGTTAGGTCCCCTGGGGGCAAGCGCCGTGACGGAGTGGCGCGGGGTACGCGGAGGTGGCGGCGACCAAAGGATCGCAGATACTCGCAGGGTGCTGAAAGTCGGCGCTGGCGGGACGGCGGCAACCCATACGAAAAATCAATACCGGGTATGAAAGCGGGTACGAAATGAATATGAAAAACCACAAACCTCGTATTTGCAGGGCTTCCAGCCATCAATTGCGGTTCAACGTTTAGTTATTCCAGACTTAGAATAAAATCCCATTCTGATTGCTGCACTGGCATTACAGAGAGCCGATTGCCTTTCTGCAGTAAACGCATGTCCCGCAGCGGTGCATGTGACTTCAGCTCGTGGAGCGTAATTACTCGCTTAAGTTTACGTTTGAATTTTAAGTCAACGACAAACCATCGCGGATTGGCGGGGTCACTGTTCGGATCGAAATGAGCGTCGTCTGGATCGAATGCCGTTGGATCGGGATACGATTCCTTAACGACTTCCATGATCCCGGCGATGCCGATTTCGGCGCAATTTGAGTGATAGAAAAATACCAAGTCACGCTTCTTGATCGAATCGCGCAGCATATTTCGCGCTTGGTAATTGCGCACCCCATCCCACATGTCGGTGTGCTTAGGACGAGCATACAGGGTGTCGATACTGAACTCGCTGGGCTCAGATTTCATCAACCATTTTTGCATTTTTATATACTGAGATCTTCGCTATTAACGCAGGGCAGGAAGGATCAAGAAAAGGGGTGCTCTCCACGATGCCGCGAAAGGCCGTAAGCTTGAACCAAAGGCTCAAGGTGGAACGTTTCGCAGAGAATCAGGCTTTCCACTCCAATGTGGACATGCACAACATCGCTGGCTGATCGGTTCCGGTTTACTGCGATTATAGGCTCAAGGATTATCCAGCCAGTTCGCGTACAACACAGAGAACACCATACTAAATTCTTCCAATTGCCGTAATTATTTACGACGCATCCGTCAGTTCGAACGTTCTTCCTCGCGACAACGCGCTGTTGATCTTGCTTCGAATGCGGTCGATTCCGGCACTCATCGCTTCGTTGTGACGCCGGTATTCGAGGTATTCATGCGTCACGTTTAAAGCGGCCATTACCGCAACTCGTTCGGACCCTATTACCTTACCGCTGTCGCGTTGCTCTTGCATTTTGTTGTTTAGAAACTCAACGGAAGCGAATAATGCTTCACGCTCGTTCTCAGTACAGCCAACAATATATTCCTTATCCAGAATCGTAACTGTGATGCGCTTTACATCGCCACTCATGAGCGGGTTTCCATCGCTTTCAGTCGCGCGATCATCGCCTCGACTCGTGAGCGCGCCTGTTCCGTCTTTTCGATCAAGGAGGCGCGCTCCGCGGATAATGATGATTGCTGATTGCGTAGCGCCTCGTTTTCCGAGGCTAAGCTTTCGATTGTTTTGATCAGGTCATCGACTCTCGACTCGAGTGCCACGAGTTCCAATTTTTCTTTATCTACTTGCGTCATTTTGCAGCGAATCGACTCGTCGTTTGAATATGGCGTTGGACGGCATCAATATAGAGCGGCCACAAACATCGGTCAACCGCCTGCAGCGTGCGGATGCGAGCCATTTGTTGAGCAGAAAATAACTGACGCGAAGCCGGTCTAAGCGCTTTAGCCAGACTAGCCACCGTGGGATAATGCTAGAAACATTGTGTTACAGAGATATGGTGGAAAAATCCGATAGCTCGCTCTACGAAGCAGTCGACTCTGCGCTTGGCATATTGGACAGCGACATTGGCGCCGCCGAATGCCATGGCATGTTGTGCGGTCTGACGTGCGGTTTAGAGCATCTCGATGCGTCCCTCTGGTTGGGGCATGTCATTGGTTATCGCGAATCATTGAGCCTCGACGACCTCGGGCCAGGTCATGTGCTTGCGCAATTGTTTGATGAGACGCTGGCCGAATTTGCCGCGGATGATTTCTCGATACAGATCTTGCTTCCGTCCGACGATACGTCGTTTGCCATCCGAACGGAAGCACTCGGCTCATGGTGTCGTGGGTTTCTGTCGGGATTCGGCATTGCCGAGCTACCAGACCTCGCGGCGCTGAGCGAGGACTGCCAGGGGTTCCTGCGCGATCTCCAGGAAATCAGCCGAGTCGATCCGCTGGAATCTGACGACGATGTAGACGAGCTGGCGTTACTAGAAGTTTGCGAATACGCCAGAATGGGGGCCATGCTGTTGCGCGAGGAAGCGCTGTATTCGAACCGAGCTAGCCAAGACATCGGAACTATTCATTAAACTAGGATGCGTTGACCCATTATGGATAAAAGAGAATTCGCCCGCCGCCGCAAACGATTGATGGACATGATTGACGTCGGTGGAATCGCGATCCAACCGACATCGCCTGAGCGCGTGCGCAACCGCGACGTTTACTTTCCGCATCGTAGCGACAGTGATTTTTTCTATCTCACGGGATTTCCTGAACCTGAGGCGGTCGCCGTCATGGTACCTGACCGACCACAGGGGGAATTTTTACTGTTTTGTCGGGAACGGGATCCGGACGCAGAAACGTGGCATGGACGGCGCGCTGGGCTAGACGGAGCTTGCGAATTTTACGGCGCCGACGACGCTTTTCCGATTTCAGATTTAGACGACATTCTGCCAGGACTTCTCGAGAATAAAGATCGAATTTACTACACCATGGGCCGTTATCCGGAATTCGATCAGCGCCTGGTCAGCTGGATAACACAAGTAAGCGATAAAGGCCGGGCGGGAGTCCATGCCCCAGATCAGTTTGTGTCGCTAGGTCATTTGTTGCACGAAAGCCGCCTTTACAAAAGCCACCAAGAAATTAAGACCATGCGCCGCGCTGCCAGCATTGCGGCAGAAGCGCACCGCCGCGCGATGGTCACCTGCCGCCCCGGAATGTACGAATACCAAATCGAAGCCGAATTACTCCATACATTCGTAAAACATGGCGCCCGTTCGCCGGCTTACCCGAGCATCGTTGGTAGCGGCGCTAATAGCTGCATACTGCATTACGTCGAAAACCAGGATCAGTTAAAAGACGGTGATCTGTTATTGATCGATGCCGGCGCGGAATACGATTGTTATGCGAGCGATATAACCCGTACGTTTCCGGTCAATGGTAAATTCTCAGTCGATCAAGCAGCAATCTACGAAATCGTACTCGCAGCGCAACTTGCCGCGATTGCCGAAGTTCAACCTGGCAATACCTGGAATATGCCCCACGAAGCGGCGGTTGAAGTGATCACGCGCGGCTTAGTTGATATTGGGATCCTAAAAGGTCGGCCAGCGAAGCTAATTCGTGACGAAGCGTATCGACCTTACTACATGCACAAAACCGGACACTGGCTAGGCATGGACGTCCATGACGTCGGTGATTATAAAGTGACTGACGAGTGGCGAACGTTTGAAGCTGGCATGGTGACGACGGTTGAACCAGGCTTATATCTCGCGGCGAGCATCAAAGGCTTGCCAAAACGATGGTGGAACATCGGTGTGCGGATCGAAGATGACGTCCTTGTGACTAAGACTGGCCACGAGGTGCTTAGCGCTAATGCGCCAAAGCAAATCGACGATATAGAATCGCTAATGCATCAAGATCGTGCAGCTTGATTATGATTGTGTGGTCATCGGGGCGGGTCTGGTCGGTGCTGCGCAAGCACTCGCCCTACGACGGCTCGGACTCAGCGTCGCTGTTGTCGAATCCCGTCGTCCGTTCATTGCCGGCACCTTAGGTGACACTCGCGGTCTGGCACTCGCACCTTCGTCTCGGAACTTATTCGAAACGCTTAAACTGTGGCCGACCTTAAACACGCGGGTCACTCGGATACGCCACATCCACGTTAGTGATCAAGGTCGCTTTGGCGCCACTCGTCTAAGCGCTGATGACGTCGGGATCGAGGCGCTCGGCTACGTCTGCCCCGCAGATCATTTATTGGCAACGCTCGAATCAGCTCTGATCGCTGACGCAAAAGTGTATTGGGAAACGTCACTCGAAAATGTATCGACGAGCGGCACGGCAGCCAAGGTCAGTTTGCGACATGCGCTCGGAGATACTGAAATATTAACGCGGTTGCTTATCGGCGCCGACGGCCCACATTCGAAACTGCGCAACCTAGTAGGTATCACGAGTCGCAACAGAGATTATCGGCAAAGCGCGATCGTCGCGAATCTCGACGTACAGTATCCAGAACTCGAAACCGCATTCGAGCGATTCACCCGCAGCGGTCCACTGGCACTTTTACCATTAGACCAGGGGCGCCATGTTGCGGTTCGGTGCTGCGCGAATTCCGAAGTCGAATCATGGCTCGCCATCGGCGATGAGGAATTCTTAGCCGAACTCGAAATCGGTTTTGGTCACCGATTCGGCTCCTTCAGTCATTTGTCACAGCGCTCCGCTCACGATTTAAGTTTGAATTGGGCATCTGAAATTGTTGCTGATCGTATCGCCCTCGTTGGCGCGGCCGCAAATAGTATCCATCCGAACGGTGCTCAAGGCTTGAATCTAGGTTTACGCGACGTGAGTGGGCTGGCAAACGCGATCGAACAGGCCTTGGAAAGAAACGCCGACATTGGTGGTAGCGAATGCCTACGTGCTTTTAGCGACCGAAGGCGCTCGGATCAACGTGCAGTTGTGCGCTTTACGGATTCAATTGCGCAACTCTTCGCCACATCGTTGCCGCCGATCGGCATATTGCGCAATTTAGCGATGTTTGCACTAGAGGTGACGCCTGCGGCTAAACGTTGCCTGATTCGACGCGCGACTGGTGCTTTCGATGAACCCCTATCGATACCCTCGAGGTTGTGAACTCGACAACGTCAAACAGCGCTGATATTGCCATCGTCGGTGCGGGTATCGTTGGACTGTGCGCAAGCCTCCTACTGGCTCGAGCAGGCTTTAAAATCTCTATTATCGATCCGCTGAGCGCCGTTCCAAGCTTGCCTGAAGCCTACGATCTTAGAACCTACGCACTGACGCCGGCTTCCCTGCGGATGTTTAAGCGGCTGAACGTCGTGGCGGAACTAGAAAAGCACCGGATCTGCGAATTTCACGGCATGCAGGTGTGGGACGCGAGTAGTAAAGGCGCGATCGAATTTAGTGCGTTAGCGCTCGGTCGCGACTGTTTAGGCGCCATCGTCGAACACGCAAATTTGATCCGCGCCCTACACCTAGCAATCGGCCAGTGCGAGGGGATCCGTCTGGTTTCAGATCGCGTGATCGACATCGCGTTTACCGACCCTATGAACATCCTCAATCTTGAACGCGGCGCGCGCATCCATGCTGATCTAGTTCTCGGATGCGATGGTGCGAATTCCCCCGTTCGGCAATTACTTGGCGTCGATACGCAGCGCCTTGAATATGTCCAGCATGCCTTGGTGTGCAACGTAAACGTAGAACATCCGCACACACACATCGCGAGGCAACGATTTTTACCGAATGGTCCAATCGCGTTTCTACCGCTTGCGGATACGAATTCATGCGCGGTTGTGTGGTCGACTTCGCCAGAACAAGCGCGTTTCGCGCACGACGCACCGATCGAATCGTTTGAAGCGATGTTAGCGTCCGCTTTTGATTACCGCTTAGGTAATGTGCGACTTGCGAGCGAGCGGATGGTGATCCCGCTACAAAAACTGCATAGCGCTAGGTATGTAATTAATCGAGCCATACTGTTAGGTGATGCGGCGCATGTTGTCCACCCGCTCGCCGGTCAAGGCTTGAATCTCGGGCTCATGGATGCAGCCGCACTCGCGCAATGCCTTGGACCGCATGAAAAATTAACGCTGCAGTTTCCGGGTGCCGCGCTACGTCAGTTCGAAAGAATGCGCCGTGGTGAGAACTTCGCGATGCTGAGTTTCACGGATCAAATCAACAAATTGTTTCGCCTTGAACACCGATTTATCAAGGAAATGCGCGGTACCGGAATGTGTGCCTTTGATCGATTTATTCCGCTTAAACATTGGATCATGCTGCGCGCGATGGGTGACTATGGAGATGTTCCGAGCATCGCATCTCGATAATAGTCAGTGCACAAGAACGTCCTATCGTGAGATGAGTCAGTATGCGAAAATCGCGAGCCTTAATGACAATGGATTATTGAAGTGGGAACTGCGACGGAAGCTTTGTACGAATCAAATATTACAAGCCTGCCATTGGTACAGAAAGGGAAGGTACGCGACATATACGCTGTTGGTGAGGAGCACCTACTCATTGTAACGACCGATAGATTATCGGCGTTCGACGTAGTTTTGCCCGATCCGATCCCGGGTAAAGGCGCGATCCTAACGGCGACGTCTAATTTTTGGTTCGAAAAAATGGCCGATATCATCCGTAATCACTTAAGCGACTTGTCGATCACTGATGTCCTCCCTGACCCAGCCGAACAGGAGCAGGTGGACGGCCGCGCTATTGTCGTGAAGAAATTGAAGCCACTGCCAGTCGAGGCCATTGTACGCGGATACATTATTGGATCGGGTTGGTCGGACTACAAACGAACTGGGAAAGTTTGCGGAATCGACCTTCCGGCCGGATTATCTCAGGCTGAACAATTACCGGATCCCATTTTCACGCCGTCGTCTAAAGCTGACGTTGGCGATCACGACGAAAACGTTGACTTCGCGTACATCACATCCCTGATCGGCGAAGATTACGCGAATAAGATCAAGCAAGTGAGCTTGGAAATTTACGTGCGTGCCGCCGCATTCGCGAAGCACAAAGGGATCATTATCGCTGATACGAAATTCGAGTTCGGCACGGACGAAAACGGCGAAGTGTTTCTCATCGATGAAGTACTAACGCCGGATTCGTCAAGATTTTGGCCGCAATCGGAGTATCGAGTTGGGATCAGTCCGCCGAGTTTCGATAAGCAATTTGTCCGCGATTACTTAGAAACCCTGGATTGGGACAAACGACCGCCGGGGCCTTCTTTACCGTTAGAAATTAGGGAGAAAACCGCGGCCAAATATCGCGAAGCACTGCAACGTATCACCTCGCCAGCTTAGCGGGCTCGTCAGGCAACGTGCTCGACGTAGGCGCCGGCAGTTACGATCTTCATTCCGTTTGTGCCGCCGACGTCGCCGAGTAAATCGCCTTTAGTGATGATGACCTTATCACCGTCACTGATAGCACCTCTAGCGCGCAGCTGCTCCAAGATACCCGCCGTTACCTCCGCGTATTGGACATTGCGAATATCAAACGCAAGCGGTTGCACCCCGCGATAGAGACTAACCTTGCGCAGTGTTTCAACAAGTCCAGACAGTGCGAATATTGGTATGTCCGTCCGAATTCGTGACATCCAGCGGGTCGTAGCGCCAGTCTCAGTGAGTGCCGCAATGGCTTTCACTTTAATGCGATTTGCGCAGTAAATAGTCGACACTGCGATTGCTTGATCGACCCGTTCAAATGCGGCGTCTAACAAGAGTTCAGCTTGGTTGTCTGGCCATTCCTTTTCTGCTTCGAGACAAATTCGAGCCATCGCCTCAACCGTTTTTAAGGGGTATTTGCCGACACTTGTTTCGGCTGACAACATCACGGCGTCTGTTCCATCGAGCACTGCGTTCGCGACATCAAACACTTCGGCGCGAGTCGGCATCGGGTTTTCGATCATCGATTCCATCATTTGGGTCGCAGTGATCACGATCCGGTGGCAGCGCCGCGCCAGATCAATTAATCGCTTTTGTACGGGTGGTAGACGCGAGTCACCAATTTCGACGCCGAGGTCTCCGCGAGCGATCATGATTCCATCGGCCGCAAGAATAATCTCCTCGGCATGCTCGACCGCCTCGGCACGTTCTATTTTCGCAATAATCCCGGCCTTGCTACCCGCCTTCGTTAGCAGTCGCCGCGCGTCATGAATATCTTGCGCGGTGCGTGGAAAAGATACCGCAATATAATCCGCTCCGATCTCAACCGCGTGCTTTAAGTCGAGACGATCTTTGTGCGTGAGCGCTTTAGCAGACAGCCCGCCGCCTTCCCGGTTGACCCCTTTATTGTCGGACAGTTGTCCGCCAAGTAAAACGACCGTTTCTATCGCGTTGCCGTCGATTTTCTCTACCTTCAAAATAACTCGCCCGTCGTCGACGAGTAAGGTATCACCAGCGCGCACATCGCGCGGTAAGGCTTTGTAAGTTACCCCAACGTGATGCTCATCTCCGGCATTGCTGGCGAGATCGGCATCGATTACGAATTCGTCTCCAACGTCTAGTTGAATCGGTCCGTCGCGAAATTTCTCGAGTCTGATTTTTGGACCCTGGAGGTCCGCGATTAATGCTATTTCGCGGTTTTGCTGTTTTGCGACCCGACGTACCGCGCGCGCCCGTTTCGCATGATCCTCGCGCGATCCGTGCGAGTAATTAAGTCTAGCGGCGTCCAGTCCCGCTTCTATTAGATTCGCGAGAACTTTAGGTTTATCAGTTGCTGGCCCGAGTGTCCCGACGATTTTCGTTCGTCTCAAGTAATATCTCCTTGGCGGCTACTGATTCGCATAGCCCGGTATAAAAAAAGAAGCATTCAGTCTTGAATCGTGGCCTCCTAATAGAAGTCAATCGATTGCGGTCCTTTCAATTCGCAGCCGATGCCCGTTGTTCGAGGATCACCACAGCTGGCAATGTTTTACCTTCAAGAAATTCGAGGAAAGCACCACCACCGGTAGAAATGTATGAAATGCGATCGGCAACATTAAATTTTGTTGTTGCGGCGGTCGTGTCGCCTCCCCCAGCTATCGAATAGGCGCATGATTCGGCAATCGCCTCGGCTAATACTTTAGTCCCATTCGCAAACTGGTCGAATTCGAAGACGCCGAGCGGACCGTTCCAGACTATTGTACACGCGGCCTTCAGGTATTCAGCGAACTTGGCCGCGCTCTGCGGACCGATGTCCATGATCATGTCATCGTCACCAACACCGTCGCTGGCAACGACCCGAGCTGGGGTGTTCGGATCAAAGCTCTTGCCACACACGAGATCGCTGGGTAACGGAATACAGCCTCTATCTAGAAGGCGTGCTGCGGTTGCCAGCATTGAATCTTCGCACAACGATTTCCCGATGTTGAAGCCCGCTGCTTTCAAAAACGTGTTTGCGATGCCGCCACCAACAATCAATTGATCAACTTTTTCGGACAAAGATTCTAATAGACTAAGTTTAGTCGATACCTTGGCGCCGCCGACGATCGCGACTAACGGCCGAGCTGGATCGCATAGTGCAGCACCAAGCGCTTCGAGCTCCGCAGCCAGTAGCGGTCCAGCACATGCGACCGGCGCGAATTCGGCAATACCGTAGGTAGACGATTGCGCTCGATGAGCTGTTGCGAATGCGTCATTAACGAACACGTCGGCGAGCGCGGCAAGGCGTAGCGACAAATTCTCGTCATTGGCCTTCTCACCGGTTAGAAAGCGAACGTTCTCGCACAAAACAACCCCGCCAGCCGGTGATTCGACACCGTCCGTCCAATCGGACTCGAAACGTACGGGTAGACCTAGTAGATCGGACAACGCCTGAGCCACTGGTTCTAAAGAATAACGCGGATCGAATTTGCCTTCAGTCGGTCGGCCAAGGTGAGACAGCAACATCACTTTTGCGCCTGCCGAAACTGCCGCGTTGATCGTCGGCAATGCCGCACGCAAGCGCGAATCGTCAGTAATGCGTCCGTCGTGCATCGGTACATTAAAATCTTCACGAATTACAACGCGTTTACCCGCGAGCGCAACGTCACTCATTTTGAGCATAAAACTTAGCCCGGCGCGTTCATTAGCGCGACTGTCGTGTCGAGCATTCGATTCGAGAACCCCCATTCGTTATCGTACCAAGACAACACCTTAACTAAGGTTCCACCAATGACTTTCGTTTGCGACGCTTCGAATATCGATGAAGCGGGATTGTGATTGAAGTCCACAGAGACCAACGGCGCCGAATTGTATTCGAGGATCCCTTTCAATTCGCCCGCGGCGGCGTTACGCATGATCTGATCGATTTCTTCGACACTGGTATCACGTCCCGCGACAAACGTTAAATCGACGAGCGAGACATTAAGCGTCGGCACCCGAACAGCGTAACCATCTAGTAAACCGTCGAGTTCGGGAAGTACTAAGCCAACTGCAGCCGCGGCGCCGGTACTCGTTGGGATCATCGACTGCGTTGCAGAACGAGCGCGGCGCAAGTCAGTATGAAATACGTCAGTAAGTACTTGGTCGTTTGTGTAGGAATGGATGGTCGTCATCATGCCCGAGCGCACGCCGATCTTTTCGTGCAATGGCTTAACTAACGGTGCAAGGCAGTTGGTTGTACAGGATGCATTGGAAATAATTTGATCGCTCGCTTTTAGAACACCGTGATTGACGCCGTAGACAATGGTTGCATCGACGTCCTTACCCGCAGGGGCGGAAATGATCACCTTCTTCGCGCCGGCCTTGATATGCGCCATTGATTTGTCGCGAGTCGCAAAAAAACCGGTCGACTCGTGTACGACATCGACGCCAAGTTTATCCCACGGTAATTTCGACGGATCGCGCTCGCTGTAGACTTCGATTCGGTCGCCATTAACAAACATAGCGCCATCTTTTACTTCAATGTCACCCGGAAATCGGCCGTGAGCGCTATCATAACGGGTCAAGTGAGCATTAGTTTCCGCTGCGCCGAGGTCGTTAACGGCAACAATTTTCAAGTCGCTCGTTCGATTCGATTCATAAAGCGCGCGCAGTACGTTGCGACCAATTCGCCCATATCCGTTGATTGCTACTCTGATACTCATCCGATGGATCTCCTAACAGTAAAAAAATAATAGCGCTAAACCGGCCGCGGCGTTGGACCTATCGCACAAAAAAATGCGCGACGGATCGTAGCCACGCACTTGCCGTAAAATGTTAGTTTAGGCGCCGAGGTAATTAGCGATCTTTGTTTTGATCTGGTCGAAATCCAGTTCAAAATGGCGGTATAGGTCCTCGGCCGGCGCCGAACCACCAAAGTCATTTAGGCCTAACGCAAGGCCCTCAAGCCCGACATATTTATACCAAGCATCTGTTGAGCCTGCCTCTATTGATATACGTCGTCGAATGTTGACGGGAATGACGGACTCCTTGTAAGTCGCGTCTTGCTGGTCGAAAACATCCGTGCTCGCCATCGATACGACTCTTATTTGCATGCCTTGCGAATTCAATGCTTGCGCAACGGACATCGCTATGCCGACTTCCGAACCCGTTGCGATAACGACTGCGGTTGGAGCGTTCTGCGGTTCCAGCAGAACGTAACCGCCGCGCGCAATTGCGTTGAGTTGGTCTTGACTGCGTTCCTGAACCGTTAGGCCTTGGCGCGTTAGCAGCAAACATGTCGGGCCGTTGCGACGCGCGATAGCCGCGGTCCACGCCGCCGCGGTTTCCGTCCCGTCGCACGGTCGCCATACCGATAAACGCGGAATCAATCTTAGCGATGCCGCGTGCTCAATAGGTTGGTGAGTGGGCCCATCTTCTCCGAGACCAATGGAATCATGCGTATAAACATAAACGACACCGAGTCCCATGAGCGCCGACATGCGCACGGCATTGCGCGCGTAATCAGAAAACACGAGAAAAGTACCCGCGTAGGGAATGTAACCGCCGTGCAGCGCTAAGCCGTTCATGATGGCGCTCATACCAAACTCGCGAACGCCATAATTCACATAGTTACCGGCGACTGCGTCGTGTGTTAGCGCTTTGGAACCGGACCAAAACGTATTATTCGATTCGGACAAGTCGGCCGAGCCACCGATGAGCTCAGGAAGTGCCGGGCCGATCTTCTCCAGGGTCATCTGGGATGCCTTTCGAGAAGCTTGCTTCGTTGCTGCAGACTGCATATCGGCAACGCAAGCTTGTGCCGTGATCGCAAAATTCGCTGGTAAAGTACCATTCATACGACGTTCAAACTCACCCGCGAGTTCGGGGTAGGCCGCGCGATAGGTTTGGAATAAATCGCGCCAACTTGCCTCGGCCTTCGAACCGGCACTTCTTGCATCCCAAGCTTGGCGAATTGCAGCCGGAATTTCGAAAGCTGGGTGTGGCCAGTTTAGGGCTGAGCGAGTGGCTGCCACTTCCTCACCACCGAGGGCCGCGCCATGCGCCGCCGCACTGCCTTGCTTGTTTGGCGATCCGAAACCAATAATTGTTCGACAACAAATGAGGCTCGGGCGAGTGTCATCAGCACGCGCCTGGTTAAGCGCTTTAGCGATCGCAGACGGGTCATGACCGTCGACATTCGCCACGACTTGCCAACCATAAGCACCGAAGCGAGCGACGGTATCATCAGTAAACCAGCCCTCCACCGAACCATCAATTGAGATTTGATTGTCGTCGTAGATGACAATGAGCTTGCCTAATCCGAGCGTGCCCGCGAGCGCGGAAGCTTCATGCGAGATGCCTTCCATCAAACAGCCGTCGCCGACGCAGACATAAGTGAAGTGCTCGACGATATCGAATCCATCACGGTTGAATTCGGCCGCCAGATTGCGTTCGGCCAGTGCCATCCCGACCGCATTCGCAAGTCCCTGCCCAAGCGGACCTGTGGTCGTCTCGACACCTGGTGTGTGGCGGTATTCCGGATGACCCGGTGTCGCAGAGCCCAGTTGACGGAATCGCTTTAGCTCTTCAATCGAAACGTCATAACCGGTTAGGTAGAGTAAGGAATATAGGAGCATCGAACCGTGGCCGTTCGATAATACAAAACGATCTCGATTTGCCCATTGTGGATTCGCCGGGTTGTGGCGCATAAAGTCACGCCATAGTACTTCCGCTATATCTGCCATGCCCATCGGCGCGCCGGGGTGCCCAGAATTCGCGGCCTGTACCGCGTCCATGCTAAGCGCGCGGATTGCGTTGGCGAGTTCACGCCGGTTGGAAGTTGCATGGTCCTCAGTGTCAATTGGCACTGGCTTACTCATAAAGTTTTCCTCTGTCCGCACGCCAGCGAAAAAATCCGCACCTATTGACGAAATTTGGGGTTGACCAAAATGTCCTACAGGAGACCGCGTTGTTTTCTTCTAGCTCACTAATAAGTTGTTAGATTGGTCGGCAAGATTCTTTCCCCGAAGGGGCTGTTTCGAATAATTTGCCGGAATTTAAGTCCCTTTACGTCAAAGATGACGGCGCCTAGCTAACCGCAGGTGGCTACGACTTATTTGTCAATTCACCGCGAGCACAATGCCGAGTTGGTGCTTCTGATCCCATTGCCGACGCTGGAACGGTCAATGTCCAGGAATTAGCTACTTTGCGTAGCCGCTGCATATTAGCGTGGTGGTGCCCTTGGCAAAAGGGGAAATGGATAAAAACTCAGCGTTATCAAAACATTCTCGAGTTCCTGCGCCTTGGTGCAAGCTCGGGGAACTGGTCAGTTCAATTAATCGACAGTGTCACTGACGGCAAGAAACGTCTCAGCGGCAGGAAAAGCAAACTTCTATAATCTAATATTTAACTTTAGCTAAGAAAGCTATTCCATTAAGGTGGTTGGTTATTCTTACTGTATTATGTAATAGGAGACGCGATGCCGCAGTGTTTCAGAGCGCATTCCTGCGCTTCACTTTGTTGAGTAAAGCAGGTCCCAGAGATCAAATTATGAGCGCGCAAAACAATCAAATAAATTTCAGTATCGAGTTTTTCCCGCCTCGAACCCCAGAGGCGCAACTAAAATTTCAAGAGACACGCGACCAGCTCGCTGCGCTGAAGCCAAGCTTTTTCTCCGTGACGTTTGGAGCCGGTGGTAGTACCCGTGAGCAAACGTTAGAAACGGTCCGTTCAATTGTCGCGGAAACCGGAATCGAAGCCGCGCCTCATTTGTCTTGTATCGGCTACTCGCTCGATAAAATTCGCGCTGTGTTGGATGAATACAAAGACCAAGGTATCCGTAGAATTGTCGCCCTGCGCGGCGATATGCCATCCGGAACGGCAGGCAAAGGAGAACTACGCTACGCTAACGAGCTGGTCGAGTTTATACGCCGCGAGTCTGGTTCGACGTTTCACATTGAAGTCGCCGCGTATCCCGAGTTTCATCCCCAAGCATCGTCGGCGGCTCATGATTTGCAAAACTTCAAGCGTAAGGTCGAAGCCGGCGCGGACAGTGCGATAACCCAATATTTCTTCAACCCAGACGCTTATTTTAGATTTGTCGACAGTTGCCAGAATCTAGGTATCGATATCCCGATTGTTCCCGGGATCATGCCAATAATTAACTTCACGCAGCTAATGAGGTTTTCCGAAATGTGCGGCGCCGAGATCCCTCGTTGGATTGTCAGTCGCTTGCGCGATTTCGGCGACGACCGCGCTTCGATTCGTGCGTTTGGCATCGACGTAACGACCGAGTTATGTCGGCGGTTGCTCGAGCAAGGTGTTCCTGGCTTACATATCTACAGCATGAATCAATACGAAGCAGCGCACGCTGTCTGGCACAACCTCGGGATCGGCAGCGACTAAGGTCACATCGTGCGTCGTGAACTCCCGAACAAAGGATCCGCAAGTGGCGCCGAGGGCCTACCGGGTCTGATCCTGGTCGACGACGATCTGATGATCGTCGAGTCGCTGAGTTTCGTGCTTGGCGTCGAATTCAATGTTCATACAGCGGTCAATCGATATACCGCGAGGACGCTACTGCAAAACCTAGACGAGATGCCTTCTCTGGCGTTGATCGATCTGGGTTTGCCGCCCGATCCGCATGGACCTGACGAAGGATTCGCGCTGATTAAAGAACTTCTCGCGTTCAACGATCAGATGAAAATTTTGGTGCTGTCAGGTCAAAGCGATCGCGCGAATATTCAACACGCGTTGACACTGGGCGCCGTCGATTTCGTACCCAAACCCTGCGATGCGGACTTGTTGCGCGCGCGATTGAATCACCAACTGCTAATTCTCGATGCAGAGCAAAGTGAGTCGTTGCCGTCCGGCAATGAGGACGAAGCATTACTTGGCAGTAGCTCTGTAATGAAAGCCTTGCGCGACTCGATTGCGCAGTTCGCGAACACGCCATTTCCGGTACTCATTGAAGGCGAATCAGGTTGTGGCAAAGAACTCGTTGCGCAGCGCCTACACAACCTCAGCGATCGCCATGACGAACCGTTGTTGACAGTTAACTGTGCGGCGTTCACCGTGGATTTACTTGAAGCACAGTTGTTCGGGCATGCGAAAGGCGCATATACCGGTGCCGAGCAAGCGCGCTCGGGCTTTTTTGAAGATGCAACCACCGGCTCTTTGTTTCTCGATGAAGTCGGGGAAATGCCATTTGAACTTCAATCAAAATTCTTACGCGTATTGGAAAACGGTGAGTATTACCGGCTCGGTGAAACGCGCGCACGACATTCCGACGCGCGGATAATTGCCGCGACTAATCGGGATTTACGCGAAGCCGTACGGATCGGTGAATTCCGCGCCGACCTTTTTCACCGGTTAAGTGTTTTATCAATCAGCGTGCCACCGTTACGTAGTCGCGGTAGAGATTGGAAATTATTACTTGACCATTTTCGCCGGCTTTATGCGAGAACAATTAAATCTTTCGAACTAAGCACCAACGCCGAGGAATTATTCGATGCTTACGCTTTTCCGGGCAACGTCCGCGAATTGCGCAACATTGTGATCCGTCTTGGTACTCGCTATAGCGAGGCGATGATCGACGCGGATGTGTTGCGCGCTGAGCTTGAACCCGACGTCGGGACTTCATTGCTGAAAATTGAAGATACTGACGACAACGGAACTATAGCGACACAATTAGCGAGTACCGGATTCCAGCTTGATGACGAAGTAGCAGAGATGGAACGCCGCTATATCACAGTCGCATTGAACATGAGTAACGGCAATTTAAGTAAGGCTGCACGCCTACTCGGCGTGAATCGAACGACCTTGTATAGCAAGGTTTCGCGACTTGGGCTCGGTGAAGAAAGTAGCTAAATCTACGCGAGATACGCACAGAAAAATTAGCGAGTACTAATCATGTATGAGAATTATTTCGGCCTCGACAAAGCTCCATTTAAGATCACTCCCGACCCAGAATTCTTTTTTTCCGGTAGCAATCGTGGTGCCGTGTTGGAGGCGTTGTTGTACGCCGTCGCGCGCGGCGAAGGGATCGTTAAAGTGGTCGGCGAAGTCGGCAGCGGTAAAACGATGTTATGCCGCATGTTGGAACGGGAGCTTCCTGGCGAATGCGAAATCATTTACCTCGCCAATCCGCGTCTAAGTCCCGACGAAATACTGCATGCGATAGCGATCGAGCTAAAACTTCAGGTCGCCAATAGCGCAAGTAAAATCGAAGTGATGCGACTGCTCCATGGATACCTTCTCGAAAAACACGCGCACAATCGATCCGTCGTTATGTTCATAGAAGAAGCGCAGGGCATGGCGCTCGAAACGCTCGAAGAGATTCGCATGCTGAGCAATCTCGAAACAACCCAGGAAAAGTTGTTGCAGATAGTCCTATTCGGGCAACCCGAGCTTGACGACAAATTAAGACTTCACGAGATCCGGCAACTAAAAGAACGGATCACCTACTCATTCAACTTGGCACCCCTCAATAGGACCCAAATTCTGACGGTGAGAACACCAAGCGCCGAAAGGGCCAGGTAATAGTCCCCGAGATCAGGCGCAACACAAAGTATTCCCACTATCACATCGCAGTGTTTACTGGTCATCTCGCGACATTTTCTGGTGACTTCCGTAGCGCCATTGCCCAGGCTGACGAAGTGGTTAAGGGGATTTCCGAAAATCCGGATGTGCATTTTGTCCAAGTCGTGAAATACCCTTTGGATGTGACCTCAGCAGTTGATCTCTCCGGGATGGCGAACCTCGAGACTGAACAGACGCAAGC
>JAQCEL010000090.1 GCA_027618655.1 Pseudomonadota bacterium | reverse complement strand
GGGCACGTCCATCATTCGCACATTTCTTACTGCTGGACTGGTCATCTATATTCTCACGATGCCTGGCGCGCGAATTTTTGGCGTACGCCGCACCTATAAAGGCGGCTTCCGTGCTTGGGCTGAGCAGCGCCGTATCGGTTACGCCGCGGGTTTAAGTTTTGCCATCGAACACATCGCCTTTGTCATGCTCTTCGTATTCGCAGGCTTACTCGGTACGCTTGAGCTCGCTGCCGTGACGATTGTGTTCAATGCGTTCGGTTTGTGTTTCATGGTTGCAAACGGCATCGCCAGCGCCGCGGCCGTTCACGTGGGTATCGCTTATGGTCAGCGGAACGCTCGCGGGATCGCTTTCGCTGGTTGGACCGGCTGTGGCTTGCAGTTAGCGGTCCTGCTACTACCCGCGATATTAATGATTACCATGCCCCACTGGTTCGCCAGGATCTACTCGAACGATGCGGCGTTGATTGAACTGGCCATACCAATTTACGTCTTGGGTGGTTTTGCACTCCTGTTGGATACCACTCAGACGCTTTGGTCGAACGTGCTGCGTGCGCGCCATGATAAATGGTTTGCGACGGCCTCGCACTTCGTCTGTTATATGTTGCTGATGATCCCGCTCGCTTGGTATTTCGCATTCACGATCGATCGTCGTGGCGAAGGCTTGTTTGAAGCGCTGATTACCGCGAGTGTGTTGTCCGTGACATTCCTGACTTGGCGGTTCACCGTGTTGTGCAAACGCGACCAGTTGAGTACGTCGGCGTTTGCGAGCCCCGTAATAGGAATGCACAAATAACGATGACGAACGACGGTTTATTCAACCGAAGTTGGGTTTTACTGCACCCGAGCGACGTCCGATTAGCGAATCAGTGGTAGCTGCGTCGTGATCTTAAGACCGATCTGCGTGCAACTCGCTCCGGCACAAACAGACGGACAATGCCGAAGCTAAGGTTCTCTGGTGATCTTCAACATTAGCTTGGCTTCGAAAACCAATGTGGCCATCAGGACGAACGAGCACCGCACCATCCTCCTGGAGGCCATAGCTCCGAAGCCAGTCGCTACCCACAAGTGGCGAACCCACCGCGTTAACCGCGAACGCTGTGATCGGAATATTGTATTTTTCGCCGAGCTGCCGTGCCGCGCTAACCCATTCGCTGCCGGCGTTGCCGGTGAGTAAGCAAAATCCTTGATCGAACAGATCCAAACTCGATATTTTTTTACCGTTGAGAGCGAACCAAACGTGTGGTGCGCGCACCCCAGGCGCAGCCGAGTGATCATAAACTTCACTGGTCTGTTCAAGCGGTGTCGGTTGCGTTCCATCGCCGCAAAACGCGCCATCAGCATAGCGCAAGCCGAGATCCAAACCGGCGAAACGACCGTAAGATTCTGCTTGGCGCAGCGCGCCCGCGACATCCCCGCCGCTACGGTAAGCGTTACCAATAGCCCCGAAATTAACACTGTTGCGAAAACTCGACTGAGCGCTAATTTCCGTCACCAACCGACGTTCTTGATCATAGGTCTCTAGTAATCCCCGCCCTGCCCAACCATGAATCACGCCAGCTAATTTCCACATTAAGTTATGCACCGCATGCAGACCGGAGTTCAATCCGAGTCCGCCAGTCGGAGGCAGCACATGCGCGGCGTCCCCTAACAGAAATGCGCGTGCGACCTGGAAGCGATCTGCCAAGATCGAATGCATAGTCCAAGGACGAATACTTCGAACGTGCACATCCAGAGTCTCGTCGCCGGCCGTGCCGCGGATCCAATTCGCTGCGTCGTTTGCGTCAAATCCATCAGCCGCACCAAATATCTGGCATCGCCACTCCGACATTCCATCGATCGGTTGATACACACCTACGCCCGCGTCCGAGGCGACGAACAGTAGCGGTGCGATGCGTTGTTGAACTTGATCGCTCAGGCCATCTACATCGAAATGGACGTCTAGTACCGTTGCGATGTCGTGCGTACCGTGCATCTGCACGCCGAGCCATTGTCGCGCAGGGCTGCTGGCGCCGTCGGCAAACAACACATATTCGCTAGTCAGCGTTTCACGATGGCCATGACTATTGCTGACCAGCAGTTCACAAGCCTGGTCGGTTTGTGTTATCCCTTCGACAGTGGTGCTAACTCTAAAATCGATTAACTCGCACTCTTCGGCGAGGTCGCGCAACACGAGTTCGTATTTCTCTTGTGAACTCATATGCGGGACGCACGGGCTGTCCGCGATCGGGACGCTGGTAAAATCTGGACAATGCACTCGACCGATTTCTGCGCCTGTCAAAGTCGTGGTGTAGACAAGTACGTGAGTCCAGGAAGCCGGGAGGGATATCGCTGCCAGGCGCTCGTCCGTGATACCGAGTCCGCGCATTACCTCCATCGTCCGTCGACTAACGCTCCGCGATTTCGGATGTGGATTAATCGTTGCGCGGCGTTCAAGCACGATCGATCGAACACCGTGCTTGGCGAGCAATAAGGCCGCAAATGTTCCAACGGGACCGCCGCCGACGATGAGCACGGGTGCATTCATACTGCTAGTTCCTCAATGCGCGTTGTCTAGCGGACCACCATCGCAATCTGCTTAGAACGCTGATGCTAGTGTGCCACCACTGCCAGTGAAAGTGCGAAGACTAGTGTCGCTGTCTTACTTCAAGATCGAACGACTTTAATTAATGCGGATCGCGGGACCTCTGTCTTTCATCGAGAGACCCACGGCTCGTCTCATTTCACTTACGCACCGTGCAATAAGGCGGCCTACGGTCTTGAAGCATTTAACTCCAAGGACTCCGTGCTATGACTTTGTATTGTTCGGTTTACTGAATCTAGCGCTCGGCAACACGATTTAGTCAGGGGGAAAGCCACTAATCTCGGTCATTTAGCAACCGCTGGCTTCGCAGTGCTCGCCGGCTTCACCGTCGCGACCTTGGCCTACGCCGAATTTATGAACACCAGCGGACTCGAGCGCGCGCTGAACGAAATCGTCAGCGCGATCGACTACCGAGATACAACGGGACTCGAAGCGCAGACGAACCGGATCCGGACGATGATGCTCGACACGGAGTTTCCGTTCGTGATCGCCGCTGCCATCACGCAGGCGTATCGCGAACTCGGCGAAACCTTACCCACAGACACACAAAACTTATGCGCAGTCCGCTCGTCAGGTCTGCATATTGCTTGATTTCTTCTTGACGCATAGGCGCGCCATAAACGGCCCCTGGCGGCGGGATGACGTTGCGGTGCAAGTAACTCCAGGCCGGTGTGCCGTTTCGTCTTAGTGCTACACCGTAAGCGGCTGCTGTCTACTTAATGGTACGAGTAAGAAGCCAAGGGTTTTTAATTCTGGTTGCCCTTGGGCCATGCACACGGAACGTAGTTGATGGAATATTTGAGCAGTTTTCGTTTCGTTCCAAAACCAATCGTTCAGCTCACCTGGCGTTGGGTTTCCGGGTTGCGCAGACGCGCTTTCGAGCATAAACGCTTTCAGATCTTCTGCGCGTAGGCGCACCGCGTCAGCTAATGATCGACCTAGATCGGGGCTGTCCGGCAGTTCGTCGTTGAACATACTTGCGATGCAAGCTGCGATATCTTCGAACGAGCCGGAGGCATCACTGACTGTCGTTCGACTGCGCGCTACCACTGCCCGCTCGTACCAAGGTTTCATCGCCGATATTTCGTCGCTTAAGGCTCGCTCAACTGCAGCTGCCCCGGTTAAGGTTTCTTCGGATCGGGCGAAGCTAATGGGGCAACTCCACAGCTCTTGCACCGCGGCAGCCTGCGGTTCGTCGTCTGGAAAATCTTCGAGGACCGGACCTTCATCATGCTCAAGTAACGACAAAGCCTGGCGCAGGACCCTGCGTTGAAATGTCGGATCGTTAGGGGCGCCGCATGGTCGGCCCAAGTCGAACGGTACCCACAACGCACGTGGTGGCGCGATTTTTTCTGCGTGCAATCGAATTAGGGTGATCGCAGTCGTTGCGATACCTTGTTTTTCGGGCTCTTCAGGAAAATTTGTGGGTAAAAATAGCCCGGCGTGACCGGAAAACGACCAAAAGCAGGCTGAACAGGAGAGAGTGCATCCTGCCTCCGAACTCTGTAAAGATACAAGTGCGAACAAGTATCGAACCGAGAAGGAAGAGCAGGATGCACATCAAGACTATCCTGAATCGCGTGCAGAATTTCAAATCTTTTGTGTACGGCCCGGTGCGCTGGGTGGAAGACGCCAGCGAACCGACAATTGAGGCGGAACTGCGCCCCCGGGCCAATGGCCGGGCAATCTGCTCGGGTTGCGGACGGCGAAGGCCTGGCTATGACACGCTGCCGGTGCGACGCTTTGAGTTCATCCCAATGTGGGGTATCAAGGTGTTCTTCGTTTACGCCCCGCGCCGGGTGAGCTGCCGGCGCTGCGGTATTCGGGTAGAGCGAATGCCCTGGGCAGCGGGCAAGCATCAGCTGACCGAGACCTATGCCTGGTTTCTGGCGGGCTGGGCCAAGCGGTTGAGCTGGAAGGAGGTGGCCGGGGCGTTTCGCACGACCTGGGACCATGTGTTCAGTTCGGTGGAGATGGCGGTGGCCTGGGGCCGGGCCCACCAGGACCTGTCGGGGATAGAGGCGATCGGCGTGGACGAAATCGCCTGGCAGCGCGGGCACCGGTATTTGACGCTGGTTTACCAGATTGATGCCGACTGCCGTCGGTTGCTGTGGATCGGTCAGGAGCGGAAGGCCAAGACCCTGCTGCGGTTCTTCCGCTGGCTGGGCAAGGACCGCAGCAGAGAGCTGCGTTATATTTGCAGCGACATGTGGAAGCCGTACCTGAAGGTGATTGCCAAAAAGGCGGGCCATGCGATTCATATTCTGGATCGGTTTCACATCATGGCGAATCTGAGCAAGGCAATTGACCAGGTACGTGCCGAGGAGGCTCGGCAATTGAAGCGAGAGGGCTATGAGCCGGTATTGACCAATAGCCGCTGGTTGCTGCTCAAACGGCCAGAGAATCTGACGGCGAAACAGGAACCCAGGCTGGCAGAGTTTCTGCGCTACAATTTGAAGGCGGTCAGGAGTTACCTGTTGAAGGAAGAGTTTCAGCTGTTCTGGTCCTATAAATCGCCCTATTGGGCGGGCCAATTCCTGGACAGATGGTGTACCCGAACGATGCGATCGCAGATCGGGCCCATGAAGAAAATGGCCCGTCAGCTGAGGCGGCACCGACCGCTGCTGCTGAACTGGTTCCGGGCCAAAGGCCAGTTCTCCAGCGGCATTGTTGAGGGTTTCAACAACAAAGCGAAACTGACTACCAGAAAATCCTATGGATTCAGAACCTATCATGCTGCTGAAACCGCCTTATACCATGCACTTGGGGCGCTACCGGTACCGGAAACCGCCCACGAATTTTTCTGACGAGGCGTTTTTCGAACAAATGTCCAAGCCCGCACACGGCGCGCGTACAGAAAGGTCACACGGGCGCTAATAGTAGCGCGCTAACTGCATCTCTTTTTAACAGCGGCGCAAGCCGTTCGACGCTCGGTGCAAGCAAGGTCGGATCAGTGGAACCCATTAACGAGTAATGGTAATCAGCCACGGATCCGATAACACCTTCGTCGGCTAGTTCGCGTAATCGATCGATCGGAAACACAACATTCAGATCTTGTTGGAAACCGGTGCGATCGTAATTCGGCGAGACGTGACTCATGACGAGATCGTCGGCAGATGTATCCCCTGGGATGACTCGGTAATCGGACGCGCCAAGTGCGAATGCTTCGTCGCCACGTTTAAACAACGCGGCCGTTGAAATAATCGCAACCCGACGTTCACTGAGCGGACCACCTTTAACGAACCCCGGATCGTCGAAAACTGGACACTCAAGCGCTTCTAAGGGTTTACGTAAGCTTTCGTGCAATGATTCCAAGCGCGCCATATTAGCCTCCATCAAACAAGAATTTTCGGCTCTGAATGCTACTAGCAACCCACGGCGGATCCTATCTTGCGTGCTTTCCAACGTGAACGGCGCACAAATTTATCCTTAATCGACCCAACGATAATTATTCGTCGACGCTAAACATTTGGCACGCAAACGGGTCGAGTTCGTTAACGTATTCGGCCGACCCGTTTAGCCGCGGCCAATGTAGGGCATGTTCGTCGCCATCACGGTCATAAATTGAACGTTCGCATCCAACGGCAGCTCGGCCATGTGGAGCACGGACTTCGCCACATTCGCGACATCCATCGTCGCTTCGACTTTGATCGACCCATCGGCCTGGCGGGTGCCGGCAGCCATCGGCGCCGCCATTTCAGTTAAGGCGTTGCCGATATCAATTTGGCCACAGGCAATATTAAACGGTCGCCCATCGAGTGAGATCGTTTTCGTCAGACCCGTTATCGCATGCTTCGTGCTCGTGTACGGTGCCGAACCTGGTCGAGGCACGTAAGCTGAAATGGAACCGTTGTTTATGATCCGCCCCCCTTGAGGTGATTGTTGTCGCATCGCACGAAACGCTTCGCGTGCGCAGTAAAACGTACCATTAATATTTAGTTCAACCACGGCGCGCCAGTCGTCGAGGTTTATTTCGTCGATCGTGCCAGGCGGCCTTGCCTGACCTGCGTTGTTAAACAGCACATCCAGTCGACCCCAACTACTCAGCACCTGTTGAAATGCTGCGGTTACGACGTCCGCCTGCGTGATATCACACGCGATTGCCAGCGCATTGGAATTACCGCGCGCCACTTCGCTCAGAAGTTCCGCACGGCGGCCAAGGAGTCCGACCTTGTATCCGTTCTGCAAAAACAACTCGGCACACGCGCGTCCGATACCCGCTCCCGCACCCGTAATGATCACAGTTTTGTTCGGCTCACTCATTCCGTGTTCCTCAATTCTCGGCGACGTAATGTTGTCGTTAACATACTTCTAAGCGAAAGTTCAGCGCACTCGTACTAACCATACAGCGCATTTCGACTATCATTTTCCGGGTTCCGTAGTCGCGTCGCAATGAAGCGGCCACAATTCACATAACCAGCATACAAGGAGAGACCCCATGTTGATCGTTTCAGTCGTATTTGAATTCGTGCCCGGCGGATTCGAGCGCATTAAATCGGACGTTTTAAATGCCATCGAGAACTCACGCAAGGAACCAGGCGCGCAAATCTATGATTGGGCCATCGACGTCACGGCGCCGAACCGGGCAACGATTTTTGAAGTATGGGATGATCAAGCAGCGCTGGACGAACATTTCACTCACGCTTACATGGATCGCTTAGTCGCGGCTTTAAGCGCCGCCAACATTCGCGGCGACATCACTCATTATTCCGCCGACATCTACGACATCAGTGGCAAACGCGACATGGGATTTACCTTACCGACTAGCTAGTTCGATCGGTCCTCTCGCTGGATCGGGTTCATCAACCAGTTGTCCTGCGCCAGCGAAACACCGGTGTGTCTTTAGATTGGCAAACCCGTTTGCGTTGACATAACGCAAAGCAGGAACGGCTTGCGCGCTGGCCTGGCTCGTGAACTACTCAGGCGGTTGCTGATGACACGCGGACGAATTAGCCCAGGCACGACACAAAGCTTCGATTTCGCTCAACTGATCCGTCGTAGCAAAAACATAATGATCGGGACGCACTAACGCGGCGACACAGTGATGTTCGGTAAACCAGGCGTGAAGGATCTGATCAACTTCCACAATGCGATATTCGTTGGCTTGCGCAAACCGCTCGCGGCCGCCCAGGATGATCAAACACAAACCTGACTTTCCGCATTCGGCAACGATCTGCATCCAGCCTGAAGCAAGATCGCAGGACTCACAAACCACTAACAGCGCCTCAGCACCGAAAAGATCGTCTAGCCTTTTGCGTTGACCCTCAACATCGACTAAGGGTTGAGGGAATATCGAACCAGCGCCGGCGGCATCGGTCAATATAAGGCCGCCGTTGAGATCCGGAATTAACGATTGGCGCGAACGAACGACCGGCGGGTCGCCAAAATCTGACAGCATCTTCACGTCGCGCGCTTGGGCGGCGATCGGGTCGAGTTCACAAATGATCCTACCTAATCCTTTAGCGATTTCGTTTGTCGCGCGCACATGTGGCGCGCGTTCTGCCATATAAGTGTCGAGTAGTTTTTCGGCCGCACGACCCTCGATGATGCTGTCCAATTTCCAAGCCAAATTTGCCGCATCGCGAAAGCCTTGAGTCATACCTTGGGCCATAAATGGTGGCGTCATGTGCGCCGCATCACCGAGCAATAAGACCCTGGATCTCCGCCATTCATCAGCAACGACCGCGTGAAACTCGTAGGGTGCCCAACGCCATAGTTCACCATCGCCGGGGCTAAGCCATCGCGACAATAAATTCCACACGGCTTTTTCGTTATCGAAATCGCTCGCCTGCTCGCCCGCTAATAATCGAATCTCCCAGCGACGATGATTCCCTGTTCCGATGACATAAGTCGCGGGGCGCGCAGGATCGCAATATTGAATGATTGTCGCTGGCAATCGAGCGAGCGCGGCGTCCGAACAAAGTACATCGACGACCAACCACGGTTCATCAAATTCGAGCGATGTCATTGTGATGCCAAGTAATCGTCGCACCGTACTTGCCCCACCGTCAGCAGCGAGTAGGTATTTCGTCGCTACCATTGCATTCTGCTTGTCCTCGCGAAGACTTAAACGAACGCCCGAATTTTCGATGCGCAAATCCACGAGCTCACAAGGTGCACGCACTTCGACGCACGGGAAACGGTGTAATCCGGCACGCAATGCCGCTTCCAACGACGGCTGCCTGAACACATAATTCGGCGACCAACTCAACGGGTACGGCGGTGGTGGCGTATCGAATCGACTGATGACTTTAGCGTCCACGCCGCGGTACTCGCTTGGCGCGTACGCTGCGATCAGGGGTTCGATCTCATCTGCGAGCCCGCAATTTTACATCGTGCGCATCGCTTCATGATCGAAAGCAATCGCCCTCGGCAACGGATGGACGTCCGCTTCTTTATCGATAATTAAGGTGGACAGACCGCGGATCCCAAGCAAGTTAGCAGCAACAGCACCAACAGGTCCCATGCCGACTATTGCGACATCAAAGGCGCTCGCGGGCATCAGCGTCTAGTTGATGCTATCCGTTCGCGCAAGCCAATCTGCCATTGTTCGCGAGTCATAAAACCTGGACGTTGGCGGCACATCGACTCGGTACGCGCAAGAATTTCGCTTTCGCTATGTGTCAGATCCAGGGGTTCACGACAAGGTTGCGGAGAATAAAACGGCGTATCGACATAAAGCTCGATCGTATTGCCTTCGGGATCTGAAAAATACATCGACCATGCATTACCGTGATCGACTTGCGCGACATCGGTCACACCGTGATCGGACAAGACAGTCAAGTATCGCTTTAATGTTGAGAGGTCGTCGAGCTTACAAGAGAACTGATTAATGGTGTTAAACGGCACTTCGCTCGGGCGCCCGGCAATCAGGACTAACTGATGATGTTCTTCCGCGTCTTGGGTGAGGAATGCGATCCGCGATCCAAACGATGCAACACCTTCGTCGCTCACGACGAACCCCAAGACGCGGCAATAAAATTCGGTCATGAGATCGATGTCGGTGCAATTGATGCCCATGTGTTTGAATCGCACACAAGGCAAGCCACTCATCGGTGATGCTCCCCTTTATTCGTCAGCAACTGGATTGACTAAGTTACCCACACCCGGAATTCTAACTTCGAACTGATCCCCAGCACGTAGGAATACGGGTGGTTCGCGTTTAAAACCGACGCCGCTTGGAGTCCCTGTCGCGATGATATCTCCGGGTCGCCAGGCCAAAGCTTGACTCACATAAGCAATGATGTGCGGGATATCGAACGCGAGCTGATCGAGTTTACCAACTTGCATTTGCTCGCCGTTCAGGAAAGAACGTAACTCCAGCTTGCGGTAGTCAGGGATCTCATCCGCAGTAACGAGATAGGGACCCAGGGCCCCGGTGCTACGGAAATTTTTCCCCATACCGTACTGATGCGTATGGAACTGCCAATCGCGTAGGCTCGCGTCATTGAAGCAGCAGTAACCTGCAACATGATCCACCGCATTTGCGGCGTCGATGTGGCTACCGCCCTTGCCAATAACAACCGCGAGTTCACCTTCGAAGTCGAATTGATCTGACACCTTCGGGCGTAACAAGGGCTGACCGTGACCGATCAATGTATCGGCATAGCGCTGGAAGATAACGGGGTGTTCGCCAACTTTCCGGCCTGCTTCTTCGGCATGCGCGACGTAATTGATACCCACGCAAATTACTTTTGAGGGGTTTTGTACAACGGGCAATAAGCTGAGTTCGTCAAAATGATACTGCTGACCTTCATCCCCAATCGCCGCCAGATCGGCGAGACGCCCGTTCTCCAGGACTGCCTGTACGCTACTCACGCCTGACAGGCGTTCGGTTAGATCAAGCACATGCTGATCCGCCGTTAGTTTGCCAAATCTGGCAACTCCTTCGCGTTCAAACGAAACTAGTTTCATCAGTCCCTCCAAGACCTCATAAATTAATCGCGCCAGCCGCGACCGTTAAATTCATCGCGCAGTTGCGGCGTGACTTGATGTAGCTCAATCCCTAATTTTGGCAGCACTTTTTCGACGAGCAGTTCGTTGCTTTTCAACAAGCCATCAATCGGCGCCGGGCCTGCGGCGATCCAAAGAACCAAGGTATCGGTTTTAAAATCGTCGAGGACTTTTTCTAATTGTCGAGTCACGTTATCAACCGTTCCGCAGATCGAATAGCCGCGCTCGCGGATCGTCGACGGGTGATTGCGGATCACGCCGACTTCGCCCGGTCTGCGCAAGGCTTCATTTAGACCGAACCAGTCGTGCCAGCGTGTCCAAATAAAGCCTAGACCGCGTTCCATAATTGCAAACGCTTCGGCGTCGGTATCGGCGACCACGATCTCGCGAAAGTGGCCGACGCTCTCACCCCATTCGATATCACGTCCAGCTTCGTGGGCTGCTTTGTAATAGAGATCGATGCAAGCTTTGGCGTTCTCCACGATGGGCGTGAAAATTACCGGGGTGACATTTTCGCGTGCGGCCCACTCGATGGTGGCCGGGCTGGTCGTAAACGGCGTAAACGTCTCGACCGTTTCAGGTTTTTGCAACGTCAGTGGCGCGATGCCAATCTGGCGCAAATTTCCGTTCGCATCGACCATCCCGGGCGCCATCGTTTGCGTCGCAGGATGATCCCAAACAATACCGTCCGGCGGCAGCTGCCAATGTTTTCCCTCGTGGCGGAACAAAGGTTCCGACCAGGCACGTCGGATAATTTCGTAGTGCTCGTTGAACAGTTCGCGATTCTGTCGGTCGTGTTCAACGAATTCTGGATCGGTCGGTTGCGTCGAGTAAGCGTTCAGCTTTTGCCCTATCGTTGCAACATGGCGTGACTGGTAGCCGCGCGCGAAGCCCGCGATCATGCGGCCTTCAGAGAAATGATCCAGCATCGCCAAATCTTCCGCGAGTAGCAGAGGGTTTCGTGCGGGCAACACGTTGCCCATCTGGCCTATGCGTAGGCGGCGGGTTTGCATCGCCGCCCAACTACCCAGCATCACTGGATTGTTCGACAATTCGAGGCCTTCGACGTGGAAATGGTGCTCAGAAAATGCGGCGAAATCGAAACCAAGATCTTCCACTTGGCGTAGCACACGTGACGTATCACGTAGGCCGTCTTGGTAGTAATTCGGGTTTTGCCCAGCGAATCCTTCTTCGTATTGCGCGGGGCTTGCACCGGCGCTCGGCAACAGAAACGCCCCAAGACGAAATTTGCTGCTCCTCATTCGTTGTTTCCCCAGAATTTACCGAAATCACAGCATAGTCGAAGCAACTCCGAGATCAAACCGAGGACAGGCAGGGCGCCTTGTCTTAGAATACAGCGAGGCGCGACAGACCGCGGCGATGCTACTTTCGATTTGATCGCCTAAGATCGGGCCATGCCGCTAGTGGCGAACCTTACGCTACAGACGACCTTGAACTGTTGTAAGCGCGTCTATCGATTGCGGGTCGCGTGAGTCAAAGAGCACGATGCCTAGCTCGTCTGAGACGAAATGCAGCACATTGATGATTTAACCAAATGCGGCTTGCCGGTCGCGTACTGAACAGGACAGCGACGATGGAAATAGGACTGCAATTTATTTTTCAAAATACTCATCCCAATCTCTCTGATGCGGACATGATGCGTCGGGAAACCGAAATCGCGCTCATCGCCGAAGACGTTGGTATGGATTTTCTCCTGCTGCCGGAGCACCATTTCGATCCGAACTATTCCATGATGCCGGATAACTTGCAGTGGCTCTCCTATCTTGCTGGCAAAACCAACCGAATTAAGCTCGGCACGGGGGCAATTATTTTACCGTGGCACGACAATCCGACACGGCTCGCTGAAAAAATCGCCATGCTGCAGGTCCTACTCGGTGATCGTTTCATGCTTGGCTTTGGTCGTGGGTTGGCGCGCGAGGAGTACCGAGCGTTCGGCGTGGACATGAATACGGCACGCGAGCGTTTCGATCAATCCGCGGAGATCATTCTAGACATTCTCGAAACGGGGATCGCGGAATACGACACGCCACATTTCAAACAATCGCGCACTACCGTGACACCGAAGCCAGAGCACGGCTATCGCGACCGCGGTTTCCTATCCGTGGCGATGACCCCAGACTCTGGCGTTGCAGCGGCCAATCTGGGCGCCACAATGATGTCATTCGTGCAACTCCCATGGGCTGATCACGACGCGGCAGTGAACGCTTGGCGGAGCCGCTTCAAAGAGCTGCATCCGAACAAATTGCCGGGCGCACCGGTCTTTTCCGATTTTACGTATTGCCACAAAGATGCGAAGGTCGCCGAGAAAGTCGCACGCGAGTATCTCTCGAAATATTACATGAGCGTGATCCGACATTACGATTTCGACGGTTCGCATTGGGGCGAAACTAAGGGTTATCAGGCTTATCAAGCAGGCGCAAGTGCGATTAAGGAAATTGGCCTGGACGCAGCGTGCGAAGGCTTTGTGCAAAACCAAGCCTGGGGCACGCCCGAACAAATCATCGAAAAGTGGTCGGCAAGAGCAGCCGTAACAGGCGACTTGCGGCCCGCGATGGCTGTGTCTTACGCCGGCATGCCATTCGATTTAGTCAAAGACAGTCTGAAATTGATCGGTTCAGAAGTTGCGCCCGTCTTGCGCAAGCTCGGTGGCGCCGAAGCACAAAGCGCGGTGGCTTGAGCAGCTGCGCGACGACGCTCAGTATGTAGTTGAGGCTTGAACAACTACATACTCGCGATCAATTTCGATCGGTTCTTTAGGCAATCGGGGCTGCCCTCCATATCTGGCTTAGCTATTCTCTGCCCGTCAAACATTGTGCCGAAGGCTGAGTTAACTAGCCTAACTGGCGGCTAAGGCACAATGGTGGGCTGGTCGCCTGCATGCCATTGCGGATACTTCATCATCACTGATGCAAACAATTGAGACGCTAGGAGGCCGGCCAACCACGTTTGCAATCCCGTGTATTGGGTCGCATCAAACCACGCTCGGTCCGTGTTAGCGAACTGTCGGATAAACGGCATGATCGCAAAATCCGCCAAGCAAGGACGATTACCAAGCAGGAATTCGTGTGCGGCGAGCCTCGCGTTCAGTTCCGCAATAAGCCGCTCGGCTTCCTGTCGATGGTGATCGGGATCGACGTCGACGTAGCGGTCAGCATATTTGTAGCGGTCTAAATGTTCCTTGAATTCACCGTCGTTTATCTCGATCAGCGCGCGCATTTGCGCGACGCTCGCGAATGACGGGCTTAACCAGTGATCTGGATCACTCTGGTTCAAAGCCCAGATCATCGCATCAAGACTCTCGTCAATTACCGTTCCTTGCGCTAAAACCAATACTGGCACGGACGCCTTAGGCGAGTAGTTGATCATGGAGATCGGTTTGTCTCGCAACACGACTTCTCTCAGTTCGCACGTTATGCCGGCGCTCCAGAACGCGAGCCGAGTACGCATTGCGTACGGACAGCGCCGAAAACTATAGAGCACCGGGAAGCTCATTCCTGATCGGGATGCTTGCGCTTGCTTTTGGGCGACGTAAAGTGAGACTGATTTCTTCCCTTAGCTAATCGCACTTGCTTTTGGCGTTCCGCGAACCCCGCTTTCTTCTCGTCTGTTGTGCGTCCGTGGCAATGCGCACACGCGACGCCTTCGATATACAAAGGATCTTGCTTATCTTCCACTGCGAGCGCCGTTCCGCACCCACGACACAGTTCATATCGCCCAGGTGCTAGATTGTGATCAACTGAAACTCGGTCGTCGAACACATAACATTCGCCGGCCCATAGACTTTCTTCGATGGGGATCTCCTCAAGGTATTTTAGGATCCCACCTTCGAGCTGATAGACGTCAGAAAACCCTTGCTGCAAAAGATACGCACTCGCCTTCTCACAACGGATCCCGCCCGTGCAAAACATTGCAATCCGACTATCAGCGGACAGGCCTTCAGCTTGAGCAATCCATTGCGGAAACTCGCCAAATGATTCGATGCGCGGATCGATTGATCCTTGGAACGTACCGAGATCAGTCTCATAGATATTTCTGGTATCAATTAACACCACATCCGGTTCATTGATCAGACCGTTCCAATCGGATGGTTTTACATGGACGCCAGTTGCCGTAGCGGGAGCGACGTCGGGCACGCCTAAGGTGACGATCTCTTGTTTGAGGCGAATCTTTAACCGTATAAATGGGGGTTTTTCGGCCCAGCTTTCTTTGTGATTCAGGGCGGCGAGACGCAGATCACTGCGCAAATACGTGAGCACGTTACGCAATCCATCTTCAAGGCCGCATAAAGTGCCATTGATGCCTTCAGGCGCCAGTAATATCGTGCCGCGGATGTCTTCCTCACGACACTTTGACGTCAAGGCATCACGTAGTGCCTCGATGTCCAGAAGCGGCGTGAATTGATAAAAAGTTGCAACCAGGAAACGAGCCATGGTTCAGCAGATCGAGCGATTACGGTTCGTATTCACCCTAGTCTGACTGCTAGTCTGACCAGGCACGACCTGCTTCACGTCGTACCAGCGATTCTGGTCACGACCGCAATGTGGGGTAATGTTAACTCTGAACGGCATTTGTCAATGATCGTCGTAAACAATTGCAATTGTCTAGCTTCTAACCATTCCCTACACTCTTTGCGACCCTTCTCGCGTATTCGTGCCATCGCTAGTGTGACAAAGTAGCCGTGGATATCAGTATACTGCGGCCCGTTGGGATCGCGCTTTGCGCAAACGTGCTGGAGAGAATTTTCTGATCTAGCAGCTATTTCGTGGCCGATCACGGCGTTCCTCTGTAGAAATTCAATGCAAGATGTAACTTCTAATGACTCCTAGCGCCGATCACCGCTCGCCCTTTTTACCGTATCTCATCTATCTCGTTTGGGCCTGGGCTGTCGCCGGGTTTACATCGATATTAGTTCTAGCGATGCAGCGGATGGCACCTTATGCGATTGAGGCGTTGTCTAGCTCGTTGTCTGATGTGCATTTAAGCGTACTGATCGGCAACATTCTGGCGATGGCTTACTATGAAGGCTATAAGGGCTTTCAGTGTAGTTTCTCGCCGCGGTTCGCAGCCCGCGCGCAGAGCTTGATGAGCGAGCTATCGTGGCCGCGAGTTTTACTTGCGCCGCTATTTTGCATGGGTTTTTTTGCCGCGCCGCGGCGGCGTATTGCCAGCGCAATAATTCTTAGTGTCGCGATCATCGTGCTTGTGCTGATCTTTCGGGAACTGCCGCAACCTTGGCGCGGGATCCTCGATGCGGGGGTCGTCGTTGGACTGGCCTGGGGATGCGTCGCCACAATCTACTTCTCAATCGATGCGCTTGTCCGCGGCCATGGGCGAGTTCCAGCCGAAATATCAAATTGAGCCGCCCCATACGTTAATAAACATGCTTAGCACGGATCCCCGCGCTAAGGATTTACCGCTACAATTTACTGACGCCGACGATCAAGAAGGAGTTGAGTATGCTTAATTGGCAACAGTCACCGATACGTTATGTCGATGGATTGGCAAGTTACTACGGCGCGATGGGCCATCCGCCGTATGCCTGGACAATTAATCAGGACGCGCCGTTACATCGTTTGGGTCGGCCGCTACGCGAATGCAGAGTCACGCTGCTCACCTCAGGCGGTATTTCGCAATGTGCTATGCCGGCGTGGGACCCGATGGCACGTAACGATCACCGACTGGACGCGATACCTGCGGATGTGTCGACTGCGGATTTCCAGATCCATGATGCGTACTATGATCACAAAGATGCGGAACGCGACATCAATTGCCAATTTCCGATCGATCGTCTGCGCGAGCTACTTGATACCGGAGAGATCGGCTCGTTAGCAGCGCGATTTTGGAGCGGATTCATGGGACGCATTTACGATCGTAGTAAAGTGATTGGGGAATCGGCGCCAGCATTTGTAGAACAACTTCGCAACGACGAGGTTGATTTACTCATTGCAGTACCTGCATGACCGCTTGATCACCAGACCGTGGGTCTGGTCTGCCGAGTGGTTGAGGAAAGCGGGATTGCGACGGTTTGTTTGTCGACGGGTCGAGATCTCACGGTGCAAGTTCGACCGCCGCGTAGCGCGTTCGTGAATTTTCCAATGGGTAATGCGTTCGGCAAACCCTTCGACGTTGAAATGCAGACGCAAATATTACGTCACTGCTTAGCGATAGCCGTAAACTGCGACACGCCTGGGGAGATTATCGATCTGCCATACAATTGGCACGGACCGTTTGAGTTCAATCCGGGTAACTCGAATATGTGATGGGCCGCTTAAAGAATTGAGCTGCACGGGAAAGATGGGATCGCCGACT
The DNA here is from genome assembly GCA_027618655.1 of Pseudomonadota bacterium. Classification (GTDB taxonomy): domain Bacteria; phylum Pseudomonadota; class Gammaproteobacteria; genus UBA11873. The sequence continues at coordinate 96 of JAQCEL010000090.1, read as the reverse complement.
GAGTGACGATTTCGCGAATCAAATGGGCATGCGAAACTGATTAGGCGCTCGACGGCCGCTGGCTCAGCTTACGCTTCAACATCGTCGCTGCGTGAG
>JAQCEL010000320.1 GCA_027618655.1 Pseudomonadota bacterium | reverse complement strand
GGCGAATCATGGCTGGCGTCAGACCCGCGGGTTGCTTGGTTGGAAAAATGGTTAATCGCCAATCGGCCAGCCAAAACCCTGGTGATCTGTGCATTGGCAGCGACTGCCGTCGCTTTAGAAGAACACCTGAGTGTCCGGTGCGGGATCCGATCGGCTGCATTTCATGAAGGCCTTGGCTTGGTGGCACGCGACCGAGCCGCCGCCTATTTCGCTGATGAACAAGAAAATGCAGAGGTCTTAGTGTGTTCCGAAATCGGTAGTGAGGGGCGCAACTTCCAATTCGCACATCGGCTCGTGTTGTTCGATTTGCCCTTAAACCCCGACCTGCTCGAACAACGGATCGGTCGTCTCGATCGGATCGGGCAGCGTCATGCCGTGCAGATCCACGTGCTGTATTTCGTCGGCGCGGCGAGCGAAGTCTTGCTCAATTGGTATCACCGAGGACTGGATTCTATCGAGCACGTTTTCCCAGCCGGCAGAGTGCTCTATCACGAGTTCGAACATTCCTTGGAAGAGAGTTTGCGCAACCCTAGCGACCTTGCCACAGTCGAAAAGTTAATTGAAGATACGCGGGTCGCCGCACTCGCCGCGCGCGAGGCCTTGAGACTTGGTCGCGATCGCTTGGTGGAGCTAAATTCCCACGATCCTGATGTCGCGCGTTCAGTCATCGCTGAGGTTAACGAATCGACTCGTAAACTCGAGCTCGCCGATTACATGGACCGCGTGTTCGATTTCTTCGGTGTCGATCAGCAAGTTCATGGATTGCTGAGTGTGGTGGTGCATCCCGGCGACCATATGTTGGCGCACAATTTCCCCGGCCTCCCAGAAGGCGGAATCACAGGTACCTACGATCGTGTGGAGGCCTTAGCTAAGGAGGACATGCATTTCCTAACCTGGGAACATCCCATGGTCACGGGTGCCATGGACATGATGATCTCGGGAGAATTTGGCAACGCGACCCTGTGTTCCATGAAAGCGCCGTTTCTAAAACCGGGCACCTTAATTCTAGAAGCACTGTTCGTCGTCAGTTGTGCGGCCCCGAAGCGCTTGCAGGTTCAGCGCTACATCCCGCGGGGGACAATACGAATTGTGGTCGATCGAGAGAATAAAAATCTAACCTCAATACTCACGTCAGAACGTCTCAACCCGATGGTTGAAGCACTGAAAAGAAGGGTTGCACACGAAGTCGCGAAACATGCGCGCAGTGAAATCAGTGCGATGGCCGATAACGCGATCAAATTCGCAGAAATGGAATTCGCGCCATTACTCGCTGCGGCCAAGCAGAACGCGCGCAACGAGCAAAAAGCGGCGCTAGAACGCCTACAATCACTTGCCGAAGTGAATCCCAATATCCGTGCCGAAGAAATTGACTACCAAAAAGAATCCGCCCAGGAACTGCTCGAACACCTCGAACACACGCAACTAAAATTGGATGCCGTGCGCGTTGTACTGACGACCTGAATTAAGGTTTATGGCGTGCCATTCAGGACCCCCATAAAAAAAGCGTGCCATTCAGGAAGCGTGCCATTCAGGACACCCACAAAAAAAATTGAGTGCTTTCAGGAAATCGTCTAAAGCCAGTGCCATTCAGGACGCCCACGAAACAGTGCCGTTCAGAGTGCCATTCAGGATGCCATTCAGGACACCCACGAAAATAATTGAGTGCTTTCAGGAAATCGTCTAACGTAGCAACGACGTTTTAACTGGATCTTGTCAAGGAGGATGAGACGATGACGAAAGCCCGATCAAGTCTCGTGTCGGTATCAGACACGCCTTATTATCACTGTATTTCCCGTTGTGTTCGCCGCGCCTATTTGTGCGGCGAAGATAGTTACACGGGGCAGTCCTATGAACACCGCCGCGCGTGGTTTATCGAACGTTTAGCGATCTTATCCGAGGTGTTTTCCATCGAAGTGGCTGCCTACGCGGTGATGAGCAATCATTGTCATCTGGTGGTGCACATTGATGAAGCGGCGGCCCGAGAATTGTCGCTGGATGACGTGATTGAACGATGGTGCATGCTTTATCGAGGGCCTGATGTGATCCAGCGATATCGGGCTGGCAGCGCCTTGTCAGCGGCAGAGCAGGAGGCCGTATCGACGGTAGTTCGGACGTGGCGGAGTCGATTATCGAACCTAAGTTGGTTTATGCGCTGTTTAAACGAACATGTCGCCCGGCGCGCGAATGCCGAAGACCGTTGTACAGGTCGATTCTGGGAAGGGCGGTTTAAAGCGCAAGCGTTGCTGGATGACCCCGCGCTTATCACGGCGATGGCCTATGTGGATTTAAATCCAATACGAGCTGGGATAGCGAAGGATGTAGCAGGCAGTGATAAAACGTCGATACAACAACGGCTGAAAGCAATCACCGGACAACCGGTCGAGCCGCAGGTGCCACTACAGGGCTTCTCAGGTGTTGAAACTCAATTAAGTACCGGGTTGCCGTTCAACCTCCAGGACTACGTAGCGTTAGTCGACTGGACGGGACGCTGTATTCGTGACGATAAACCAGGCGCGATTGATCCGCATACACCTAAACTGTTGGCCGTCTTAGGTATCGCAGAAGGCGAATGGTTACCGAATGTGACGGCGATGCAGGCCCGATACGAGTTGGTGATGGGTGCCCCAGAGAAGATGAAGGCGCATGCGCAATCGCGAGGCGGACGATTCTACCGAGGCTACCGTCATGCGTTGCGTCTTTATCAGCATGTAGCAGCCTAACGATGCGTTAACAGAGAGCTAGGTGCTTCGCGATATTTTCGTGGGTGTCCTAA
>JAQCEL010000089.1 GCA_027618655.1 Pseudomonadota bacterium | reverse complement strand
GCTAGAGTTTGCGATGATGGATAGAGCGTGTAGTTCCACTCGCCATGGAAGGAGTCGCGCTTGATGCTCAGGGATGCCATCTGCGCGTCGGTTATCTTGCGGCCCTTGTCGTATTCATTGTCGTCGAGTTCGCATTGCACCGTCAGGCCCTTGTGGGTGCGCGTGGCACTGATCAAGTTGATGATGGTTTGGTGACTCACCAGCGGCTTGCCACGCCAGTTCATCGAAATGAACGAGAACAGACGGTGCTCGATCTTGTTCCACTTGCTGGTCCCTGGCGGCAAGTGACACACCGCAATGGGAAGACCCAATTCATCGGCCAGTTGCTGCAATTCGTACTTCCATAGGCGCGTGCGGTACCCATTGCTGCCGCCGCAATCGGCCGTGATCAACAGCTCGCTTGCAGTTGCGTAACGCTCAGCCCCACTCGCTTTCCACCAACGCCGTATCGACTCCACCGCAAATGCCGCGGTATCGCTGCTGATGCCCACACTGACCCAGCCACTGTTATCGCCAATGTCGTACACTCCGTACGGGTTGGCTTTACCCCGCTCGCGGTCAATGAAATCATGCACCTGCACCTGTTCCGGTGAGCCCTTGGGACGCACTTCCCGGCCCGCGTTCTTGAATGACCCGACCAACTCCTTTTTCTTCGTGTCCACCGAAATCACCGGGTTACCCTCGGCCAGTTGCTGCGCACTACGCCGATTGATGTGCTCGAACTGGGCATTGCGGTCGGGATGATGGCTACCTTCGAGTTGCTTACTATTGGCCTGTAAGCTGTAGCCCAACGAACGCAACACACGGCTCACCACGTTGCGGCTGACCTCATGGCCCATCTGCCTGAGTTCCTCCGACAAGCGGCGCAGACTCTTCACCGTCCAGCGCAACGGCGACTCCGGATCACCGCGCGTCGCCGGCTCAACCAACGATTCCAGCGCTGACAACAGCTGCGGGTTTTGATCGACTTTCTTTTTGCGTCCGCCACCGCTGCGTCGCACGCGCTGCACCGGCGACACCACCGCCTCCGTTTCTCTCGCGCACAACTCGCGCACGCCTTTGCCAATCGTCGACGGCGCCATGCCCGTCGCTCGATGCACTTCGGCGATGCCGCCGCGGCCCAACGCCATGGCCTCCGAGCCCGCCCATTCGCGGCGCGCGCGTTCATGCAACGTACCCTTTATCTGCTCATACTGCCGACGGATCTGCGCTTCTGTTTTCATACAACAGAGCCTGATCTTCATTGTTCAATGAGTCAAGTTATTTTGTGACAAATCCTAAGTGGGTGGCAGATGCAATTATCGAGCGGCGCGCAGCACGGTTTGATTCGAGTTGGGCAGTGGCTGTTTTTGATGGGTTCTGGGAAGCACACGGTCGCTGGGCTTGCGCTTGGAATAACTTAATGTTGAAGGGGCTACCGCCAGCAACTGGCATGGCGTTGAACTACGGTGCTGAGAATCCAGATTTCGCCGATACGATCTTCAAAGATTATTTTCGTCCGCGAGAGTTTTCGGCTGGCTTACGAGTATCGACGAAGTCCAAAAGCAGATTTCAAGGCACGCGCAATTGTGTCGCTCGGAGAACTAGCCATGTCTCAGGATAATCTTGAGAGCGCTGCTCGCGCCTATCGAGCGTTCGTCGATACGGTCGCAGTAAATCGCGACTAGGCTCGGACAGTCACGATTCAATTACTCAGCCGTGAGCGCGTTGTAGATTTCCTCGAACGATGGGCGTTGCCGAAACCCAGGATCGGCAAATTTGGCACGCACGATCCCGTCAGGCGATACAACGAGTATCCCGGGGTGCGGGATCCCATATCCCGAGTCACCTGGTTTGTAGTCTTCGTTCTTCACTCCGTAAGCCTCAAAATGTTTGATGCCTTCATCGTGCAACAACGGATAGCCAAGATTGTTCGTCGCGTGGAACGCGGCCGCAATCGCGCGATCGTCGTAAGTCATAGCAGCGACATTAATCCCTAGGGCTTCGAAGCGTTCTCTCCATTTAGCCAGTTCGACCAACTGACGACGGCAGAATGGTCACCAATCTGCCGAGCGGTTCAACGACAACAATAAACCTTCTTTACCGACGAGATTATCTAAGTTGCGCAGATCACCTGCTTGGTCGTAGGCTTCAAGCAGCGGCAAGGGCTCGCCGATGGTTGGGCCCCATTGCGTCGAATATTCGTCGGCAAAGACCGGATCGCTGAGTGCGAACAATAATACCGAGACAACAGCGCTGATGGTTTTAAATGCATTCATAGTGCTTGATTGATCGCGTAACGATTCGCGAATGACATCTGACCTTAACGAATGAAGTAATTCAAGCCCCGTAAGCGAAAACGTGTATCTTTACGCTTGAATCGGCAGGATCTCATAGAACACGCCTGCGTGGCACGAGGCGACCGTTAGCGTCCAACGGCCGTAGATCCGCGCGTACGGCAGCTGAAGCTGATTGCGCGCACGAATCGCACTTTCACGACTTCTTCGCCACTCAGATCTTCTGCAAGGTCGCGTGCTTGCGCCGCGGTTTCTGCCTCAACGATCAAGGTTCGCTCAATGCCCTCTTCGCTGATTGTGATTTCGTATTCATTCATGTAATTGCACGCCTTAGGCTTGCCATAAACGTTTTGGAGCGATCGCCGCCCCTTCGCCAAGACTGCCAAGCTTAAGCCATGCCGCACGCGGTGCGACTTCGCCGAAACCCGCGTACGTTGCAAAGCCGCAATCCGTCCCAGCGATCACTCATTCCCTTCCAACTAACCGGGCATAGCGCTCGATGCGCTGCGCGACAAGTTGTGGATGCTCCACAAAATTAGTTTAAGTTATGCATAAATCGAAGCGCTATTCTTTCAACCATTGTTGCCGATCTTCTAGCCACTGCGTGAGTAAGTGAGGCGCGTTAGTTTCTGCCGCCGCTAGCTCACCGGCTCGATCGGTGCGATAGGTTAGTTCGAGGCGATGGCCACTCGGATCGAAAAAATAGATTGATTGCACGAAACCATGATCGGTCGGGCCGAGGTAGTCAATTCCAAGCGCCTTAAAACGCTCGATAAACTGTTGCTGGCTTGCCTTGGAATCGATCTCTAAAGCCAGGTGCTGCACCCATTGCGGCGTATTCGGATCGAAACCCATCGCTTGCTCGGTTGGGGTTTCGAAAAACGCAATCGAACTACCATCGTCCATTTCGAAAAAAATGTGCAAATGCGGGTAGAACTCACCCGTCGATGGCACGTAATCGTTACGCACTGCGTGGCTGTATTTTAGCCCGAGCACCGATGTATAAAATTCAACGGTCGCTCGCGCGTCGGTGCAGCGATAAGCAACGTGATGTAATTTTCGTATGATCATTAGTGTTCCGAACCACGGATTTTACAACGACGCACTCGACGATTTTCCGGCTGGCTTAATCTTTGACTCATCGGCGCGCAAAAATCACAACCGGGATGAGCCGTGAGCTTTTACTTTGATAGTCGCTAAATACAGGCATGGCGCTTGCCATTTTATCGAATAGCACAGTGCGTTCCGGCTCTCCAGCCACGCTCGCCGTGACTGGGATCACCTGATCTTCCACTTCGATATCAATGTCCGGGTGCGCGAGCAAATTGTGATACCACGGCGGATTGTGTTCGTGCCCGGCGTAGGACGCGATAACGACGAAGCGATCACCATCGACAATATAAGCGAGTGGCTTCGTATAAGGCTTACCGCTCTTTGCGCCGATGATGTTAATCAACAACAACGGCATGCCGTCGAAATTGCCGGCCACTTTGCCGCTGTTGGCGCGAAATTCTTCGATGACCGATCGATTTAAGCTCTGTAAATCCATCTTGGAGACCCCGCTAAGGTGGCGTCGTTACGATGTGCATTGCGTGAATTCGAACTCGCGATGCGTTTTATCGCGCTAAGAGTACCGCTAATTTGCGTCACGAAATCAGATTTCTACCGTCCTCGGGTCGCCGAAACATGATGCGCAGGTGCAGTTATCAAAAAGCGACGAATACGCGACGCGCTATATTAGCGAACTCGTAGCGTTATTCTCTGCAAGCGCAGCACCATCCATGCGTAGATTCATTGAGGTTATTCAGGCATGAACCACTACACCGGATTGATCGGGATAAGCGTGATTTTCTGTATTGCCTACGCGATGTCGAATAACCGCCGCGCCATCAATACGCGGCTGGTGATTTGCGGGATCGCCTTGCAGATCCTGCTGGCCTTATTTATTTTGAAAACGCCCTGGGGTCAGAGCTTGTTTCAGCTGCTCGGACAACTGGTGAAGCTGATGCTTGGCTTCGCCAACTATGGCGCGAGTTTCATGCTAGGCCCGTTAAACGATGCGCAAAAAATGGTCGAACTGTTCGGGCCGTCGGGCGGCTTTATTTTCGTCTTTAAACTGATTCCAATCGTAATTTTTGTCTCCTCGCTGTCGGCCTTGGCCTACCACGTGGGAGTCATGCAAAGACTCGTCGAGGTTATTGCACGGGTGGTCTATCGGATCATGGGCGCTAGCGGATCGGAAGCAACGTCCAACGCAGCAAGCGTTTTTATTGGCATGCTAGAGGCGCAGTTGCTAATTAAACCGTTTCTGGCACGGGCCACGCAATCCGAACTGCTCGCCATACTCACGGGCTCCATGGCGTGCATATCCGGGGGCATCATGGCGGTTTACATCCAAATGGGAATTGCCGCCGAGTTTATGATTGCGGCAAGCGTGATGGCGATCCCGGGGGCCTTAGTGATCGCCAAGATCGTCTTTCCCGAAGTGGAACAGTCGATGACTGTGAGAGGGATTAAGCTGAGCGTAGAAAAAAAATCTGTGAACGCACTCGATGCAATCTCCACTGGCGCAGTCGAAGGTCTTAAGATCGGCGTCGCCGCGAGCGCAGTATTGATCGCGGTGCTCGCATTTATTGCCATGCTCGACTTTGGCATCGGTCGTGTGGGTTTAATCCTCGCCGATGCGTTCTATCAAGCAGGCGACAATCCGCAGTTCCTCGGCTTGGATTTACACAAACTCAGCTTGAGTAGCCTGCTTGGGGCAATCTTCTACTATCCCGCCGTATTGATGGGCGTACCGATTACTGACGCCGCAGCAGTCGGCGGTTTAATGGGAACGAAACTCGTAGTGAACGAATTCGTCGCCTACAGCCAAATGGCGCCGATGATTGCGGCTGAAGTATTGCAGCCTAAATCGCAACTCATCGCGACATTTGCATTATGCGGTTTTGCTAATTTTGGTTCGGTGGCGATTTTGATCGGCGGCGTCGGTGGTATGGCACCAGAGCGCAAACACGATCTGGCCAAGCTGGGACTGCTCGCGATGGTTTGCGCAACCTTAGCGTCGTACTTATCAGCGTCAATTGTTGGCGTGATGTTCGTTGAAGGATCAGCCCGCACAGAACAATCGTTGCTTGGCCCGCTACTTTTGATGGTGCTCGCCGTCGCGGTGATCGTTTTCTACGCCGTTAAAGCGTCGCGCCGACAAACGGGAAACCCTTCTACAAAATAGACGCGAACTGAGTGAATAGCGCGCAAGCGTACCCGCGAGAGGTTCATTTTTTACATCAACGGATTAAACGCTTCGGTAATCTCTAGAACGTTCAAATCTAGCGCTGAAGAATTGTTTGTCTTTAGCACAAAGACTCGAACAGCTGGATGTTTTTGCCTCTATACTCTGCGACCCATGGAGCCCACGCAAAATATAGCGCCGGCAGACAAGGCGTGGCGCGGTGTTGCGATGGCCTTGTTAGTTGGCATGTCATTCGCCGCGAATACGTCATTGGCCGCAGTCGCTTACAGCGGCGGCGCAACCCCGCTTGCGGTCTTACTCGCGCGCACTGGCACCGCGTTCATCGTGCTCAACTTCTTACTCATGGCGCGCGGCATACCACGCGTTCTACCCCGCGCGCAGCGGCGCACTGCGATCATCATCGGGTGCTTCTTCTCTAGTTATTCTTTCGGTGTCTTGCTAGCAATCCAGTATCTGCCGGTCGGCTTAGTTGTCGCGACGTTCTATACCTTTCCTATCTTAGTCGGCTTAGTTGAATGGTGGAGCGGACGCCAAGCGTTGAGTGCGCGAACCGCGTTCGCGCTAACCACGGCGTTTGTCGGCATCCTGTGCGCGCTTGATGTGTTCGGCGCGAGTTTGCATCGGCTCGGCATTGCGCTCTGTTTACTCGGCGCAGTCGGTGTCACGATTGTAATTACCTTGAGCGCGCGCTTGCGCGGTACGGGCGACTCTCGCCCGATCACGTTGCACATGCTCGGTACCGCGCTCGTTATCTTCAGCGTCGTGGTCCTAACACACGGTGGCGCCAACTTGCCGCATACCCCGTACGCCTGGCTAGCCTTCATCGCCGGACCGATGTTCTATGCGTTCGGCATCATCACCTTATTCATGGTGTACGCGAAGATCGGACCGGTAAAGGCTTCGCTTTTCATGAATATCGAACCGGTCACAAGCGTCGTGCTCGGCTACCTCTTGCTCGATCAACGACTCGCGCCGTTGCAGCTGTTTGGCATCGCGCTTGTTGTAAGCGCGGTTTTGTTGGTCGAAAGCGCGAAGCGAAAGCCAACCATAATCCACGCTCAGTCGTCACTAGACGACTGAATACGCTCGCCGGATCTGCAGTCCAACTGCCGCTGATTATCAGCTTTTTTTGAGAAACAAAGGCTGTCGTCAATTAAGCTAGAACCGATTTAAAGGGTTCTCGAAAGACTAGGTTAGACGTCTTAAAGCGCGGCAAAATTGAAACCCTACTGGCGGCTTACACCATTTCACGGATCTAAAGTAGACATGATTGGAGGATCAGTTTTGGCAAACATCAACATTTAAGACTTCGCTCGTTCGCATGTTCAAATTTCTTAGGCCGCAGAAGCGCGTCTGCTAACCATCATTCTCGCTAAAATTTACTACCTTCAACCCGCTGGCAAGATTAGCGTCATCGCGGATGCCAACAAATCGATTAAAAAAATCGCCCAACCAGTTTCTGCTCGATCTGAATCGTAAATTTTTATTATGGCGTCGCCGATACGACAGATCGGGTGAATTTGGTGGGCTAGGATCCGTCCACGTGAAGGGTGTTCTATACATCCTTGCAGTCGATGTTAGCAATAATCGCATGCCATGTTTTGTCACGGAAACTTGGGCAGACGGAGGCGACAGATGGTCAAGCGTGTACTACTTGGATGGCTCAAACGGCAGCAGGGCCCATTAAAAGCGAAATCAAACGTGCGGTCGAATACTGCACAACGAACTCAGCCGCAACCGTTCGCTGGTGTGACCATTAGTTCCAATCCGGGTGATTGTTGCTTGGAGGTCCGTCGCATTGCCGGTAAACGCTATTTGTCGCACGAGGCACCGATAGTCCAATTACCGAACTGCACCGCTCCAGTGTGCAGATGTGTGTACGTTCATTTCAGCGACCGGCGCGCAGAACCCCGGCGCAACGCGGACCATGGCATAGGAATAGTTAGCGGATTCGAGTCTCCCAAAGAACGCCGCGGTCGTGGTTCTAAACGCAGATCTTCAGATATCGGTAAGTAGCGCGCTGGACTGATTTATATTGAAGCAATCGGCGAAACGAGGATACAACGTAACGCTCGTCCTGCTAGACAGGCAGAATCGCGCAACCGATTGCAACTAGGTGATCAAGGAAACGACAATTATGAGCGATACAAACATTCAAATCGTCACGGACATGTTGAACTCGATGCTCGCAGGCGACATGGCTACGACAGTGAAGTGTCTGAGCGATGACGTCGTGTATCACAACCTCCCGTGGAAGCCAGTCAGTGGTCACGCGGCCGTGCGCCAGGTGCTCGACCCTTTCGTCGAAGGTCCACAATGCGCGCTTAAAAAGATGGACATACACCATAGCGCCGCGACTGACGATGTCGTGATGAACGCGCGCAGCGAACTATGGGAACGCGCGGGTGTCAGCGTTACGCTACCCGTCGCTGGTGTCTTTACCGTTTGTGGCGGTTTGATCACGCGTTGGGATGACTACTGGGATCTAGTAACGATGCGGCCGTTACTCGATACCTTGTAACTGAGAGGATCGCCGTACGCGCACCCAGCTTGCGCTTCTCGGCAATCTACTGGATCAGGGTCCTTAGAACTTTCAGCGATATCGTCAAGCGGGCTTCCTCCGAGTGCGACTCCGCATTTATTCGTTTGAACCAGTGATCCCTTCCGGGAGATGCGGTCCCTTATTTCGCTCTTTGCCTTGGAATTGTAGTTAGGTGATTTGATGACGACCCGTGTCATAGTTGCGATCGTAGCAGGCAACAAACGGAGAGGCCGCAAGTATGAGTATCGCGCAAGAAATGAATCTCGTGATCGCAGGAACAGATGCGGATGGCAAGCCGTGCTTTCTCGAGCGCGGCGCGGCGCAAACTGTGAACACGCCTGGGGTGATCGACTTGGCGTTTGTATGGAGTGTCGACGGGGTTCCCGCTTTGCCGGCAAATATCGGCGGACCGGCGCCGAGCGTTACGCTCCCGGGTCCCGGCGGCTCGGTCTGTGGGATCGTCCGCTTCCCGGCCAATTCTGCGGGTCGCTTGGATGCTAAAGCCTTGCTGCAAGATTCTGCCGAAGGCGGCATGGAAGGCAATGCCGCGATGCATTCTCACAATACGGTCGACTATGAAATCATCCTCTCAGGGAAGATCGATGTCGTTCTGCCGGGCAATCAGCGCCGCACGCTGAAAGCTGGTGACATCCTGGTCATGGGCGGCTTGCCGCACGCTTGGGAGAACATCTACGACGAGGACTGCACTTACGTGTTCGTTGCGGTCGGCGCGACGGGTACGGTGGAATATATTCCGTGATCAGCTTCGGGATCCGTCACTAGTCGGCAGCTCGCTTCACAAGCTATCGCCGCTCTCGGATCCACAAGGAGCTAACACGCACTGGCTCGCGGACGCGGCGACCAATCTGTTCGCGGGGTCGATGCCCGGAGGTTGTCGCTTGGAGCCCGCGTGAGCCTAATCACTAGCGGCCACCCATGTGCACATGGGTAACCTTGAAGCGCGATTCCTCGGGGGCGAGCGGCAAGCGCGGCGCGCCGTAGACTTCGACCGAGAGTGCGGCTTCCGCGCTCGCAAGCACGAGATGATAAAGACGTGTCTCCTGCGGCGACATGTCATCCAGCGCAAAGCGATCGAGATGCTCGAGCGCCTGCTCCACGCGCGGCAACATTGCGTCGTAAAACGTCTGGATCTCGTCCATGGTGCTCGACATGCGCTTTTGCAGAAGCTCGTCAGCGGTAGTTAGTGCCCACTTTCCAACAAACTTTTCGAGATCCTCGAACGCTCCTGGCAAGCGGTTCTCCTGCTCAACCATGCGTCACCTCTCCACGCACGTAGCGTCCGACGTGGTGGTGATGGTGGCGCACTGACACCTCTGTGGTCTGTAAAAGGAAGTTCTTTTTGGCCCCTGCGAGGAGTGCTTGCTGGCTGAACTCCGTGTTCAGGATGTCTTCAACGATGGTGTCACGGAAGAGGCCAAAGCTGACCTCGCGCGAGAAGCGCTCGCTAGCGGTCGTTGGCTTGCGATAGAAGCTGAAGTTCTCATAGCGGGTGTGCTCGCGGTCGATCGGCCAGATCTTGTGGAACACTGCCGAGTTGCTTCCCACCAACCACACCACGTTGGGGAAGATGGTGGTCACGTCGATCGCCCAGTTATCAATGCGACCCGGGTTGATACCAGTTTGACGGTTGTCGAGCGAGCTGCGCGCATTGGCCAGCGCGGAGCCGCCTGTAGAGGTAATGTCTGATGCGAAGCGCTGCGCGAGGGTCGCCATTGGGCCGCTGCGTTGCGCCGGGTTGTAGCCCATCGAGATCGTGCGATGCGGTCCGAAAGTGCTGAAGTAGGCTGGCTCGCCCTGCGGGTTGTCCGCCCATTTGAACGTATCCGTTAGGGTTTGGCGGTGCAGGGAGTTCAGGTGGTAAATCTCCTGAAAAGCGTCCAAGAAGATCTTCCAGTTACAGTTGACCACGCCCACATCGACGGAAATCCAAGCGTCGAAATCGCTCATCGGGTAGGCGTCACCGTAATCCACCAACGCACCCAAATATTCGCGCAGCGTCTGGTCGGGGGCTTCGTCGAAATTGATGAACACCAAGTCGTTCCAGGTGTCGCAGTGGATGGGCGTGAGTCCGTAGATGCTTTTATCGAGACCAGGGAAATTTCCTTCGCTGGGCACGCCGCGCAGCTTGCCTTGCGTGTCGTAACTCCACGCGTGGTAGGGACAGGAAAACAGCTTAGCGTTGCCGCAAGCGCGCCATTCCACCTTGGCCGAGCGGTGCGAGCAGACGTTGTGAAAGGCGCGAATCACGCCGTCCTCGCCGCGCACGACAATGACTGAGGCGTTGCGGATCTCGACTGGGCGAACGATGAAATCACCGGGATTGGGGATCTCGCAACCGCGCGCGACATTCAACCACACCTTGCCAAAAATATTCTCGCGTTCACCTGCGAAGAACTCGGGACACAGATAGGGTTTTACGGGTAACGGGTCGTTCCCCAGATCCTGGACACCAGGGGCCATGCGCATGAAGGTGCTCGTCATGAAGTTCTCCTCGAATCAGTTTCGCGCTCACGACTCCGCTTCGCGTGAGCGCATCAGTCCGTAGAATTCCTGGCGCCGGTCCTGCACAGCGGACCCGCGTCGCCGAGAAATCGCCGCCTTCACCAGCTTCGTAACTGCGAACGGGCGGAACGGGTCCTGCCGATTAGTCGTCGGGTATTAGGCCCCCACGAATACGCGCAGTCTGCGCCATATGTTCACTAGCTGGAAGGGACATTATTTCAGCTAGCGATTGACTGGAAGCGAAAGCAATTAGTAAAGAAATTATTAGAAGAAATAATTAAAGAATAATTAAAGGACACCCATTAAGTTAGGCCCATCCGCATGACTATTTCTAAGTCCGTACTTCAGGACAGGCCACGAGCGCCGTCTAGGACGGGAAAATGCGGCAACAATCCAATTCTTCGGGCGAACAGTCGAGTCGATGAACGATCCGACGTATCAGCGGTGCTAATCAATGACCATCACAAGTGCGGGTCGAACGATCGGCCGGACGAATGGTTAGCTGCTGCGAAAAACTATCCAGGCCGCAGTGTATTCGTGGGTGTCCCTTAATTCTTTTAATTCTTGCTTATTTTTTTCTCCCTTAAATAGGAGACACATCCGGATGACTTCTAGTGCAGTTACACAATCAAATTCCAAGTCAAACCGCGAGATCCGTGCTTGGGATTGCGATTAAGCGAATTGCAACATGGCCTTGTCTATTTTGCGCTGAAAGGGAACAGGAATGATGTATATCGTCGAAACTCTCGGCTACCTCGGCAGCTTTATCAGTTCTCTTGCAGTTGTTGCCTCAGTTGTCTATGTCGCTATGGAGGTCAAACGCGCCAACCGCCTCGCGCGCCTGAGTGCGATTGACGCGCTGCGCGATGCAACAAATCGCTTCCGCGAAATTCTTTTGCAGGACGGAAACTTGGACGTTTGGCTAAAAGGTGTCCGCGAAGAAGAGATGACCGATATTGAACATTACCGCTGGGACGAGCTTGCTTTGTATCTGTGGGATTCCACCCAAGCCACCTACTTGCGCGCAGTCGAGCTGGATGAAAAATTCTCAGTCCGGCGGATCAGTTACTCAGTTCGCTTCGCCAGCCAAACTGATGGGTTTGCTAAATGGTTTCGCGTTCGTCGAGCACGTTTCCATCCAGATTTTGTCGCCTTTGTCGAAGACAATCTCGGTAAGTCACTCGAAGGACAAAGCCCCGCGTTGCCGGAGATATAGCCGGTTGCAAAGATACCAAGTTCGGTCTTCGACGGATCTCGGTAGCCGTCTCCAAGATCCGAATGTAACCTGGCCAAAATTCATACTGCTTTCGGTAATAATTTCGTCCTAAGTTTCGCGGCCTAAAAGATTTTGGAAATGATTTTGGTGATTTTGGGACACTCGCAAATGACGCGAAGTTTAGCTTTCTCACACCGTCACGGCTCACGTGAGACAAGGTCTAAGCGATTGAAAAAATTCGGGGAAGATCTTTAACTTAAAGAATGGCCGCTATTCGGGACACCCACGAAATCCATACACACCATGAAGCGCCGCCACGGTAGCTGCCTAGCACCGTCACATCTGAATTGATTGGAATTTAGTAGGCGCTACCGTCGGTAATTTTCGTGGGTGTCCCGCGGAAAAGGTGACGGAGGGATTAAAATTTAACCAGTTACCGTGACCAAGTTTTTGATCGGGCGCCCGCGCTTTGAGTAATTGGGCTCTAGGCTGAATGCCGCTTCTATTTCCCGACGAAATCGATCGTCACCGATCGGCGTTGAGTAATGCGCGGCGTGACGGATCAAGTCGATCTCAATTTCGGTTAGTGCGGTATCAAATAATCGGCGATAGGCGCGCGCGCGTTCATCAGGGTCACGACTCAATGCCAGGTAGATTGGATGGGAGTGAACCATGAACGACGGGGTGCCGCGTTCAGTCCATAGGACGACCATTGGTAATCGTCTGGCAAGGCAACCAGACGTGCGCGAACCGGATTTAATTCGACGTAGCGCAAGCAAGCGAGTAAGTAATGCTCGGTATCAATCAGACTCGATCGATGACGGCCTTCCCACACCGTGCCGGATCGCTGATATCGCTTATTGAAATGGAACGCATAGCGGCTGCCGACCACTTTCATCGTGTTCGAAATAGCATCGGCGGCGTCGCTGCTGACGATGAAATGAATGTGGTTGGTCATTAGGCAGTAGGCATGAACTTGAACACCGTAGTGATGAGATTTTTTGCGCCACAAATCGAGGTAGTTCTCGAAATCGGTATGTTCGAAAAAACAGGGTTGGCGGTTGTTGCCGCGTTGGACGAGATGATACGGGTAGCCCGGCAGGTAATTCCGTTTTCTTCTGGGCATCGCAAATCCTTTTGCAGATGGGCAGGGTTAGGAGAGTAGTACGTTATCGCGGTGCAGCCAAGGTGGAACATTCGAAGTGGTCAATTTTTAATCCCCCCGTCACCTTTTCTGCTAGTCACCTTTTCTGCTGAGTGCCATTCTATACTGTCCCCGAATTATCCGACGTAACAATCCGTCTTCGAATTCGCGCACGCGACGGTCGAGCGCGATCGAGTGAGTGTGACAATTATTCGCGACGCTGCAACGAACGCTCGCGCAGATCTGTTCGGACCTGCTCCTGAACCACGTACGCTTCAGACTCGAAGCGATTGCCCTCGTCCTGGCACGCGCCGCAATCGATGAACGCCTGAACGTATGCGCATTTGAACCCATCTGTACCTAGAGCCCGGAACTGACGAACGTGAACGAGTTCGTGGGCCAGTACCTCGGCAACCAGATCGACCGTACCGACCCTTAAGCCGGCATCGAGATAAATGTGCTGCCCGGAAGCCGTGAATCCCAGCGCGTGGGTCAAGGGGCACCACTCGATCGTCACGTCGTCGAGCGCGCGTTCCTGAGAGTCGCCCGAGGCGCGAAGCCGATCAACGGCGGCGGGGATCAGCTGATCCGTGTCAGGCTGCGCTCCGGCAATCTGACAATGGAGCATCGTTGCCAACGCGATCACGTCGAAGGCGTCGACGCAATTGAAGCTCGATGAGTCCAATGTCGGCGTGGCCTGCTCGTCGGCAGAACCTATTGCGCTAAGGAGCAGGAGGCTCGTCAGTAGTCCGCGAGCTCGCGTGATTATCCTCATATCCGTCTATCCGGTTCCACTGCGCTGGCTAAGTGTCTGGGGTTGTTGTTGAGTTGGCCCCGCGCGGATTAACACCGTATCGTGGCGCGCTTCACTGAGACCGGTACGTGAGTACCAGGTTTACCCGGCTACGCTAAGGAAAACGAAACGTCAGGGCAGTTGTCTCCGCTATTTCCCCACACGCCTATGATACTCGCAGCGCGAATCAGGCGGTTACTCGAGGATAATCGCACGGCGCTGAATAGTCCGACCCGCGCGCCTTCGAATCCTCCAAGATCCAATGACTTGGCCACCCGCGCCCCGGGCTCACTTCCGCCGGATTTTCTTGCGCGTCTTTTCCAACCAATCAAGACCGCCTTCTCGTTCCCACAGGGGTCGCGCAGACATTCGATTCAACCAGGCCTCTTGTTTGCTGCCGACCGCGATCCCGAAATCATCGTTAGCTTTGGGAGCACGAGGATTCTTCGCAAGCAACATCTTCAGCGCCACATCATGGTGTTCAAGCGCCCGCATGAGTTCGTGTCCCGCCTCGGTCTCACGCCCCAGAGTCACGAGCGCAAGGATACGGTTCAAGGAGGGACCACAAAAGTCATCAGGATAGCGGTCGGTTAGCGTAATGACTTTCTCAGGCCAGCCACGTTCGAGGTATGCAAGGCTCAGCGACTCGCGCAGACCGTGATTGTCGTTGGGATTAAGTGCCAGCAACATCTCTGCCGGTTCGATAAAATCATCGCTCCCGACACCATTGGCCGCTAAGTCCGACGCGCGAAACGCTTGGTGCGCCAATACCCGAAGCGCTGGACGGTTTTCCATCCAAGCCCACGATAAGGTGGCGTCACCAGGAGTCGTTGAGTTGAGATTGGCTTTGAGCAAAGCGACGCCATGCGCGAGTAGGCGTTCGAGGACCGAGGTGCCGGCGACCATGATTTGCAAGGTATCGACGGCGAGCACCAAGTCGTCGATCACATCGAAGCTCTGCCAGGCAAGCGGATTACGGCTGAGAAAGGCGAGCCATTCCTCGGGTTCATCCCACATCTCGTCGTTCAAGATCTGCGTTGCAGTCAAGGCGGGTTTGATGTGCGGGAAGATTTCGCGCCAACGCTGCTCGAGCTCAAGCAATGCAGCGCTGGGTTGCAGCAAACGTTCGCCCTCGCCCATGTCCTGGACGACGTATCTCAACTCTGCCGCCGACACTGCGTCGATCATTTCGCCAAGCGCTTCGAGACCTGGAACTTGGGCGTGCTCAACACTGCTCATCGCGGCTTGCGGATCCGCTACTACCGCGCGAACGAAGTCGATCATTTCTGCTAGGTCGGGATCACGCATGCGTTCGAGACGCGCCAGCCAGAATTGCGCGCGGTCGCGGACCCGATCAGTATCACCCTGGGACATAAGCAAGGTTAATTCGAGCGGCACAAGTGACAGGTTGTCAGGATCCATGCGCTGCGCTTGCGAAAACACGTTCCACGCCTCGGCCACCTCGCCCTGATCGGCAAGCATCATGGCGCGTCGCTGTAACGCGACCGCGCGGAGCACAGTGTCGCCGCGTTCCAGAACCTCGGCGACGAGGCGTTCGCGCTTACGCGAATTCCCCAGTTCCAGGTAACCATCCATCAGCTGCTCGAACAGCAGTTCGAGCTTATCCGACAGCGTTGTGCTTCCCTCGAACCAGGGCTCCAACAGCTTCACCGCACGATCGGCCGCACCTTCCTCTTGCCACTGCCGGGCGGTGTCACACACTGCAAATGGATCGACACGCGATTGGGGCAGCAAAGCAAAACACTTCTGAGGTAGGTTCTCGAGCACGTAACGCAACAAGTTAAACGTCGAGAAATCGAGCCCTCCGGCTAGCGGCCCACAGCAGCGTTTGTACTTGGCACCAGAGCCGCATAGGCAGGGTTCATTGCGTCCGGGAACTGCCAGCTTCACCGGGCGAAAGCCGGCGTCGGGTTGCGGCATGGCGTTGTAGATCGCAACCCCCATTGTGCGAAAGAGTAATCCGGGCGGGCCGGTACGAGGATCAACCTGTGCCGCAATGGCGGGTGCCAAAGACGGACCGGCATGCGCGATCCAGCTAAGAAATTCCGCCGGATCGGGCGATTTCACAAGCACACGCGCGCAAGTATCGAGCAGCAAGCTGAGTTCGCTTGTGTCGTTATCAGTCTGCTCGCTCCAGGTTCGGTTAGGCATATCGAAGGTTCCAGTTCTGTCTTACTTGCATATGCCGCGGCGACAGTAATTAGCGGTGACGGTAATTAGGCGATAAACGATTTTAGAACTTGCATAGCAATGCTGAAAGGTAAAGGTATGTGGAATCCGTTGCGAGGAATAAATGAATCAGGCGCGACGTGCGCTGCGCGTTGGTTTTCGCGCGCGGACTTCAACGGACGCCGGTAGCTTCACGCCAAGCGGGCCAATTAACGTCGTTTGCCTCGACCAATTTGAGCTGTTCGTCGTTGCTCATTTTCTCGGGGAATAGAATTAAGTTGTTACAGTCCCATCGCGCGCTTGGAACGATTAACCCGTCAAATTCTAGTAGATACGCCGCCGCGCCGATCGGTTGTGACTTTAGGTAATCGATCCGAGTAGCCAATGGATCGGCGACACCAATTTTTTGTATTTGCTCCACGGACGAGCGCAGAACACTAGATAGTGAGACAGCGATCTTATTGATGTAGGTATGCGAAGAAGAAAATACAGGGGCGCGCGACAGATGATAGTAAATTTCAGCGAGCGCACCATCACGCTCAAGACTGGTGTACAAGGCGTCGAATGAATTATCGGGAGACCAGCGCCCGCCGGCGGAACTACCAGCTAGAGGATCTCTGGTCGCCCACGTGGCGCGCCAGACTTCGCCCTCGAAAATTTCGCCTTGGATTGCGTCCAATGCATCGAGCAATTGGGCGTCTAGTATGTCGCGCACGTCTAAGATTCGTGGCTACAAATAAGTTAATGCGCCGAGACGTTCGATTGCGCCGAGCACCTCATCAGCTCGGTTGTCGTGGATAAGTACTATCGCGCGTTCTCCACCGAGCAGATCATTGCGCGAATACAATCAGGCGCGCGTTTCATCGGGGTCGTAGAATTCCACCAAGCGATCGACCACATAACGTAAATCCGATAAGACCAATTGCGTTTTCGGATGCGGCGTTGCTTTGCCCGTGGACCAACGCGATACCGTTGCCTTGGAAACCTCCGTAATGTTTGCGACGTCGATGCCACTAAGGTTTCCGCGCTCCCTAAAACCGTCAATCGTTTTAGTTATCGCATTACCGTCCATATCACTAACCCGCTTGTAATAATTCGCGCAGTTTTTCGATTGGTTTTTGAGCACCTGAAATCATTGAACGACGCGCTTTAACCGCGAAATGACTTATTACCCAATACTCGAATAGTCGAACCTTGAGGCACGCTCGGTCCCTGGCATGCCCTACGT
>JAQCEL010000088.1 GCA_027618655.1 Pseudomonadota bacterium | reverse complement strand
TCCGAACTTTCATTTGTTTCTTGGTGAGGGCTGGATGTTGTGTCACGATTTTTGGCCTGTAAGCGTGAATGAAACGGATTGGTCGGTGAGTTATTTCCTGCAGGACGTCGATAGCCCGGTGCTGAAAATCGCGCAAGAATATTCGAAGGTGACGATGCGCGATACGATCCGCGAAGATCTGAGTACGATTGAAAGCACGCATGCTGCGCATCGCTCCGGAGCACTTGAGTACATGGTGGTCTCGTCCGATCTCGAAGGATTAGTCACTCATCATCACCGGGTTGTTGATGCCTACGTCAACGGTAAGCAAACCGCGTTTGCAGCCCACTCGACATGAGTGGTGTGGCGGAGGTGAAGTTGCCTGCAGGCTTTGAACGTTTGGAACGTTTCGTCGATCACTGGGCGTTGGCGAGCGAGGCGGCGCGCAACCAGCAACGCCTGCGCACTGCGATGGCCGACATCCAAACTTTCTACGCCGGTGTCTTAGGCGAGATGGATGCCTTGGTCGAACACCTATCGCGCTTTCGCGTATCTGAATTACCGGAACCGGAACGCCGCTTAATGTATCTCGCGCTGTCGTTGATGGAAGTAGCACCGGCCGTTGAAATTTATCATCAACCAGATATTCCCGATGCCATCGATGCGTCACGACTGATTATTCGAAGTCCCCTGTAGTCTTCGTCGGAGCTTCCGCCGTGCATTGTTAACTTGCTGAGAGGTCGATATGAAGTATTCGGTTTTCTATAGTCTCCAAGCACCAGAACAGTTCAACGTGAGTCCGCAACAAGTCTACGCTGAAGCATTGGATCAAATTCAACGCGCCGACGAATTGGGTATTCATCAAGTGTGGCTCACTGAGCATCATTTTATGGATGACGGGTATTGTCCGTCACCGATGATCGCGGCCGCCGCGATCGCTGGGCGGACGCGTAACATTCGTATTGGCCAAGGCGTGGTCTTGTTACCGTTTTATGGTCATCCGTTACGTTTAGCAGAAGATACCGCGGTGCTCGATCTCGCTTCCGGCGGGCGCTTCGAACTCGGGGTTGGGCGTGGTTACCGTGAAAACGAGTTTGCCGGGTTCGGCATTAATATCAAGAAACGAAAGGGCATGACTGACGAAGGCCTGGAGATCTTGAAACTCGCCTGGACCGGTGAACGCTTCAGCTTTTCGGGAAAGTACTATCAAGTGGACAACGCGCGTTTGTCGCCCTTGCCAGTTCAGCGACCGCCACCCGTGTGGTTAGGCGCGGTCTCCGCGAAGGCGCGCCGCGAGATCGCCGAAGCTGGTCATCCCTTGCTCATTTCGCTGCTCACCACGATTGAAGAAACGAAGCAGGAATTTTCTGACCACACGAACGCATTGACGGCGATGGGACGCAACCCGGCCGACTATCCGCGCGCGTTGATCCGAGAATTCTATGTAGCGGAAGATAGCGAAACCGCGTGGCGCGAAGTGCAGCCACATTTCGCGCACATTTATCGCAACGTTTACTGTCCGCCATACCTGCCGTTCTATGATAAAAATCCGGACGGTTCTAGGCGCTTAGTGACCGATCCCAATGATGAATATTTAGAGTCGGAGAGGTTCCGGAAAGATCGACATATCATTGGCGACCCGGAGTTTTGTGCGCGGGAATTGCGCCGTTACCGGGACGATGCCGGCATCGATAACGTGATCCTGCGCATGCAATTTCCCGGACAGTCGAACGGGCAGGTGATGAAATCTTTGGAATTGCTCGTCAAAGAAGTCATCCCCAGAGTGTGATCTAGGAGTGTAAATCGCTCGCTTGTTCGCAATCAGGCTTAGGCCATCGCTTCTTGAAGCTTGACCGCCTCTTCGCGAACGAGCTCCGGCGCACCTAAGGCCTGGCGGTTAAATCCGATCCGTTTGAACCAGTAGTGCAAGCCAAGGAGATCGGTAAAGCCTACGCCGCCATGGACTTCCGTTGCAGTGCGCGCCACGAACGTGCCCGCTTCCGCCACATGCGCTTTAGCATGGCAGGCGGTGAGGCGCGCTTCATGCGGTAATTCGTCGAGCGCGTAGGCGGCATACCACATCATCGCGCGGCACGGTTCGAGTTCGGCGGCCATTTCAGCGCACATATGTTTCACGGCCTGGAACGAACCGATCACCCGGTTGAACTGTTTACGTTCCTTGGCGTAAGCGACTGCGGCGTTCAGCATGTGTTGGGCAGCACCGAGTGTGTCTGCGACTAACATCACTCTTGCGATGTCGAGTAAATTTTCAGCGACCGCTGGATCCGCACTAATTAATTGCGCTGGCGTATTGTCGAGCCGTATCTCGCCGGAGCTGCGCGTTCGATCGATGGTGGTGTGTACGAGTTGCTGCAGCCCATCGGCACCCGCTTCTACGAGATACAGTGCCCGGGTGTTCGTCGCAACCAGCACGATATCCGCTCGCGGGTCGAGCACGAATAAGCTTTGTCCGGAAAGCTTGCTGTCCGTTGCTGTCACTTCAGCTTGGCCGCGCGCGCCGGCGAGTTCGCTCAGCGCAACGCCAGCCGTGATTGTGCCGTCACACAACGGGCTCAAGAATTTAGATCGCAATCCCGGATCGACGTGTCGAAGGGCGAGCGGTGCAATCACGGCGGAGCCAATGAACGGAGTAGGGGTGACATGTGCGCCGAGACATTCGGCGACGAGTGCTGCGTCGAGGATCGCGAGGCCGAGTCCGCCGTCTGCTTCTGGGAGGAGTAGGGAGCCAACGCCCAGTTCGATCAAGCCGTCCCACACGTGACGGCAATCTCCATCCTTGACGAATCTCCGCAGCTGCTCCAAACCGGCCTGTCCATCCAAGTAACGATTAATACTGTCTTGCAGCGCCATTTGTTCTTCTGATAATCCGAAGTCCATTACGCATTCCCCGCCTTTGCCTGCACTCTAGGTTCCTTTGGCATGTTCAATCCGCGCTCGCTAATAATATTTTTCTGAATTTGCGATGTGCCGCCGCCAATAATGAGCCCTAGGTAATACATATAATTCCATTGCCACAAACCGTCGCCGCGTAAGTATTCGTTGTCGCCGTAAGCGAGCCCGAATTCGCCCATGACATCGATGGCGAGTTTTTCTAACTCGTGGCGTAGCTCGGTGCCTTGGAGTTTCACAATCATGCGTGCGAGTGGCGCGGACTGTTGGTTAATTTTGGCCGAGAGTAAGCGTAAATCATTAAAGCGCATGGCCATCACTTTGCCTTGAATGCGCATCACGCGATCGCGAAATACCGGCATATCAATGACCCGACGACCATCAATCGTTTCCGTGCGCATTAATTGGATTAAATTATTCAAACGCGTTAGCGCAACGTTGGGATCGCCGAGCAACTCACGCTCATGCCCGAGGATCGTATTCGCCACCCGCCAACCTTGGCCGCGTTCGCCGACCATTTGTCCGGCCGGTACGCGCACGTCGGTAAAGAACACTTCGTTGAAATTACGCGTTTCCGTCATATCGTGCAGGGGTCGCACGTCGATTCCTGGTGTGTCCATGCGAAATAATAGAAATGAAATCCCATCGTGTTTAGGTGCGTCTGGTTCGGTACGCACGAGGCAAAACATCCAATCGGCAAAGTGCGCGGAGCTCGTCCATATTTTGCTGCCATTGATCACCCACTCATCACCATCTAGATACGCGTTCGTGCGCAAACTCGCCAAGTCGCTTCCCGCATCCGGTTCTGAGTAACCCTGACACCAAAATAATTCACCGCGCAAGGTCGGCGGAATAATCTCGCAGCGTTGCGCTTCGCTGCCGAGTTCCAGCAACGTGGGAACGAGCATGGCGATCCCTTGCCCGCCGATGCCGCTGGTGACTTTTGCAGCGGCGAACTCGTCGGCAATGATGCGTGTTTTAAGAATATCGGGTTCTGCGCCGAAGCCACCGTACTTCTTCGGTATGGTGCGCGCGGTATAGCCTTGTTTAATAAGTTGCTCTTGCCAGGCAAGGGCTTTCTCCGAACGGTAATCACGCTGATTGGTCGGCGCTTCGTGTCCGTGTTCTTGTAAGAACGCGCGGACTTCTGCGCGGAAAGTTTCGTAGACGCTCCCGTATGATAAATCCATGGCCTGTCCTCAAAGCTATTGTGCTCTTAAAGAAATCGAGCACAGTTCGGATCAGTTATAACCCAAAACAACTTGGCTGAGAAAGTCGCTGTCGACACCCCCAAGCCGCGCCAAATTCACAGTGATGTGAAAGTGATACCAAGCCGTTAGAATCGAGGGCACTTAGTACCTTCATGCCAGAGTAACGCAACTTCAGGAGTGACTCATGGATTTCGGCATCGTTACGTTTCCGACTGATACCAGCATTGAACCTCAAGACCTTGGCCCGGCACTAGAAGAACGCGGCTTCGAGTCGCTGTTCTACGCCGAGCACACGCACATCCCGACGAGCCGGCGCACGCCTTTCATCGGCGGTGGCGATCTCGATCCCATGTACTGGCATTGCCACGACCAATTCGTCGCATTAAGTATGGCGGCTGCGGTAACGCAGACGCTCAAACTAGGTACCGGGGTGACGCTGATCCCGGAACACGATGCCATCAACATGGCGAAAGCCACTGCTTCGCTCGATCGATTATCCGGTGGGCGGCTGATATTTGGCATTGGCGCGGGTTGGAATGTCGAAGAAATGGAAGACCATGGGGTGACTTTTAAAGATCGTTGGAAAATCACCCGTGAACGCGTGCTTGCGATTAAAGAAATCTGGAACAACGACGAACCCGAGTTTCATGGTGAGTTCGTCGATTTTCCGCCGATGTGGAGTTGGCCAAAGCCCTTGCAAGCCGGCGGCCCGCCAATCCTGATGGGTGCCTATTCGAAATATGTTCCCGCGCGGATTGCGGAGTATTGCGATGGTTGGATGCCGATCGAAGGATTGCTTGAAGACGTGCCAGCGGCGCTCGCCGATATTCAACATGCGATGCGCGAGCGCGGCCGCGACCCAGCCAGTCTTGATGTTACCGTCTTGGCCGAAGTGAAACAGCGCGATGGCTTTGACCCCGAGCGTCTCGAACGCATGGTGAAAGCTGGCGCGAACAGGGTGTTGCTGCCGTTAGCCGACGTGGATCGCGACGGTGCGCTCAAAGTACTCGACGATTATGCAACGATGATTGATCGCTTAAGTCCATGACCCGAGTGACCGTCGGCTCGCCAGAATTCGATCACGAAGATCTTCTAAGATTTTGGTTTACTGAAGAGCCAGGGGATCCGGTCAAGGCGGCAGAGCAATTTAAGTTGTGGTTCAACACGACGGCAGAATTTGATCATCAGATCATCGAGAAATTCTCTTCGATGCTTGAACAAGCGATTGTCGGGAATTTGGATCACTGGACGAGTAGCGCGCGTGGTTCGCTGGCGTTGATTATTTTGTTCGACCAGATCACCCGCATGATTTATCGCGGCCAGGCGCGTGCGTTCGGATCTGATCATCGCGCGTTTGCAATCGCCGAGAACAGCATCGCCAAGGGCTTCGATCTAGAAGTCGAATTTATTGAAAGGCTCATGTTCTATTTGCCGTTTGAGCATGGCGAAGACCTTGAGGTGCAAGATAAGTGTGTCGCTTATTTTCAGATACTCGACGAACTAGCCGCGCCAGGCTTCAAAAGCCTTACGCAAAGCTGCGTTAAAAGCGGGAAAGAACACCGCGAGGTGATCAAACGATTCGGCAGATTTCCACATCGCAATAAAATTCTGGGTAGGGACTCAACACCTGAAGAGATCGCATGGGCAAGCGGACATCACGGCTGGGGGCAAACCCTGAAAAAATGAGCGATTAATAAGTGATCCGTTTGTAGCCGCGCAAAGCATCTAGCGAGACCAAGGAATGCCGATCCCTAGGCCCGTGTGGGCAATCGCGCGCTACAGCGTATAGAAATCGATCAGTGCCGGAATAAGATCATTTTTGAGATGAATAATTATCTTTGCGATCAACCAAGCATCGTTAGCTTGCGTCAAGGTTAACTCGCAGTGGCCAAAATTGACGTATTGTTTTGTGGTTCGCGCTTGATAAACCTGAACCATCCAGTTCGCACGGACTTCGATCTCATTCGGCATCACTCGATGCGCAACGACATTTGTTGTGAAGTGCGTGGTTCTCGGCAACGGCATGGCGGTGACAGATTTGCCGGAGCGGATACGTGCGACGCGCTCTTCGAGTGCGCTCTTGTGCGCGTGATAAATTTGCGATATCTCGCAATTCGGATCGGTCGTCTCGCTCGTTTCATCACGCCACGCGGGAACCCAATACACGGCGTCCGTATGGTAAAGCGCTAGCCACTCGTCCCATGCGCGGTCGTCGAGAAAGCTGCAGTGGTGGTTGAGTAAGGTGGTCGCGATTTGGGTTGCTTCGAGGTCACTCATGAGTATTCATCTTGACGTGCTAGTTGAGTTATTCCCGCTTCACGCATTATTCGCCATGAGCAGGCGATGCCATTCACGGTAGCCGCTATGGATCCCAGTCTCATCACCGAATGTCAGTCCTGCTCGGTTATAAGTACACACTGCGTCTTGTAAGCCGAGCGCTGCAAATTGTTCGGCCGGGGCGGGCGGTGAACCAAGACCGCGGGCATAGGGATGCGCAGGCGCGGTGCTGTTCGATGCAAAGCCTCGCTGCCCATATTCATACATCACGTTGTCGTCTGAGGTCGCAAGGCCGCCGGAGTTAAAGAATTCTTCGTATTGACGAATACGGAAGCGACGCGCTTCGGCACATTCGCCTTTCGGTGCGAGGCAGTGTGAGGTCATGCGTGTTTGATTCACGGCCAAGGGTTGCCAGGTTCGCAGCTGCATGGATTGAATATCGATCACTTGTAGGTTCGGAAAAATCGTGAGGTTGCGTTGCCTGAGCATCCAATTCAAGCGCGCTTTATCGACGCTTTGTCGGACTGTCTCGAATATCTCACGGTCGCGCGTAAGCGGTCGATTCTCCGCACCTTGTCCGGGCGCTCCCACGGACCATGACATCGCGTGACCGCGCGGAAAACTGATCGTGCCTGCGGCAATAGGATCCGGATCAGAGATAATATCGGCGAGATGATCCGGGACCGGCAGCGGTGCGCGACTCTTAACAATGTTGACGAACGCCGCGTGGGTGGTCGGAAAATGGTAGCCGTCTAAGCCGTTCTCGAATTGCATTTTCCAATTCGCATCAAACGTATAGGTCGCGGCGCCGGGTATGTATTCCAATCCGTCTGGTGCTTGATCGGCGACGAGATCGAGCATTAATCGTGCATCGCCTAAGTGTTCGTGAAGCGCTGGAACGTCGTCAGACAAACACGCGAAAACGAAACCCCGATAGCTATCTACCTGTGCGACAGCGGTGAGATGGCGATCGTCAGTATCGAATTCAGGCGGATACTGGCCGTCGTCACGATAAGTCACGCCGACGTTGCGCCCCGAACTATCGTAGGTCCAGCCGTGGTAGCGGCAAACGTGTAACTTCTTATTGCCGCTTGCCAGCGGGCACAACATCGTCCCGCGATGGCTACAGCTATTAATAAAACAGTGCAAAGCACCTTGTTGGTCGCGGGTAAGTATTACCGAACGACGACCGATTTCACGCGTGACATAGTCGTGCGGATTTTCGACCTCGCTTTCTAAGCCAATAAATATCCAGGTCGATTCGAATATCTTCTGCATCTCGAGCGCGAAAATATCTTCTTCAGTGAATGCGCTCGGGTGGATCCGGAATATCCCGTCTTGGATTCGATCGTCGAGCAATCGTTCGATGCGACAGCGATTGGCGGGCGACACAGTCATGACAAATTCCTTTAGCTGGCACTAAGCTAGGCGGCCATGGTAGCGGGTAAATTACATTGCGAACAAGGAATTCCCAAAGCGCAATGACCTATCGGGGGAGCTCACGTGCTAAACAAATAAATCGGTTTCCTTTAATTGACATTCGGCTGCGTATAATAGGCCGAACGATAGTGAACTTTCCTGCATTGACGGAAGATTGAATGGCAAGCCAAATACACCCTGATGACATCCACCAGTGGCGCCGGCAAAACGTGCCGGTGTTCAATAACAACAAGCTCAAGCTGGGGACGTTTGGGCAGAACTGTTCCAACGGTTGCACGATGACGCACGCAGCGACGACGTTTGTGCCGACCTACGAACACAACGTCAAAATTAGTAAGTTGGCCGACCAGCTTGGTTTGGAACTCCTGGTGCCGGTGGGTCGCTGGAAGCACTTCGGCGGCACGACAAAATTCAATCAAGACAATCTCGAGGTCTACACCTGGGCCACCGCAATGGCGTGTAACACCGAAAGCATCATGGTGTTTGCAACCTCACATGTTCCAACGGTGCATCCCATGCTGGCAGCTAAGCAAAGCTCGAGTATCGACAATATTTCGGCCGGTCGATTCGGACTCAATATTGTTTGCGGTTGGTTTCGTCCGGAAATTGAAATGTTGGGTATTGAATTACTAGACCATGACGAACGCTATCGGATGGCCGACGAGTGGTTAACGGTAATCAAGCGAAGTTGGACCGAGCAAGACTTCGACCATAAAGGCGACTTCTACGAAATCAAGGGCGGGTTTTTGTTGCCGAAACCAGTCCAACAGCCCTATCCCACATTAATTAATGCAGGTAGCTCGGACGCTGGGCGTGAGTTCTCCGCGAAACACGTCGATTTTAATTTCCTTACCATCACGACCGATGATGAAGCGAAGGCCATTATGGATGATGTGTCAAAACGGGCCGCCGGCTACAAGCGTGAATGTGGTTTTATGACGATGGCGTTAGTCTGCTGTCGCGACACCGAAGAGGAAGCCCAAGCTTTGTATCAAAGTATTCTTGCCCAAGGTGATTGGGAAGGTGCGGATAACATCATGGCCTTGCTTGGCATTGAAAGTAGTTCATTCGGTGGCAAAGACACGGTTAGGAATTTGGCTTCGCGATTTGTTGCTGGCTGGGGTGGCTACCACCTCATCGGCACGCCTGAGCAAGTGGTCGATAAAATGCTGAAACTGCATAAATTAGGCATCGACGGTATCGTGCTTTCGTGGTTGGACTACTACGAAGAAATGAAATACTTCGGCGAAAAAGTTTTACCGCTAATGCGCCAAGCCGGTTTGCGCGAATAGCGATTTCGGTGACAGTATATTTAATTAGCGATTTCGGTGACAGTATATTTAATTAAATCGACTCGAGGACGGTGACGCACGCATTGCCCGATCCTCCGGGACGCAGTAAGCGCGCCGGAGTATGCGGACATGCGGAAATAATATACTGTCCGCGAAGAATTTCCTGATCAACGACGACGGATTCGCCGGCCGCAATGTTGTTTAGCCGCTGCGACATATCGACGGTAATAAGCTTGCCTTCATCTGAAGTACCCAACGGTTTAGAGAATTCCCGATGAAAACCAACAGCCCTCAATCGTTGCGGATAAGTACGGCTAAGCCAGCTAATAAGCTCACGCCAGCGCAAAAAAAGTTCAACACCCTGATCGCCAGGATCGACCGCCAACGCGAGCTACTCGCGCAATGGCAGGAACTCATTCCAAATTACCAGGCCGAGGTGCTGAAAAGCTTCCAACCGCTGCGCGACAGCTTCGCCGGTTTCCAGGCGCAGATGGTTGAACTACTCGACGGCTACTGCTTTGGCAATCACTTTACGCGGCTGCAAAAAGAAAAAGTCAGCCAGATCATCTCGGATATCTGTGATGAGCTAATTAACGACCATGGGCGGGACGACCTGAAACCCATCGCGAATCGCCACAGCGATATCGCCTTTGATGACGAGCAGGCGCAGATGCAGACCATGGGCGAGGATCTATTCCGCGCAATTTTCGACGAGGAGTTTGATCTTGATCCTGACGATGTTGATCTGGATATGGATGACCCGTTTGGTACAGCGGAGAGACTGCGCGGCATTCTGGATGAACAGGAGCGCATCGCGGAAGAACAACGCCCCAGGCGCAAGAAAACTGCTCGCCAACTGGCCAAGGAACAGCTCGAGAAAGAGGAAGAGAGCAAAATCAGCCAGTCGATCAGGGCGGTCTACCGACAATTGGTCGGCGCCTTGCACCCGGACAGAGAACAAGATCCCGAGGAGCGCGACCGCAAAACCGATTTGATGCAAAAAGTTACCGTCGCGTATAAAAACAGCGACTTGCTGAAATTGCTGGAGCTGCAACTCACCGTGGAGCAAATCGACCAGAGCGCAATCGATTCGATCAACGAAGATCGCCTCACCTATTTCAACAAAATCCTGCAACGCCAGTCGCAGGAACTGAAACGGGAAATAGAGGACATTGAGCTAGACATAGGGATTGCCGCCGGATTCGCTCCGTTTGAATTAATCACGCCGAAGAAAATTATGTCCACTCTGAAAAAGGATAAAAAACACCTGGAAATTGAGATCGCTGAAATCCGCGAAGATCTCAGGAATTTCCAAGACATTCGCGCGCTCAAACGCTGGCTGAAAAGCTACGAACTGGCCGACGACTTCTTCTCCGAATATTTTTGAGGACGAGCCCCAGTCACCTGAAGCGCAATCGTGTTTCGCCTTTTTCCGATCTGTGGATTTCCGCGTTGACGAATTGATTGACTCGGCATACTGGCGACGACTGTATATTCATTGAAGGCAACTTGCGTAGCGCAATACGCTAGCTGTCAAATCTGTAGGGTGGCAGCGAGCGGCCATGGGAATTAAATATCCAGGCCGCTTTAACGCATCCAAGGCGCGCTAATCAGCGCGTAGGAGGTTAAGCAAACGTGCTGCAGGTAAACCTAGCGCCTTACTACCATCTGTGCTTCAATCGCGATTGATGGACGAGTCTCGCGCCGCGCTAGTTCGGATCAATGTCCCCAGGGCCGCGAGTTAGCTGATTTCTTCGAGGCGTGGAATATGTCATCAACATCTATATCCTCCAGTGCAAGTCAATGGCGATCGAATGGCACCTGTTGGTAGTTATGATGAGCTCGTTCAGCGTGCCCGGGACCTTGTCCCGATAATCAGCGCAAGGGCTGAACAAACCGAGGAACTCCGACGCATTCTGCCTGAGACAAAGCACGATCTTGAACGCGCCGGTGTAGCACGCCTACTTCAACCGTTGCGCTATGGTGGTTGCGAAGGTCACTTATTCGGCGCAGTTGAAATTCTCACGCATATTGGTAGCGCATGTGGATCGACAGCCTGGAGCCTCGCGCAATACATCGGGCACAATTTTATGTTGTCGCAGTGGCCGATCGCGGCACAAGATGAGATCTGGGGCGTAAAACCGGAAAGTCTACTGGCTGGGATCTTGATCCCCTTGTGTGGTAAAGCGCGCAAAGCTGACGGTGGCTATCGACTGACCGGCCGTTGGCCGTTCGTCAGCGGCGTCGACGGTTGCGACTGGTGCATTCTTTCCGGCATGGTAGAAACTACAAACGGCGAAGACGAAGAACGCTATTTCATGATGCAGCATGGCACCTTCGACATCATCGACACTTGGCATGCAATGGGACTTAAAGGCTCCGGTAGTAACGACATTGCAGTTACCGATGTATTCATCCCGCAGCACATGACGCTTTCGATTGACCACCTCAAGGGTGGACCAACGCCAGGTAATTACGTAAATACCGCGGCTATGTATCAGCTACCAAGCTATATGCAGTTCGGGATTTTTATTACCAGTGCAACGCTTGGCATCGCCACCGGCATGCTCGCGCACTACGAAGACTTTATCGCCGGCCACAAAGCGCTCATGTCAGGTAAGGTCACGCGTAACGAAGTGCCACAGCACCTAAAGGTTGCTGAGGCAGCTGTATGCCTCGCTGCCGCACGCGCGATCGCACGGGTAACCTGCGATGAGATCGTTACCCACGCAACCGAAGGGACAATGCCGACGAGCGAGCAACGCACGAAATATCGCGCACAAGCGAATTTTGTCGGCCTCCAAGCGTGGCGCAGTGCGAATGCTATTTGGGATGCTGCAATGGGCCGCGGCGTGTACGAGAGTAATCCGCTAGCCCGCAGCTACCGCGACATGTCAGCAGCCACACGCCACTTTACTCATAACTGGGATGTTAACGGCGCGGCGTATGGTCGAGTGAGGTTGGGATTGCCGATCGATAATCCGTCTCTCTAGCGATTTCGTTGGCAGCATATTTAGTTGACGCGACTTGCGGCGATTAAAACACTCATCGCCCAATCTCTAGGCAAGCAGCAAGCGGCCGCAGTAAGTGGGCATGCGAATTAAATAGGCTGTCGCAATCTAGATAAATCCGTAGCCCCTGCGTGTCAAAATTTCTACTAGAGGACACCCAGGAAAATATCGCAAAAACTTTATTGTGAGTCACTATCGTCCGGTTAACTGAGCTGGTGACCCATGTAACCGCATGAATAATATCCGTTATTCGATAAATTTTGGTGGTGTCGACTTGAATGCAAAAGCGCATTCGGGCCATCGTCCGGAGATAAATCTTCGGAGCGATCACGATGTACACCGGCAAAATCCTGTTTGCCCAACTGATGGACTTCCAGCCATGGACGACGTTTACGCGGATCGTCGCGCGTTACGGAGGCAATCACCGCATTCGCACGCTTCCTTGCGCCGAACATTTTCGCGTTCTGGCATTTGCGCAGTTGACCTACCGGGAAAGTCTGCGCGACATCGAAGCGTGCCTCTGCGCACAGTCGGCCAAGCTGTACCATATGGGCATTCGTTCGCCCATCAGACGCTCTACGCTGGCAGATGCCAGCGAACGAACGGACTGGCGCATCTACGCCGAGTTCGCGCAACGGCTGATCACCCAAGCCCGCAAACTTTACGCGGAAGAGGATCTTGGACTGGATCTGTCGAACACGGTTTATGCCCTGGACTCGACAACCATAGATCTTCGCCTGTCGTTGTTTCCATGGGCACCATTTCGCAGCACCAAAGCAGCGGTCAAGATGCATACGCTGCTGGATCTGCGCGGCAATATTCCGAGGTTTATCCACATTTCCGATGGCAAACTGCACGATGTAAACGTGCTCGACCTGATGATTCCGGAACCCGCGGCAATCTACGTCATGGATCGCGCCTACGTCGATTTCGAACGGCTGTTCATGCTGCATCAAGCCGGCGCATTTTTCGTCACCCGTGCCAAATCGAATGCCGACTTTCGGAGGGTCTATTCGGGGCCGAGCGATCGTGCGCAAGGCATTGACTGCGACCAGGTGGTGGCGTTGTCCGGGTTTTACAGTCAAAAGAAATACCCGCTCCATCTGCGACGCATTCGCTTCTAAAGATCCCGAGACAGGAAAAACCTTGGTATTCCTGACCAATCTGCTTGGCCCTTCGCCGACCACCATCTGTGCACTGTACAAAGCGCGCTGGCAGGTCGAATTGTTTTTCAAGTGGAATCAAACAGCACCTGCGTATCAAAAAGTTTTACGGCACGTCAGAGAACGCCGTGAAGGCGCAGATCTGGGTCGCCGTGTCGGTATATGTGCTTGTGGCCATCATCAAGAAGAAACTCAACCTGGATGCTTCGCTCTACACTTTGTTACAGGTATTTTCCGTCACCCTTTTCGAGAAAATCCCTTTAAACAAGGACATTTTCGACACCACGTACACTTTAGAGGATGACATGCTTTCTAACCAACTGAATTTGTTCAATAATTAACCGGACACTAGTGATTGTGAGTGTCCTTTTATTACTTCTTTTATTTCTTCCAGTGGTTGATCGGAATCGGTGATCGGCACGGGCTGGAATATGCAGCCTCGGCTTACTAATATGCTACCTTGAAGTTGCCGTCGAGATTCGCCGACGGCTTGCAGGGACAAACTCCGGCGATGCTATGCGTATAAAGAATAACTGATGTTTAAACGATGTGACCGTCGGTAGTTGTTGCGCCCAAAATTAATAAACGGCAAAAAGAGGAAAAACTCCTATGAATAGAAAATTTCTAACAAGTGTCGTACTCGGTGGCTGTCTAGCCGTTACTTCGGTCGCCGTGTTGGCTGACAAAGGCAATAGCAAAGAAAGAAGCGCGTGCAAAGGCTTGCCCAGTCACTCCGAACTGCAGACACAGCTTTCCGTCGTAGTCGGTAGCGGTGGGAACGGCGGCTTAGGCAATCACATGTGGGGCACGATTGTGAATCGTGATGGTATCGTGTGCGCCGTCGCCTTCAGCGGGCCCGGCCGCGCAAGCCAGTGGGAAGGAAGCCGTGCAATATCTGGTCAGAAGGCCAACACGGCTAATGCCTTCAGTCTGGAAAATGTATTTCCTAACGTCGGTGTCGGACGGGCGTTGGCTTCGGGAAACCTATATGGCTTGGTGTAGCCAGGTGGTAGTTTGTTTGGTCTACAGTTCAGCAACCCAGTGGACACTAGCGTCGCGTATAAAGGCAATGCGAAGAATAACGGACAAGCCAATGATCCAATGCTTGGCAGTAAGATTGGCGGCGTGAATGTCTTCGGCGGTGGTTTGGCTATGTACAACGAAGATGGCGAAATGGTTGGGGCTATTGGTGTCAGTGGAGACACGTCGTGTACCGATCACATCATTGCGTGGAGGGTCCGCGATGCGCTCGGTCTCGACAACATTCCTGGTGGAGTAGGCGATGGCTTCACCAACGACAATTTGATACTCAACAACCCGCCTACGACGAATAGCTTTGAGCATCCGACATGTGGATTCGGCGAAGAATTGATCATCCCGAATTTAGCGACCAACTTCCCGGTCGGTCCGTAACGAGACCCAGCTAAGAGTGGCGACCCAGGGAGTCTGCTGAGGCTCCCTGGTCGGCTGCGCCCGCAGTGAAGTCCAGCGCATATTAATCACATGCAGATAAAAGACCGAAGCGGATCGCTTTTATGTACTCATTAACCGCACGTGACCGTCCGTGCTCAAGTTCGCCCCGACACTCGGTTCCATCTAGGTGTCGGGGTATTGTCAGCCACTTTAGGATCTTCGCCATACCGTGGTCGCGCGTCTCGCAGACGCGATTCAGGACACTCATGAAAATAGCGTAAGAAATTTATTATGGGTGTCCTTCTATTTCTTTCCTTCTATTTCTTTGGAACGCGCATTGTTGCGTGCTACCGCCGACCAGATCATGGGTTCCTTGCGCAGTCAGTAGGCTCATCTCGCGGTACGCGATTGTTTAACCCGGCATCATACGGACCATGCGGTTCGAAAAGGCCAGACACGGTTATGCGGCGCTTCGCCCAAGAGTGGAGTACTGCAGCACTATCAACAAATCACGTTGGGATGAACGCAAGCAGTTCGTCAACGTTGGCTTATTGCGAATGGCCTATGTGGAGATAGGCGCAGGGCCGCTCATCGCGTTTCAGCGCGGCAGCCCCACTTCGTCGTTCGACATTTTTTATCGCGACTCTCGCCGACGGGTCAGCGCGGGCTCCGCGATCGGCGTATCGCGGATATTGGCAGTCGGACCCTATCGCCATTCGGCCGTCCAGCGCGCTTACTGCCCCGTGGTTTTAGCGAGGGCGTATCCGATCCGTGCACCGCCCGGTTTAACGTCGGCCCGCGCCCAAGCCGCTGCGAGACGCTTCTCAACCACCGCCGCGAGAGCTGCTTTGTTCTGCGCGCGCAAAGCCTGCAGCAAACCGGTCAAGGCCCAGCCGTTTTCACGGTGGCGTTTTAAGTCTTGCCAGAACACGTTTTCCGCCTCGCCGGCGCGGCCGGCAGCGAGCAACACCGTACCGAGCGCGTGACGCGGCGGGAAGGCCCATTCCGATGGCTCGGTGTAAACCAGCGCTTCCTCAAGTCTGACCGCACGCTCGAGATGGGCAACTGCATCATCGAAGCGTTTTTCGGCCGCGGCGATCTCGCCGGCCAGAGACGGCGCACCCACGCTCAGGATCGCGCCTGCAGTGTTGGGCGAGAACAAGGGTTGCTCCATGGTCGGGTCAAGTAGCGTTTTTTCGAGTGCCGCCAGCTCGGTTTTAGCTTCGGCAAGACGCCCCGTCGCGGCAAACGCCTGGCCGCGTGCGTACTGCCAGGCACCGGTCAAATATGCGTTAGTGGCGGGCGGGGCCGGCTCTTTCAGCATTTCGTCCCACAGACCGAAGCGCACCAAGGTCCAATAGGGCACCACACGGAAACCAGCCAGCATCGGCATCTCAGTCAATGTGGCGTCATCGATCTTACTGGCGACCTTGCGACCGGCCTCGCGGGCGGCAGCGAGCTGGCCATCGAACATCGCCGCAAACCACAGGAAGTGAATGGTGTGCGGATAGTAGGCCATCGGGTAGAGGCCCTGCGCACGGCATTGGGTGATGTAGTCCTCGTCAGCCGCCATGGCAAGCTGATTGGACACCATTGCATCGCCATAACGCCCTACACGTTGATAGATGTGCGAAGGCATATGGACCATATGTCCGGCCGCTGGCATCAGGCGCAGCAGAGTGTCGGCTGAGCGCTCGGCGCGCTCGGGTGTGGGGGTTGGTTCGAGTAGATGGATGTGCAGGTGCAGCGCCCCTGGATGCTTGGGATTGTAGGCCATGACTTGCTCGAGCAAAGCGACTATCTCGGCCGTGCCCTCATGGGGCCGGCCATCGGGCATCCAGTAGCCCCAAGGCCGCAGATCCATCATTGACTCTACGTACAGCACAGCGATGTCATGGTCCTGCGGAAACTGCGTGTGTACCGCGCGCATCGCTGCTGCGTAGGCCTGGTCATTGGTGGCACGCTGCTCGGCATCGCCGGAATAACGCTTCAACAAAGCCTCGATCAAAGCTTTTTCACGCGGGCTGGCAGTTGCTGCGAGCGACGCGGCTTTTTGCACCATTTCCAAGGCGTCTGGTTCTTCGTTCGGCGCCATCAGGGCGTTGATATTTGGGCCCAGCACGAGCGCCTGTCCCCAATAGGCCATGGCCAGTGTCGGATCAAGGCGCGCGGCTTCGCGGAAGGCGCGCCGGGCTTCAGCATGATTGAATGCGTAGGAGAGATTCAGACCCTGGTTAAAAAAAGCCTGGGCGTCGGCATTCTTCGTACTGACAGGAAAAACGTGGTCGCCTAAGTTCTGCAGGCGTGGTGCCAGTTCACCGTTCGGACCCGGCGTTTGCGCGGCGGGCGATTCGTCGTAATGTTTGTGGGTGGTGCCGGTCTGCTCATCCTGCGCGGCGCTAGCGCACACGTGCAAACCGAGTAGTAGTGGCAATAACACGCTGAGTTGCTGTTTCTGAGTCTTCATAACTATCTCCCAAATATTGGGGGAATATAACTCAGATCTCCGAATTAGTACTGTCGCAGCCTCTTCCAATATGAAATGAGTCTAAAGGGGGCTCGGCAGTCAATTCCAATTCAGGAATG
>JAQCEL010000087.1 GCA_027618655.1 Pseudomonadota bacterium | reverse complement strand
GGGGGATGAAGCGGCGCGCACGCGCATGATCGAATCCAATCTTCGTCTAGTCGTTAAAATCGCACGACGCTACATGAATCGAGGATTGGCGTTATTAGACCTCATAGAAGAAGGCAATCTCGGTCTGATGCGCGCCGTAGAGAAGTTTGACCCCGAACGGGGGTTCCGATTCTCAACGTATGCGACGTGGTGGATCAGGCAAACGATAGAACGTGGTTTAATGAATCAAACGCGAACGATACGTCTGCCAATCCATGTCGTAAAAGAAATTAACGTCTATTTACGTGCGGCGCGCCAATTAGCACAAAAATTAGACCGTGAGCCCAGCCCCGAAGACGTCGCTGAAATGTTAGACCGACCACTTGAAGATGTGCGGCGAATGCTTGGCTTAAACGAACGGATAACGTCCGTGGACGTGCCCGCGGAACGCGATTCCGATCGTTCGCTGCTGGACACTATCCCAGATGAGCAAAACTTGGATCCGTCGCTGTTACTTCAAGATGAAGATGTGCAACGGCATTTAGATAGTTGGATGGGACAACTGAGTGAAAAGCAACGCTCGGTGTTGGAACGACGTTTCGGACTCTATGGTCGCGAAATTTCAACGCTTGAAGAAGTCGGTAACGAGATCGGCGTTACTCGCGAACGCGTTCGTCAGATCCAGATAGAAGCGCTTAAACGGCTCCGTCTGTTGATGGAACGCGACGGGTTTTCCATGGATGCGATGTTTTCGGAGACATAGGGAAAACTTCGTTAAGGCATGTAGAACGCACCAACCACCGCGCGATTTTCTGCCACCAATACGTTGAAACTGCGACAAGCGGCAGCAGTACTCATGACTTCAACCCCGACTCGTGCAGCGTGCGCGCATTGTAGGATGTGTCCGTCGAGAAATATTTGCTTCGTCCCGGTGCCGATAATTATGATGCTTTGGCCAAGGTCGACAATTTTTTGAATATGCGAGGGTCCGATTTCAGTAACTTTGGACGGCAATATATCGGTGAATAATTCGTTGCCGCATACAATGAAAGGTTCGATGAGATGCTGACCTGCGACCGTGATACCGGCGACGGAGTAGGCGGTAATGTTCAGCAGGGTCGTTTGCTGTTCGAAATCTAGCTTCATGTAATCACGGTTCGTCGGTAACGTTCAAATACGTAGGCGCTGAACAAGCGCGCTTAGAATTTACTCAGTAATAGATAGATTAATACTACCGGATTCGGAGGAGGAAATATGCGAGTCATCTTGTTAGGGGGGCCAGGCGCCGGAAAAGGCACGCAAGCAGATTACATCTGTGAGGCGTGCAATATTCCGAAGATCTCGACTGGCGACATGCTGCGCGCGGCGGTGGCTGCAGGGTCGGCTTTGGGGACCGCGGCCAAAAAAGTTATGGACTCGGGGGGCTTAGTTTCTGACGAAATCATACTCGGACTCGTCGCTGAACGACTAGAACAACCCGACTGTGAGTCAGGATTCCTATTTGACGGATTTCCTCGAACGATCCCGCAAGCGCAAGGTTTGCAAGCGGCGAACGTTGAAATCGATCGAGTGATCGAGATCGTAGTCGACGATGATGAAATTGTTCGTCGCATGTCAGGACGCCGAATTCATCCTGGATCCGGCCGAAGCTACCACATTGAGTTCAATCCACCGAAAGTCAGTGGTAAGGACGACCAAACTGGCGAGGAATTAATTCAGCGTGATGACGATTCTGAGGCGACGGTTCGAGAACGATTACGCGTATACCATGAGCAAACTAAACCATTAGTTGGTTTTTACAAAAAAATCGCAGAGTCCGCATCGCAATTAAAATTCAACCACGTCGATGGCATCGGCGATGTGGCAGAGGTCGCTGATCGAATTCGCGACGCTTTACAGTAGCCGTTAAAGAAATTCAGCAACGCGCCGAGATCAATTTTTATGACTGACATCGCATCAGCATTTAAAATATTTTTGTGCAAATCGTTGATCGGAAATTTTTCACGCGATTAGAGACGGTGTTGTTTTGAAGACACAATTGCGATTCATCGTTCTATTTTTTTACTATAATTATTTGCACATCAGGTTGTTGTGATGTATATAAGCAAACGTGGTGTTGCGTTTTTATCTCAACTGAAAATTTAAAGGGGGCTTTTGTTATGGCGAAAGCAAAAAAGAAAGCGGCAGTGGCAAAAAAATCTACTGCGAAGAAAGCAGTAGTGAAGAAAGCAGTAGTGAAGAAAAAAGTTACAAAGAAGACGGTAGCTAAGAAAGCAGTTGCCAAGAAGAAAGTTGCAAAAAAGAAAGTGGTAGCTAAGAAGAAAGTTGCAAAAAAGAAAGCGGTAGCTAAAAAGAAAGTAGCTAAGAAACCAGCGGCAAAGAAGAAAGTTACCAAAAAAAAGTAATAACTGATGTAACCGAAGCGGAAGCAACCGAACGAGAAAAGAAGGAACGGTTGCAACGCGAGGTTGCAGAGGCACGGGCCAGAATAGCTGCACGTAAGGAAGCGGCGCGTAAGCGCCGGGCAGAACAACGCAAACGCGATGCGATGCAACGGGCAGTAGAGGCGTTCTCAAAGAAATGGGAGCGCGAATACGACGCCAAACACGGCGGCTAGAGTGTAGATTGTGTTGGAACTGGGGCCTCTTATGAAGCTTAAAAACCACACATCTATCAGTCAGTGACCCCACAATTGAGCCCCATCGGATACGGTGGGGCTTTTTTATTCCCGCGGAACCCAATTGACATCTCGAAGACGGACAGATCGAGCGCGAGGTGCTTGGCGAATCCTCGGATTTTACCTCAGACATCTGGTCCTATGGCTGCTTCTAGCGATTGCCGCCTATGGTATCTGGTTGGATCGCGTGGTTGGCGATTCGTTCGCAAGCCGCAGCTGGTCTCTGCCGACGCGAGTTTATGCGAGTCCTTTCGAACTTTATGCTGGTTTACGCACGACGCAAGAAGAGCTCCAAGTCAGGTTAACTCAGCTCGGATATACCCGAGTGTCAAATGTCAGCAAACCGGGCCAGTATTCGCTGCCGAACAATAGTGTCGAGGTCTTCACGCGCGGTTATCACTATCCAGACTCGCGGGATCGGGCGCGTCGTCTAAAAATCAATTTTGCTGGTCCGTCGGTCGCGACAATAACTGATGTGTCGACCGGTTCCGCCGCACGAATTGCGCGTCTGGAGCCGCTCGAGATCGGTGGCGTTCACAAAACTTCATTCGAAGATCGTTTGCTTGTTACTGTCGCTAGTACGCCGCAATTATTCATTGAAGCGCTTGTTGCTGTCGAAGATCGGCGTTTTTACTCGCATGTCGGAATTGACCCGATCGGTATTGCTCGTGCGCTAGCAAATAACATCTTTGCAGGAAGCATCAAACAAGGCGGCAGTACGATTACACAACAACTTATCAAGAATCTGTATCTTTCAAGTCAGCGATCTTATCTAAGGAAACTACGCGAAGCGCTGATGGCGATATCACTTGAACGTCGTCACTCGAAAGAAGAAATTCTAGAAGCGTACATGAACGAGATATTTCTGGGTCAAGATGGTAATCGAGCGATTCACGGTTTCGGGCTCGGTGCGCGATT
Organism: Pseudomonadota bacterium; assembly: GCA_027618655.1. GTDB lineage: Bacteria > Pseudomonadota > Gammaproteobacteria > UBA11873. The sequence goes on along the minus strand of JAQCEL010000087.1, from coordinate 13,710 downwards.
CTTGTTCGGGAAAGACTTAGCTGATCTCTCTATCGCCGAATCCTCGATGCTCGTTGGCATGGTAAGAGCTCCAAGTGCTTACAACCCAAAACGCCACCTCGAGACTGCAAAAAGGCGCCGAAACTCGGTACTCCAGTTACTGTTACAACAGCGAGTAATCAGCGCGGAGGAATTCGACGACGCGGTTAAAGAGACGGTGCTACTGGCTGACAACCGCGGATTTCGGGAACAAAACGTCACGTCCTTTATCGAGTTAGTGCGGGATCAGTTAGTGCGTGATTACCCTGACGCGATGCTTGAGACTGCGGGACTTAATATCTATACGACGCTCGATCCCTACGTACAATCGATCGCGCAAACCATCGCCTCCAAGGGTTTGCGAGAAATCGAAAAGGGCAAGTCACCTACGAGCGAACCGCTGCAGACCGCAGTCGTGATTGCAGACCCGCGAACAGCTGAAATCAAAGGACTCGTGGGGAGCCGCAATCATTCGTCGTCTGGCTTCAATCGCGCGCTTAATGCGCGTCGCCCGATCGGATCGTTACTGAAGCCATTCATCTATCTCACGGCGCTTGAGCAGACGACAAGATTTAATGTGCTGTCGAGGATCGACGATGCGCCTATTACGTTAGTGGCTAAAACCGGCACCACTTGGTCGCCAAGGAATTACGACGGAAAAAGTCGCGGCCCAATGGCGTTGCGCGATGCGATTGCCCAATCGAATAATTTGGCTACAGTTAATCTCGGTCTCGCGATCGGTCTCAAGAAAATAATTGAACGGATGAAATCGCTCGGCTTCAGTCAGAATATTATCGAGCTACCGTCGCTCCTTCTGGGCGCAGTTGATATCACGCCGTTGGAAGTCACGAGCTTATATCAGGGTATCGCGAACGACGGTTTCCACGTTCCTTTGCGCGCGATCCGCACGGTATCCGATGATCAGAACCGAATGCTGACCCGTTACCCACCGAGCGTCACGCAAGTCGCCGAACCGGCGATTGCCCATCTGACCCAATATCTGCTTTCGGGAGTCGTCGAACGTGGCACCGCGCGTAGCGCTACCGTTCAGCTCGCCGGCAGCTTACCGTTGGCTGGCAAAACGGGGACCACGAACGATGGCCGCGATAGCTGGTTTGCAGGATTCGGCGAGAATTATTTGACCGTGGTTTGGGTCGGTCGCGATGACAATGGAGAAACCGGTCTAACCGGATCAAGTGGCGCGTTAAAGCTTTGGACTGGAATAATGAAACGGATTGGTGTTCGACCGCTTAAATTTGGCAACAGTGATAATCTCGAATGGGCGTGGGTAAGCGAAGCGGGCGATGCGGTTTTCCTGGCAGAATGTCCTGGAACGATCCGTGTGCCGATCGCGTTGCCACACGGTCTACCAGTGATGGAAAATTGCGTAGAATCAGAGTTACCTATAGCGGAGCCGAATGTACCCGTCACGGAGCCGAAGCTATGGGAAAAATTTCGTCAGTTGTTTCATTAATTGGTATGACGAATTTTCGCGGACTAGCCTTATCAACTGTGCTCTTAGGTCTCGGTGCCTGTGCGACCGGCCCGCCGGCGCCAATAATCGATGGAACTAAGAGTGTCGATGTGGCCCCATCAATACCTATCTCGACGGCCGTGCCTACCCCAGCCGTGCCAAGCGCCGACCCAGGGCCTATCGTCACCGCGATTGAAAACGACGTTCAATTTCGCGCAGAGCATCTAGTCGAGAAACTAGACGAACCGCGTGAGCGCGTTGCTGATCCTTCGGTCGATGCGACGAAAACCATGCTTGCGTCAGTCGACGCCGACATAGCGGCAGAGAATTTTGGTGCAGCCGCAGGGAGCATTGAACGCGCGATTCAAATTTCGCCTAGTGATTCGTGGGCCTGGCATAAGCTCGCGAAACTTCGTTTTGCACAGGGTCAGCACGCGGAAGCGAAAGCAATTGCGCGCCGCTCGAACTCCCTGTCTGACGCCGGAGGTGATGTGCAGATCGCAAATTTGCGACTAATCGCCCGTATCGAACGTTTAAGCGGCAACGCAACTGCTGCAAAGCAAGCGCAGGCTCAAGCGGATAAAATTGCTGCTGAAAAAAATTGAACTGCGAGAAACTAAACGACGGGTGATTTCCCGCTTAAGCTGTAAGCAAATGCGATAATCTCTGCGATGGCGACATACAAGGACTGCGGGATTTCATGATTTAGTTCCACCAATACCAATAGTTCCACTAATTCTTTTTCGTGCTGTAGTGTGATGCCGTGCTCGCTCGCCAATTGCAAAATTTTTTCCGCCGTGTCACCCCGACCCTTAGCTGTGACTTTGGGCGCTCCCTGTCCGTCCCAACGGAGCGCGACTGCTATTTGAGTATGACTTGGCCGCTCGCTCATGCTTTTTCATCGACGAGTTTTTCTGGCTTCTTAGTCCATTGCTCAAACGAATTAATTTCGAGTAGCGTCACTGTGACTTGCTCGACGCCGCCGGCGCGTAAGCTCTCTACTAGCCGGCCACTTTCAGAAAGAATCGCCTGCCGCACGATCGCATCAGGTGACCATAAGCGAACAACGAGTCCTTTGACGCTTTGCGACACCACTGCGCGCATTACGGACGTTTCATTTAGTGGTATTTCGATCGCGATCGTCGTCGTTTTCTCGGCCTCTTCCGTTTCGCCGCTGTCCTGTTGAGTGATTTTCATTGCGATCGATTTATACGAACCGCCTAGGTCGATCGGTATGTCAAGTCTGAACGCTAGCTCACCGTCGACTCTTGAGTTCAAGGCCATGAGCTGATTGGTCTCGATTTTCGCGAGTGCACCTTCGGTCATTCGCACGAGTCGATTGAGCATCGAGGACTCGGGGTTTGCTCGGTCCGAACGCGATTCAATTCGTTGTTGGGAATAACTGAAATTTGCTAGATTCGTCCGTGTTTGAGCTGCGGGTTTGTTAACGCCAGTCGCGACGACATTGTTAGACCCTGGTGCTCTGCTGCTTGATCCTTGATCGGTAAATTTAACTAGCGCCGCACGCAAACGTAGCAACGCCAACTTTAAGTCGCCTTCAGGCATTGCGATTTGGCCATTTGCAATTTGCTTTTGCGCCGCTGCCTCGAAAAATATCCCAGCCCGTTGGATAGTTTCGGCCAGTAGCAGCGGGTTTCGCGCAGTGGACAATGTTGGAATCAGTTTAAGTAAATTGCGTGCGGCTTCCTTAACAGTGTCTGATAACTTTGGTTCGGAACCGTTGGGCGGTGACGCGGTTTGGCCGTTGGGCGCCGTTTTCATGGGCCCTAGCGGATCGGCCCGGCGATCGGCTGGTGTCATATTCAGTAATTCAGTGCGAAGCCCTTCAAGTAACGGCGTTAAAGCGCTTTGCTTGGGGAGTGATTGGTTCAACGCGAGTCGCAGCGGATCTGCCGGCAAGGTCGTTTTGGCACGAACCGGAGACAGCAATACGTGCGGATGTGTTTGGTAACTTCCAGTTTCAACACTTCACCGGGCTGCAAGTACAGCGCCGACGAGGCGCGTACCGTCGTACCGTTCACGCTGATATCAACGGAATTTGCACTGTGTCGTGCCAATACTTGGACGTCGAACAATTGACCGACCGTCCAGTTACGGATCGTTTGAGTTACTTGCGCGCTGCGTTCGACCGCGATTGGCGAAAAGTTTGCCTGCATTCGCTCTTCAGCGGCAATTTCCGACAAAACTGGAGTGGCCCGGCGTTTGTACTGTGACGCATCACGCCAGATAATTTATCGTCGAACGAGCGCACAGAGAACCGACCATTTGTGTCACCGCGCTTGAAATACTAGTAGGTAATCATTAACATCCCCGCTTGCTCAAGTGCGGGGTGGAGCAGTCTGGCAGCTCGTCGGGCTCATAACCCGAAGGTCGCAGGTTCGAATCCTGCCCCCGCTACCAGTTTTTCGATAGAAGCCCCGGGTAATCGGGGCTTTTTGCTTTTGGAGCATAAGCGTGGCGGTACTTGACGCACTCACTGCGTTGTTAGAGCCGACGGTGAGCGGCCTTGGATACGAGTTGCTTGGTGTCGAGCGACAGCCGACAGCCGGTGGAACGTTGATCCGTCTGTATATCGACAGCAGCGAGGGGATCGTTGTCGACGATTGTGCGACCGTTAGTCGTCAAGTCGGTGACGTTTTGGAAGTCGAGGAGGCGGTCAGCGGCGCCTATACATTAGAAGTATCGTCGCCCGGCCTCGATAGGCCACTATTTACGCCGGCACAATATCGCGTGTTTATAGGGTCGCATGTAAAAGTGCGACTGCGCACAATCGTAAACGGACGACGCCGCCTGGCCGGATTATTGGCCGCAGCGACGGACGAGTATTTAACAATTAGCATTGGGGAGGATGACATCGATGTGCCGTATAACGTTGTTGAGCGCGCGCGCCTCGATCCGCAATGGTAGAACAGATAGCCTATTAACGACATTACGTATAGTCGCGAAGGCCGGCGGGTAAATCGGAGCGATGAACAAAGAGATCCTTACCGTTGTTGACGTTGTCTCTAATGAGAAAAGCGTCAGCAAGGACATTATATTTGAGGCGCTAGAAGCCGCGTTGGCGAGCGCGACAAAGAAGCGATATACGGACGAAATTGACGTAAGAGTCACGATCGACCGCGATTCCGGCGATCACGCCGCGTTCCGCCGCTGGGAAATCGTCGATAAAATTGCGTTTGCTGCAGAAATTGAAGTAGACGACTTGAACAACGTCATTCTGGAATACCCAGAGCGGCAAATCTGGCTAACTGACGCGATTGAACTGAATCCTTCGCTTGTCGCAGGTGAATATGTCGAAGAACCGCTCGAGGCGGCAGAATTCGGACGTATCGCGGCGCAAACGGCCAAACAAGTGATTGTTCAGAAAGTTCGAGACGCAGAGCGCGCGCAAGTTGTCGAAGCTTTTCGAAACCGCATTGGCGAGCTCGTCATGGGTGTGGTCAAACGGGTTGAGCGGGGCAATATATTCATTGACCTCGGCGGTAATGCGGAAGCTGTGGTATTAAAGGAACACGTTATCTCGCGGGAACTCGTCCGACCCGGTGACCGGATCCGCGGATATTTGTACGACGTGCGTTCCGAGAAGCGCGGCCCGCAAGTTTTCGTCAGTCGTACGTCGAAAGATTTGCTCATAGAGCTCTTTAAGCTCGAAGTTCCGGAAATCGGCGAGGGTTTGATCAAAATTCTAGGGGCGGCGCGAGACCCTGGTTTGCGGGCAAAAATCGCTGTTCGTAGCGAAGATGCTCGGATCGATCCGGTCGGCGCTTGCGTCGGGATGCGTGGCTCACGAGTGCAAGCTGTGTCGAACGAACTCGGTGGAGAGCGGGTCGATATTATCCTGTGGGACGAGAATCCGGCTCAGTTTGTCATTAATGCTATGTCGCCGGCGGAAGTCGTCTCTATATTAGTTGACGAGGCCGTCGTCGAGGACCAACTGTCTCAGGCGATAGGTCGAAACGGTCAAAACGTACGATTGGCCAGCCAGCTGACCGGCTGGGAACTCAATGTGATGAACGAATCTGACGCTGAAAGTAAGAGCGAAGAGGAAACGCAGAAGAACCAGAAACTCTTCATGGAAATGCTCGACGTCGATGAAGAAGTCGCAGTGATCCTCGTTCAAGAAGGCTTTACCTCAGTCGAAGAAGTCGCCTACGTCCCAGAGCAAGAGATGCTCGACATTGAAGAATTCGATGATCAACTCGTGCGCGAACTACGGCAACGCGCGAAAGATTTGCTGTTGACTCGTGCGATCGCCTCTGAAGAACGCTTGGGCGACGCGCGTCCGGCAGACGATTTATTAGGCATGGAAGGCATGGACGAAGATCTCGCGTATCGATTGGCAGCTAACGGCATAATCTCGATGGAAGATCTTGCGGATCAGGCGGTCGATGATCTGTTAGACGTGGAAGGGTTGGATGCGGAACGTGCCGGTGCCTTAATAATGACCGCCCGGGCGCCGTGGTTCGAAGCAACAGAGGCGACACGCTCGGAGGCAGGAGATGGCTGAGGTTACGGTCAAACAATTCGCCGACGTAGTGGGTGTGTCTCTTGAGCGACTGCTCGCGCAGTTGGGCGAAGCGGGATTATCCGAAAAGCGATCGGATGACGTCATTTCAGACGATGAAAAGTCTCAATTGCTCACTCACCTGCGGCGTGCCCACGGCAAAGACGAAACGGGAACGGAACCGAGCAAAGTCACGTTAAAGCGCAAGACTGTCACCGAACTTAAAGTCCCAGTAGAACGAACTCGGCTGGGCTCGCGGCCGAAAGCGGGTCCATCCAAAACGGTCACCGTAGAAATTCGAAAAAAGAAGACTTATATAAAACGCAGCGTCGTTGCTGAAGAAGAGGCGTCGCGCATCGAGAAGGAAACGGCCGAGCGCGATCGAATTAAAGCTGAAGAAGACGCCACTATGCGCACTGCAGAACAAGCGCTTGCGGCAATCCAGGCAAAAAAAGACGCGGCAGCAGCAGCGCTAGTTGCTGCCGAAGAAGCGCGGCTTGCGGCGATCGCGGCAGCCGAGGCGTTGGAACTCGAAAAAGCGGCGCAGACTGTACGCGAATTGGCCGAACGAGAATTAGCTGCAAAGGCTCCAAAAACTGCCCCAGTAGCCGCAGACACAGCGCCAAGTTCACCACCAGGCGAGCCAACGTCCGAACAACGTCGCGTTCGAGGAGCGCCAGATAAAAAAGCTGGCGCCGACGGTAAACGAGACGTAAATTCGACGCGCTATGGCCGCAAGGAACTACACGTTGCGAGCGACAAGTCGGGTCGTCGCCGGAAAAAACCGGGCGGGCGCAAAGTTGTTGCCACGACGAATGGTAAGCACGGATTCGAGCGGCCCACGGAACGACAGGTCCGCGAAGTTCTAGTCTCAGAAGGTTTAAGCGTCGCTGAACTTGCGCAGCGGATGTCAGTAAAAGCGGCCGAAGTGATCAAAGTGATGATGACTCTCGGAACGATGGCGACGATAAACCAGATCCTTGATCAGGAAACGGCCGTCATTATCGTGGAGGAAATGGGCCACACTGTGAAGTTGGTCCGTGAAAATGCCATCGAGGAACAGTTACTAGTCACCTCGCAATCTTCGGCAGAATCACTGCCTCGCGCGCCGGTCGTTACGATAATGGGACACGTGGACCATGGTAAAACGTCGTTACTCGATTATATCCGCGACTCCAAAGTCGCTGCTGGTGAGGCTGGAGGAATTACGCAGCACATTGGCGCTTACCAAGTTGACACGGATCACGGCGCGATTACTTTTCTCGATACCCCAGGGCACGCGGCTTTTACGGCAATGCGTGCGCGCGGTGCCAAGGTTACCGACATTATTGTTCTAGTAGTTGCCGCCGATGACGGCGTGATGCCACAGACGGAAGAAGCGGTGATGCATGCTAAGGCAAGCGGCGTCCCGATGATCGTGGCACTGAATAAAGTCGACAAACCCAATATCGATATTGATCGTATCAAGCAAGAACTCGCCAGCCGCAACGTGGTGCCAGAAGACTGGGGTGGGGATACCCAGTTCATTCCGGTATCAGCTTTGACTGGCCAAGGGGTGGACAACTTACTCGAAGCGATATCGTTGCAAGCAGAATTGCTCGAGCTGCGCGCGCGAGTCGAGGGCCCAGCAACGGGCGTTGTCATTGAATCACGTCTGGATAGGGGACGAGGACCCGTTGCTACCGTACTTATTCAAAGTGGCCGGCTAAATCGCACTGATGTGCTGCTGGCTGGAACGGAATTCGGGCGTGTTCGCGCAATGTTAAATGCCCGCGGTGAGACGCTCGAAAGCGCAGGTCCTTCCCAACCCATCGAAATTTTGGGGCTATCTGGAACGCCAAATGCCGGTGATGAAGCGGCGGTCGTCGAGGACGAACGGAAAGCGCGTGAAATTTCTAGCTTCCGCGGCGCGAAAGATCGCGAGGGCAAACTAGGTCGGCAACAAGCGTCGAAGCTCGAAAACATGTTCTCACAGATGAAAGACGGCGCGCTTTCACATGTTCGTGTCATGATTAAAGCCGATGTCCAGGGCTCGAGTGAAGCGATCGCTGATGCGCTGAAAAAGTTAACGCATGATGAAGTACGTGTGGAAATCGTTGCCAACGGCGTTGGCGGCATTAACGGCTCAGATGCAAATTTGGCTTTGGCATCGAACGCGTTGATCGTCGGATTTAATGTTCGAGCAGACGCGTCCGCACGTAAGATCATCGAAGATGAAGGTTTGGAATTGCGCTACTACAGCGTAATTTACGATGTCATTGATGACGTTCGGGCGATGGTTACCGATCTGCTTGCCCCTGAGATTCGCGAGACGATCATTGGCGTCGCTGAAGTGAGAGACGTGTTCCGTTCCTCTAAACTGGGTTCCATCGCAGGATCAATTGTATCGACCGGGATCGTGAAACGTAGCAGCCCGATCCGAGTATTGCGCGACAACGTCGTGATTTACGAAGGCGAGCTTGAATCGCTGAGGCGATTTAAAGATGACGTTAATGAAGTTCGCTCGGGAACTGAATGCGGTATCGGCGTTAAGAATTATAATGACGTTAAACCGGGCGATCAGATTGAAGTCTTCGAACGAGTAGAAATAGCCAGAACGGCATAAGCGACTTTCCTGAGTTCGCCGGCCAATTGCCGCTCGAGCCGTCCAGTTTCGGCTGACGCGTCCAGAAAATGCAGGCGCCTGTTCGCACCCACACCGCTTCGCGTGACAGGAAGTGGGAAATCAACCTATGTACCTCGCTGTGAGCCGTTTGGGCTCGGGTCTTTGTTATGCCGCGCGAATTTAAGAGAGTCGTTCGAGTCGCCGAGAGTATAAAGCGGGTTGTCGCACCGCTGCTCAACGATTGGGTGCGCGAACATCAATTGGGGATGGCCTCAGTGACCAACGTGGTTGTTTCCTCCGACATGCGTCAGTCAAAAATTTATGTCAGCCTTTATGGTTGCGACGATGCGCGCGCGGTAGTGAAATCTATCAACGAAGATCGACACCAATTTCGCCAAAGTATCGGGCGCGAATTAAGTCTGCGAAATGTACCTGAGATTAAATTCCTTCAAGACGACTCGATTCGCTCGAGTGACAATATAAGCCGGATGCTCGACGGACTAAATGACCGCGACGACAATGCCTGAGGTCCAAATCTCAGGGCGACGAGCGACACGTGACGTGAGTGGAATATTACTCATCGACAAACCGGTGGGCATGAGTTCTAACGGAGCATTGCAGCGCGTGAAGCGCTTGTTTGGCGCCCGCAAAGCTGGGCACACCGGAAATCTCGACGTTCTCGCCTCTGGATTGCTGCCCATCTGCTTTGGCGAAGCGACAAAGGTCTGCGGATTTTTACTCGATTCCGACAAGACCTATAGTGCGGATATTAAGCTTGGTGAAGTCACAACTACGGCGGATAGCGAGGGTGAGGTCATTCGTCGGGTGACTGACTTTGCGGTGAGCATCGAACAAGCGAGATCGGCGGCAGCAAATTTCGTCGGCGATATTGAACAAGTCCCGCCGATGTATTCCGCTTTGAAACGTAATGGACAGCGACTTTACAAACTGGCTCGCCAGGGTATCGAGATCGAACGTGAACCGCGACCCGTAACGATTCGTGCGTTTGACGTAACGGAACTGAACGACCGAGTGCTATCAGTGCACGTCAAGTGTTCGAAAGGGACCTACATTAGAACCTTAGCGGAAGATTTAGGTCAGCTACTCGGCTGCGGCGGGCACATCAGCGCGTTACGTCGACTGGAGGCTGGTCCCTATTGCGTCGTTGATGCGATGACGCTCGATGAAATTGAAAGCGCGCTCATTGCCGACGGTACGTGCCAAGGACTAGATGCAAAGCTGTTAGCGCCCGACTCAGCACTGCAGCACTTATCCGATCTTCATCTAACCGATGATATGGCGTTTCGCGTGACACGCGGCCAAGCGATAGAAGTCGGAGCGGTAACCGGTGTCGGTGAAGTTCGCTTGTATGGTCCGACCGGCGAATTTATCGGCATTGGGACGGTTTTAGACGACGGGCGGATCGCCCCGCGTCGACTTATCCGCTGAGGATGCCGGATCAGTGGCGCAAAAGCATGATTTCTCATCGATATTCCTTGTTAGCAGAGGTACTCGAGGTTAGACTACGCGGGCCCTGAAGAAGGGCTCGAAACGCAACAGGAGAGTCATTGGATGGCTTTAACGAACGAAAATAAAAGCTCAGTTATTACCGATTATCAAACGAGTGGGACAGACACTGGTTCGCCGGAGGTTCAAGTCGCGCTCCTATCTGCCCGAATCGACGACTTGTCTGGCCACTTTAAAACGCACAAGCACGACAACCATTCTCGCCAAGGGCTACTGAGAATGGTTAATCGTCGTCGTAAAATGCTTGATTACCTCAAAGCAAGCAACATTGAACGGTACCGCTCCCTCATCGCTCGCTTGGGTCTGCGGAAATAGTCTAGTCGATCATCGTTAGTATACCGGGGCTCGAAGCTCAGTTCGGCACCCGGTTTTTTTTTAACTTTAATTATTTGACAGAAGCTACGTTATGGCGCCGATTACAATTTCATTTCAGTACGGAGATCACACAGTCACTTTGGAAACCGCGAAGGTCGCGAAGCAAGCTTCTGGTTCAGTGATTGCCACGGTAGGGGATACCGTGGTGATGGCGAACGTCGTCGGAAACCGTAACGCTCCGGACAACCCGTATTTCTTCCCATTGACTGTCGACTACCAAGAACGCACGTATGCTGCAGGAAAGATTCCCGGCGGCTTTTTTAAGCGCGAAGGACGTCCGAGCGAAAAGGAAACACTGACGAGCCGATTAATTGACCGCCCAATTCGCCCACTATTCCCGAAAGGCTTCCGTAAGGACGTTCAAATAGTTTGTACGGTTATGTCGCTAGACCCGAAAGTCGATCCCGACATCGTTGCGTTAATCGCTTCGTCTGCCGCGATGAGCATTTCGGGCTTACCATTCAAAGGTCCGATTGGCGCGGCTCGAGTTGGCTACGTCAATGGCGAGTACGTATTGAATCCAAGTTTTGCCGGACTTGATGATTCGGATCTCGATCTCGTTGTGGCAGGAACGCAGACCTCCGTTTTGATGGTGGAGTCTGAGGCTAAGCAACTATCCGAAGAAGTGATGCTCGGGGCGGTTATGTTCGGACATGAACAGCTACAAGCCGTCATAAACGCAATTAAAGAATTTGTCGTAAAAACAGGTACCGAAATATGGGAATGGGAGGCGCCGCCTACAGTTCCTGGTATCGAGAATGCTGTGAAGACGCAATGCGAAGCCGGAATCAGAGCTGCTTACGGCATCATTGATAAATTGGAACGGCGTGATGCGCTCAAAGCCGTAAAGGTTGCCGCAACGGAAGCTTTAATGGCGAATGCAGATGTTCTGTGGACGTCGTCGGACGTCGGCAATGCGATTGAAAATCTTGAACACGACATTGTTCGTGGCACCGTGGTTGCAGGAAACCCGCGGATTGATGGCCGTGGTGCGTCGGATATTCGTGCAATATCTGCTGAAGTGGGTGTCCTACCACGCACGCATGGTTCGGCGTTGTTCACGCGCGGAGAAACCCAAGCGATCGTCGTCACAACGTTGGGAACCGCGCGCGATTCTCAAATTATCGATGCTATCGAAGGTGAACGCCGCGACCCGTTCATGTTGCATTACAATTTCCCCCCCTATTGCGTTGGCGAAACTGGCCGAGTTGGTTCACCGAAGCGCCGCGAAATCGGGCACGGGCGCTTAGCCAAGCGCGGGATTCAGGCGGTCATGCCAAATATGGACGAATTCCCTTACGTCTTGCGCGTCGTATCGGAAATTACCGAGTCAAACGGTTCGAGCTCCATGGCCTCTGTGTGCGGTACTAGCTTGTCGCTCATGGACGCGGGTGTGCCTATTTCAGCACCTGTAGCCGGTATCGCGATGGGATTAATAAAGGAAGGCGATAACTTTGTCGTGTTATCCGATATCTTGGGTGATGAAGACCACCTCGGTGACATGGACTTCAAGGTTGCCGGCACAGCAGCCGGCGTCACTGCATTGCAGATGGACATAAAAATCGACGGTATCACTAAGGAAATCATGCAGGTCGCTTTGGCTCAAGCGCAAACAGGTCGTGTGCATATTCTTTCCGAAATGAGCAAAGTGCTCAGTTCGCATCGGGAAGAAATGTCGGATCACGCGCCCCGGATTATTTCAATCAAGATTGACCCAGATAAGATCCGCGACGTAATCGGAAAAGGCGGCGCGACGATTCGTCAAATTACTGAGGAGACAGGTGCCACCATTGATATCACTGACGACGGGGTCGTAAAAATAGCCTCTGTCGATAGTGCCGCCGGAAACGAGGCGCGACGCAGAGTCGAGGCGATTACTGCTGACGTTGAAGTCGGTACGATTTATGAAGGCAAAGTACAAAAGCTCATGGATTTTGGGGCATTTGTAAACATTCTTCCGGGCAAAGACGGTTTGGTCCATATCTCACAGATATCGAATGAACGCGTTGAGAATGTGAGTGATAAGTTAACTGAAGGTGACACCGTCAGAGTAAAAGTTCTCGAAATCGACAAGCAAGGTCGTGTAAGACTGAGCATGAAAGCCGTCGACGCTGACGAAACGGTCTAAGCTTCCCTCCCAAAACGAGAAAGCTCGGACTGTGTGTTGTCCGGAATCGTTTTTAAACGCTGAAGGCGGCGCTAGCGGCGCCGCCGCTAAATCGGAAATTTCTAGAGGTACGCATGCGCTTGCTGACGCAATGCGAGGCATACATTCGAATGAAATACCAATCGGGCGGCGTCTCAGACACGCTAGAAATCACATTAATAAATCATAAAATTTCAATAATATTAAGTATGTAAGATAGCTATCTTAAGTAGGTTTGTACTATTACGTTAGCTATCACCGCCGTCTGGTTGTTGTCCGCCGATCGCGGTGCTACCCGATTGTGTTACCACGACATCCATCAATACATCCGTCGCCGTGGTCGGTAACCGCTCACACATCTGATAATCGAAACACACAGCAATTTTCCAAACGTTGTTGTTTGAGAGCCAGCGGTCGTAATATCCGGCGCCGTGTCCGATGCGCTCCCCGCGCATTGAAAAACCGAGTCCTGGAATGACAGCAGCATCGATCGCCGACGTCCAAGGACGGGCATTGCTCGGGCTCAGGATCCCTAGCGGACCGGGGCTCATGTTCTTCCAGCCCGGGAACGCTATCGCTACCATTTGGTCTTTAGAAATTATTCGTGGAACGAGAACCGCGATGCCTTCGTCGTGCAGCGCATTAATGATCCCGTGGGTGTCCACTTCGCCATGCGCTGATACGTAAACAAAGACCGATGTGCAATTTTTTGCGACCAGCAGCTTTAACACTGTCGATGTAATCCTTGAATTTTCTTTAGTATAGTCACCGCCGGCAGAGCGGCATCGCGATGCTAACAGCGCCTGCCGCAAGGCTTTTTTCTCGTTGAATGTCGACATCTGAAATTTGCGTCCGAGGACCACGAGGTGGCAAGTTTACAGATAATTGCTGTGAACCTGCGGATCGCCGCGAAATCGCCAGCGTCGCGGTCGCCTGGTAGCGGTTTCGCTGCTTAGCATCACTTTCAACGTAGGGACAGTATATTCCAATAGCCAGATGATACTGAACGACGGTGTTTGATAGTGGCGGTATGATGCCCG
>JAQCEL010000086.1 GCA_027618655.1 Pseudomonadota bacterium | reverse complement strand
CTCTGGTTGACACCGGACCCGGTCCCACTAGATATCCCGAAGCAACTCATTAATCCCGACTTTGGCGCGGGTTTTCGCATCCACGTTTTTGACAATAACGGCACAGTAAAGACTATGGCTACCATCGGCCGCCGGTAAGCTACCGGAAACCACGACGGATCCGGGCGGCACGTATCCACTGCTAATGGCCCCACTGACGCGATCGTAGATTTTTGTGCTCTGCCCGATAAACACACCCATCGAAACAACAGAACCCTCGCCAATAATGACACCTTCTACGACTTCTGATCGCGCACCGATAAAGCAGTTGTCTTCAATTATCGTCGGATTTGCTTGCAGTGGTTCGAGGACACCGCCGATCCCAACACCGCCAGATAGATGAACGTTTTTTCCGATTTGGGCGCACGAACCCACAGTCGCCCACGTGTCGACCATGGTCCCTGAATCGACGTATGCGCCGATATTGACGTAACTCGGCATTAACACGACGTTCGCCCCCACATAGCATCCGCGGCGCACAGTTGCAGGCGGGACGACGCGAGCGCCGATGCTACGAAATTGGGCATTTGTCATGCCGTGAAATTTACTCGGTACTTTGTCGTAGTAATTCGTGTAACCGCCATCCATTACTTCGTTGTCATTGAGCCTGAAGGATAATAAAACCGCTTTCTTCGCCCACTCATTTACGATCCATTGATCGCCTTGTTTTTCGGCAACTCGCAATGAGCCGCTATCGAGACGGCGTAAGCATTCGTCAACGGCCGCGATTATTTCGGGGGCGGCGTTCGACGGCGATAAGTCGGCGCGCAGTTCGAATGCTTCATTGATCGTTTGTTCGAGGCTGTCCATCAATTTTCCTTCTAGACTTTTTGTGGCCAATTATCGGCTTTTAAGCAAAGTGGCGATCCGCTCGGCGCCGGCAATGCAGTGTTCGATTTTCTCATTAAGCACAATTCGGAGCCGATTTTGTCCGGGGTTTCCACCGCCGTCAGACCGTGCGAGGTAACGACCGGGCAATGTAATGACGTTTTGCTCTGCGATCAACGCGCGGCAGAGCTCAACGTCGTCCAAGTCAACCTGCGGCCATAGATAGAAACCCGCTTCAGGTTCCGGGATCTGCATATATTTCGACAAGATCGGTAACACCGCTCGAAATTTAGCTCGGTATAAACGGCGATTTTCTTGGACGTGCAGTTCATCACGCCAAGCTGCAACGCTGGCCGCTTGCACATGCACTGGCATTGCGCAGCCATGATAGGTCCGGTAACGCAAATAGGCGTTGAGTAGCTGTGCGTCACCGGCGACGAAGCCTGATCTCAAACCGGGCGCGTTGGAACGCTTCGAAAGACTATGCATCACGAGACATCGATGAAAGTCCGTTCGTCCTATTTCGGCCGCGACTTGTAGCAGTCCAACCGGCGGTTTCGCTTCGTCAAGGTAAAGCTCCGAGTAGCACTCATCCGAAACGATCGTAAAGTTATGCCGATCCGAGAGTTCAATAAGTTCCGCGATCTGGCGTCTATCCATCACTCTTCCGGAAGGATTGCCCGGGGTGCAGATGTAGACGAGCTGACAATCGTCCCAAACTTCTTTTGGGACTTCCTCAAAGGCGGGCAGAAATCCGCGTTCTGCGGGACAAGCAATGTAGTAGGGCAGCGCGCCGGCCAAGTACGCTGCGCCTTCGTATATTTGATAGAACGGATTCGGCATCGCAACGATTGGGTTCGTCGCGTCGCGATCTATTAAGCACTGAGCGATTGAGAAGAGCGCTTCGCGGGTACCGTTTACCGGTAACACCTGAGCGTTCGGATCTAACGAGTCGACAGGCAGCTTAAAACGCATTCTTAGCCACGTTCCAATCGACTCGCGGAGTTCGTCAGACCCGCGCGTCGCAGGATATTTTTCAGTGCCGTCGATTGAACCAATCAGTGCGTCATGAATGAACTGCGGCGTCCGGTGCTTAGGTTCGCCAATTGACAGGTTGATTTGTTCGACATGCGCCGGCGGATTGATGTCGGCGCGTAGCGCGGCCAGGCGTTCAAACGGGTAAGGCTGAAGTAGTGCTAGTCCAGGATTCATTGCGCGTCATCAAAAACTTGGACCCCACAGTATAAAGCACCGGAACTTGGTGTTGTGGGTCAATCTATTACGGTATCCTACGCGCCCTTTTGATTCGTTGAAGATTATCGGCATGACGCACAAAGTATTGATTCTCCCCGGCGACGGTATTGGTCCCGAAATCATGCGCGCCGCTGAGTCGGTCATTGCGGTTTTAATTGATCGTTTCGGCTTAGAGTTGGAACTCGAGCGAGGTTTAACGGGCGGTGCGGCAATTGACGATTGCGGCACGCCATTACCGGATTCGACCTTGAGCATGGCCCGCAGCGCCGATGCAATCTTATTAGGAGCCGTTGGCGGCCCGAAATGGGAACGAATCGAGCGTGCGTTGCGGCCTGAACGCGGCCTATTGAGACTGCGCTCTGAGCTACATCTGTTTTGTAACTTGCGTCCGGCAACACTGTTCGAGCCATTAGCTGCGGCATCGACATTACGGCCGGAAATCGTCTCTGGCCTCGATATTATGATTATCCGCGAACTAACTGGCGGAATTTATTTCGGTGAGCCACGCGGAATCGAAATTGGCCCGAACGGTGAACGAATTGGGCGAAACACGCTTGTCTATGCAGAACACGAGATATCTCGAATTGCGCGCCTTGGGTTCGAAATAGCCGGCAAACGCGCCGGCCGGCTTTGTTCAGTGGATAAGGCGAATGTATTGGAAGCAACGGAATTATGGCGCGATATCGTGACCGAAATGGGCAGCGAATTTCCGGCAATTGAGCTGTCGCATATGTATGTGGATAACGCAGCGATGCAGCTTGTGCGTGCGCCGAAACAATTCGACGTTATTGTTACGACGAACCTCTTTGGCGACATTCTGTCCGATTTAGCCTCGATGCTTACTGGCTCAATTGGGATGTTGCCCTCAGCGTCACTCGATATCGACGGAAAAGGAATGTTTGAACCAGTGCATGGCTCAGCACCAGACATTGCGGGACAAAATATCGCGAATCCGTTGGCTACGATTTTGTCGGTGGCAATGATGTTGCGTTATTCGTTAAACGAACCAGAGCAAGCTGATCGCCTCGACAATGCGGTGGCGGCAGTACTCGATCAGGGCTATCGCACGAGCGACATAATGAGTGACGGAATGAAACAAGTCGGGACATCCGAAATGGCTGCTGAGATCGTCGCGGCGCTAAATGATTAAGTTGGAATTTTAATGACTAAGAAATTTAATGTTGCAGTCGTTGGTGCGACCGGCGCTGTTGGCGAAACGATGCTTGATATCTTGGCGCAGCGGAAGTTTCCGGCTGCGGATGTGGTTGCGCTCGCTAGCGAACGCTCCGCCGGATCGCGAGTGTCTTACGGGAACAAGCAATTAGTCGTGCAAGATTTAGAACACTTCGATTTTTCGGACACGCAAATTGGGTTGTTCTCACCCGGCGCTAGTGTGTCAGCGATCTACGCCCCGAAGGCCGCGGCCGCAGGTTGCATCGTAATCGATAACACGTCGCATTTTCGCTACGAGCCCGATATTCCTTTAGTGATTCCAGAAGTGAATCCGGAAGCAATCGCAGGTTATAAAAACCGCAACATCATCGCCAACCCGAATTGTTCGACGATTCAGATGTTAGTCGCACTTAAGCCGATTCATGATGCGGTTGGGATCGAGCGAATCAACGTGGCAACCTACCAAGCTGTATCTGGGACGGGTAAGGGAGCGATCGAAGAGTTAGCGACGCAAACGGCAAATTTGTTGAACGCAAAGCCCGTCGAGGCGCAGTTTTATTCGAAACAAATCGCTTTCAACTGCATTCCACACATCGATTCGTTTCAGGACAACGGGTACACAAAAGAAGAGATGAAGATGGTTTGGGAAACGCGGAAAATTCTTGGCAATGATGATATCCAAGTTAACCCGACGTGCGTACGAGTGCCAGTTTTCTATGGACATTGTGAGGCCGTGCATATTGAAACGCGGGTCAAGATCAGCGCGGCAGAAGTTCGACGATTGCTGAAAAGCGCGCCTGGAATTACGGTACTCGACGGGCGCAAGGATGGGGCCTATCCAACCCCGGTAACCGAGGCGGCCGGTACCGATCCGGTCTTCGTCAGTCGGATCCGTGAAGATATCTCACACCCGCGTGGGATCGATCTCTGGATTGTTGCGGACAATGTTCGCAAGGGTGCTGCGCTTAATGGTGTACAGATTGCTGAAGTTTTGGTAAAAAGTCATTTATAAGCTATAGTTAGCCACTGTTTATAAAGTTTATTCGAAGATTAGTTGGTCGCCGGTTATCTAGTAAGACGTCCGCCGTTGATACTCGATTTATACAACTGATCCCGAACAATGAATGACTAAGGACGCAACCATGCTACGGAACCTAGCCGCTGCTTTGGCTTTAACATTGCTGTCCCAGATGGTGATGGCCCTCGGACTGGGCTCGATAAAGCCGTCGTCTCGTTTAAATGAACCATTTGACGGACGCATCGAAATACTGGGCATGACGGCAGCCGACGTTGATTCAATATTCGTAAAACTAGCTGATGCCGAGCAGTACGAGCGCGCCGGAGTTGCTCGAGACGCCGTTTTATTGCAACTGAAATTTAGTATCGTCGAAGGCAAATCAGGTGCTGACTACGTCCAGATTTCGTCCCACGAGCCAATTCGTGAGCCATTCCTGAATTTCCTAATTGAATTAAATTGGGCGAACGGCCGCATGGTTCGTGAGTACACGGTTCTGCTCGATCCGCCGTTGTACGACCCCGTTCGACGCCGGGCGCCGACGGCAACCCGCGTGGCGGAGCAACCGGTAATGAAAACGGAAGCTTTAGCGCCAGCGCCCAGTCCCCCTGCTGGTTCTACAGTCAGTCAACCCCCCGCTACTATGCCTGTCGAAACATCGGTGGAGCGGGACGCCGAACCGACTACTTACAGCCCACAATCGAGCTTAGGGCCAGTTCAAACAAACGATACGCTATGGTCTATTGCGAGCGCTAATTTGCCGGACGGCTCGACCAGCGTTCAGCAGATGATGTTGGCACTGCTGCGCGCTAACGCTGACGCCTTTGGCGACGGTAACATCAATGTTCTAAAACGTGGTGCGATTCTGCGTTTACCAGATCCCGATGACATCGGCAGCCTGACACGCGCCGAAGCGATGGCAGAAGTTCAACAGCAGAACCAGCTTTGGGCGAATTACCGCGATTCGGTCGCAAACCGCGTTGCTCAAGAACCTGCAATGCAAGAATCGGCACCTGAGCAAGATTCTCTAACAGCCACTGATATGGACGCGGACGAGCTGGGCGACTCGGTGCAGGAAGAAACCCCGGAAGTGACAACCCCTTCTGATGGGCGTTTGGAACTCGTCGCGCCTCAGGCCGAAGATGGAAAAGTTGGTGCAGGTGGTGATGGTGTAGCAGATGTAACCCTGGTTCGTGAAGAACTCGATGCCCAGGTCCAGGAAAACGACGAGTTACGTGCTCGCATTGCTGAAGCGAACGAAATTATCGACTTGATGAGCCGCCAAGTCGACATTAAAGACGACGAATTAGCGGCGTTGCAGCGCCGCCTGGCGGAACTCGGGATTGAAGCGCCTGCGCAAGAGGATTCGGCTGATCCCCATTCTGAAATGGACGACGATGCGACCGCGGACACTGAGCCTAGCGACGAAGTGACTCTGGCCTCTCCTGATGAGGTGGACGATGTAGATATAAGCATTGGCAACGAGCCGGCGACCGATCCAAGCGACGTGGTTGCTGATTCAGGCGATACGACAAGCGATGTCGAACAAAACGAGGTCGTGCCAAAAGCTGATGACGTCGTAACCGAGTCGATATTCAGCGGCATAATTCCTCAGCACATTGCAAGCATGGTGCCGGGTGGCGCAGTTACCGTCCTTGGCCTGATAGGCGCCGCGTTACTCGCGCTCCTAGCGATCATTATTAAACTCGTGCGCGGTGGTCGCGAAAACGACGAGCAAACGGGTGTTCGAACCGTCAGCGACGACGTTACCGAATTGACCGAAGTACCGGAAGATGAACCGATCACTGAAACACCGGTGCTTTTGGTAGATGACGATTTAGCCTCGGAAGCGACTACACAATACGACCCGGCGCTACAAGAGACGTCCCCGGATTTACTTCGAACCTTGCAATCGTCTGCCGAAGCGCTTGCTGGCGAGGTGGTTGAAGAAGACCCGCTAGAGGAAGTAAACGTCTACCTAGCGTACGAGCGGTTTGACCAAGCGGAAGAGCTTGTTCGCAATGTGATTGCCGAGCATCCGAACGAGCACAACTATAAATTACGGTTACTTGAAGTTTTCTACTCATCGAACAACAAATCCGCCTATGAAACGGCTGCGCGCGATCTCCACGAGCACGTAGGCGACGCTAACCCTCTGTGGGATAGCGCGGTGGCGATGTGGACAGAAATGTCCCCAGAGCGAGAATTATTCGCAGAAAGGGTCGCTGGCGAAGACGACGTCCCAAGCGCGGTTGGAGCATCAAACGCAATCGTCGATATCACGGCCGATACGGACGCTGGTATCACTACGCTATCGATGACTCCGGGGATCGACGAAGTACTAGAAAGCACGCAAGTTGGGCTCGGTGATGCTGAGGACGAGGCAGGCGATCTCGACTTTGACCTTGGTTCGGCGGATTTCGACATCAGCGACAATGATTTCTTAGATTTAACCGCGACGACCGATTCACTGCTCGGCTCTGAAATACTCGACTTAACGGCGAGCGTGGATGCGGGCGATTTCGGGATCGGCGCTATTGAATCTAACGAGTTACCTAGCGGTGACGATGTGTTGGACATCACCTCGTCAGGCCCACTATCCGCAGACGAGCTGCTTGACATTACGGCGGGCTCTCACGAGCCAGATAACTTACTCGATGTAACGAGAACTGGCATTTCAGGACTAGACGAGGGTGAAGACATCTTGAATGTCACCTCGCCAAATCTACAAAGCGGTGATCTTAGCCTAGACGACGCGATGATCGATTTCGATATAAGCGATACTGTTGCTCCGCTAAATCCCGAAGTGAGTTCAGACGACAGCGACGCAATATTTGACATTACCTCACCAGATAGCGACGACGGACCGTCCGATTTGGATTTCGATATCGGTGAATTGGAAAACGACGTGCTGACGTCAGATACGCGTGACGAGACACTAAACATCAGCGGTGGATTGGATTTTGACGGCGATACTAGCGCCTCGATTGAGGACGGCCTCGACCTCAGGATCCCTGACGGCTCCGTGCCGGGAAGCCCCGACGATATCGAAACTGTCGAGATGGAAGCCGTCGTACCCGCTACGAAGACCGTCGACGAATTGATCCCTGATCTGAATGAAATTTCGTTGGATAAAGCTGCTGAGCCGAATTTCGATCTTTCGCTACAAAGTTCGGAACTCGATGACCTAACGAGCGATGATGATCTGCAAGAATCAGAAATCGAATTCGATCTCGCGCTGGAAGACACGACCGAGATGAATCGCATGATCATCGACGATACACTGGAGCTACCCAAATCTGGTTCGCAGGAAGAAAGTCTTGAGGATCTTGCGAAGTCGATGGAAGAAAGTATGGCTGACTTGGACCTGAGCGCCGACGATCTGGACGGCGAACAGACTGGGGAGCTCGATTTCAGCGACGAAGATCTGGATGACGAAGATTCCCGCGATCTAGCGCTCAGTTTGGCCGACACGCGCGGTGGTTTAGATTTGGACTTCGGCGATCTATCGATTGCTGATGAAGCGCTGAAATTAGATTTCGACTTAGGCGATATTGATCTCGATATTGAGGATCCGGCAGATACCGTGGCGATGGATCTGAGCCGCTCGACTACAAGCCGTGACATCGACGAATCAAGCTTAGCGATGCCGGTCGAACAAACAGTTGAAATGCAAAGCGACTCCGACGAAATCGATACGAAGCTGAACCTCGCGAAGGCTTATATTGAACTCGGCGACAATGATGGGGCGCGTTCGATTTTGGACGAAGTATTGCGAGACGGAGCAGGCCAACAAAAGGCGGAAGCTCAGACATTAATTGAACAACTTTGATTAGCTATTGCTAGCAGCCCGTCGGACTTAGGCAAGCGTAGCGAGCATGGTGGGAAAACGCGCCAAAAAATGTGCGATTTTGAGGAGCGTAGTGGTTCTAGGTAACGAGAAATCGCACATTTTTGGGCGCGTTGTCCCAGCAGCGCAGTAGATTGTTCCTAAGTCCGACAGGCTGCTAGGTCCAGACGCCGATGAAAGTCGCGTTCGGCGTCGAGTATGACGGGTCGAAGTTTTTTGGTTGGCAACGGCAAACTAACGCGCGCACTGTTCAAGCATGCGTAGAAGAAGCCTTATCGAAGGTCGCAGACTGCCCGCTTAAGATCTATTGCGCCGGCCGAACGGACACAGGTGTTCACGCAACGGGCCAGGTTATCCACGTCGATACTGTCGCGCGGCGGACGACGAGATCTTGGGTACTTGGAGCAAACTCAAACTTACCAAACGACGTCAGCATTCTCTGGGCACAACCGGTTGAGGATGATTTCCATGCGCGTTTTTCCGCAACTGGCCGAACGTACCAGTATGTCATCTGCAACAGAGTCGCACGCCCAGGTCTTTGGTCTACAAAAAGTAGTTTCATTTTTAAACCGCTCGATGCGGATAAAATGCGTGAAGCGGCGCAAAACCTTGTTGGTACGCACGATTTCAGTTCGTTTCGCGCGGCCGGATGTCAGTCGGCGCATCCAATAAGGGAAGTTCGTCGAATTGATGTACGTCGCCAAGGACACTTTGTCACGGTCGAAGTTGAAGCGAACGCGTTTCTTCAGCACATGGTTAGAAATATTGTCGGAACCCTGATCGCAGTCGGGGTCGGTTATGAAACACCAAGCCACGTCGCGACAGTGCTTAACGCACGTAGTCGTGTTGCGGCGGGGCCGACCGCAGCGCCTGACGGCCTTTACCTGATTGCGGTTTCCTATCCCGCCAAGTTCGATTTGCCATCCGCGGTCCCTAATCAACTGATTTCAGCGATCTGAAGTATCTCCAGTATTGCTGCGTTCACACCGGCATGGTCAGGGCGACGTCTGGCACGCGCAGCGTACGGACTTCGTCGGCAATGCAGCTATTCAGACGCTACATTTGTATGCGCGCGGTTCAGGAGATGACACAATATACCGCGCTAACCACTGGCTGGGCGATGGAACATAGAACACGCGTCAAATTTTGCGGAATTACTCGATTAGAAGACGCGCTTGCTGCGGCAAGTTTAGGCGTGGACGCCTTGGGCTTTGTGTTTTATCAATCTAGCCCACGCTACATCTCGCCAGTTAGAGCAAGCGCCATAATTAAGCAGTTGCCACCGTTTATCAGCATGGTCGGATTATTTGTTGATATGGACCGAGATAGCCTAGCTGCGACGCTCGTCGAAACTCGGATCGATATGGTGCAATTCCATGGCAATGAGAGCGCGGCAGAATGTGAACAAGCGGCGGCAGGTGCCTACATCAAGGCGTTGCGTATGGCGCCGGGGATTGACATTGCTGCTGAGATCGCACGCTACGGGCAGGCACGGGCCATATTGTTAGACAACTATGATGAAAAGATGATGGGCGGCACGGGTAGCGCGTTCGACTGGAAAAGACTACCACCGAATCTTTCAAAGCCGATCATTTTGGCGGGAGGATTGGATGCCTCCAATATTGGCGAAGCCATTAAAACGACGCGACCTTATGCGGTCGACGTGAGTAGCGGAATTGAGTCCCAATATGGGGTCAAGGATCTCGCGAAAATGCGCGAATTCATGAACGAGGTAGCGAAAATTGGCCACTAATTCGACGAAAGCGAATCCTGCAACGGACCCAGTGATGCCGGACGAAAATGGGCATTTCGGTCCTTACGGCGGTAAGTTTGTTGCCGAAACTTTGATGGGACCGCTTGCAGATTTGGACGATGCATATCGCGAATCATTGCAGGACACAGATTTCATCGCAGAATTCGAACGAGATTTAGCACACTTTGTTGGTCGACCCTCACCGCTTTATTATGCCGAACGGCTCAGTTCGGAATTACACGGCGCGCAAATCTATCTTAAGCGGGAAGATCTAAATCACACGGGTGCCCATAAAATTAATAACGCGATAGGACAAGCCTTGCTTGCTCGTCGGATGGGTAAGCGCCGAATTATCGCTGAAACCGGTGCCGGTCAACATGGCGTGGCGACCGCAACAGTCGCTGCTCGATTTGGTATGCAATGCGTGATTTACATGGGTGCCGACGATATTCAGCGGCAGGCCCCAAACGTATTCCGCATGAAACTACTCGGAGCCGAAGTGGTTCCGGTCGAGTCCGGTTCGAAGACCTTAAAAGATGCGCTCAATGAAGCGATGCGCGATTGGGTCGCGAATGTCGATAACACGTTCTACATCATCGGTACGGTTGCCGGGCCGCATCCGTATCCCGTCATGGTGCGCAATTTTCAATGCGTAATCGGACGAGAAGCTCGTCGCCAATCGCTTGAACAAATTGGACGATTACCGGACGCGTTGGTTGCGTGTGTTGGCGGAGGATCGAACGCAATCGGTCTTTTCCATCCTTTTTTGAGCGACACAGCGGTGAAAATGATCGGCGTGGAAGCCGGTGGAGACGGCATCAGCACGGGCCGGCATTCGGCACCGTTGAACGCTGGCAGGCCGGGTGTCCTACATGGAAATCGTAGCTACTTAATGCAAGACAGCGATGGTCAAATTATCCCCACCCATTCAATTTCTGCGGGTCTCGATTACCCTGGTGTGGGTCCGGAGCACGCTTGGCTAATGGACAGTGGTCGGGCTGAGTATGTGGCAGTAAACGACGATGCGGCACTCGCGGCGTTCCATCAATTGTCGCGATTGGAGGGGATCATCCCGGCACTAGAATCGAGTCACGCGCTAGCCTACGTGAACGAGCTCGCGCCGAAAATGCGCAGCGATCAGAGTATTGTCGTGAATCTATCCGGACGCGGCGATAAGGACATCCAAACAGTAGCGGATCGCTCCGGAATTACACTGTAGCAATTCCAACCGTCACGCGCGCAAAAGGGGCTATGAAAAATCGCATTCAACATTGTTTTACGGCACTTCAAGCGCGAAATAGGTGCGCGCTGGTAACCTACGTAACAGCCGGCGACCCCAGTGCAGAAGTTACGCTAAATATTATGCGGACAATGGTCAAAGCCGGAGCCGACATCATTGAGTTAGGCGTACCTTTTTCTGACCCCATGGCAGATGGCCCGGTTATTCAGAGAGCGAGTGAACGCGCGCTGCAAGGTGGGATGTCGTTGCAAGGTGTTCTGGCCCTAGTCGCTAAGTTTCGGCTCGAGAATTCGCTCGTCCCGATTATCTTGATGGGCTACTTTAATCCGCTCGAAGCGATGGGGTACAAAAAGTTTTCTGAACTTGCGAGCGCTGCTGGCGCCGACGGCGTGTTAGTCGTCGACGCACCGCCGGAAGAATCAAACGATATTAATCAGGCCCTCACAGCTTACGGGTTGGACCAGATTTTTCTTATCTCACCGACTTCAACACGTGCGCGTATCGAGCGCATCTGCGCAGTGGCGCGCGGATTCGTGTACTACGTTGCCGTTAAAGGCGTTACAGGTACGAAAGATATCGACACGGATGAGGTGAGCTCACGGATACAAGAATTTCGCCAGATGTTACCACTGCCAATTGGCGTTGGATTTGGTATTAAATCACCAGAATCGGCGGCCGAAGTAGCCGTTTCAGGTGATGCCGTGATTATTGGAAGCGCTCTCATTGAAATTATCGAACGACATCAAGGGCAGCCCGAAACGATGTACGACGCGATCGCTTCTTTTGTTAAATCGCTCCGCGATGCACTCGACGAAGCTCGGGCAGCGTAACCGTACGCAATGTTTAATGTTTCGACTCTATTCCCATTTGCATCACGCGGCATGCATTCCATCGATGGAACGTAACTAAATGAGTTGGTTTAAAAATCTCTTACCCTCGAGCATTAGAATCGTCGGGGCCAATAAAAAATCGATTCCTGAAGGAATTTGGATGAGTTGCCCGGAGTGCAAGGCGGTACTCTATAAAGTTGAGTTGGAGCGAAACCTCAACGTCTGCATGAAATGCGGGTACCACGCCCGCATCAGTGCGAGAAAGAGAATCGAATATTTTCTTGATGCGAATTCGGCGACCTATTTGGCAACGTCACTCGGACCCGTCGATTTCCTGAAATTCAAGGACAGCAAACGCTACAAGGATCGTCTTAGCGCCGCACAAAAAGCGACCGGTGAAACTGATGCAATGGTTGTCGTTACCGGCACGTTGGAAAATCTACCTGTTGTCGTCGGGTCGTTTGAATTCGATTTTATGGGGGGCTCCATGGGATCGGTCGTCGGAGAACGATTCGTGCGCGGGATCGCGCACTGCATCGAAGAACGCAAACCGATGATCTGCTTTTGCGCGAGTGGTGGCGCGAGAATGCAGGAAGCCTTGGTCTCACTAATGCAAATGGCGAAAACCAGTGCGGCGTTGGCAGAGTTGCGCGAAAGCCGACTGCCGTATGTTTCAGTATTAACCGATCCGACGATGGGTGGAGTGTCCGCCAGCATCGGCACGCTTGGTGACATCGTCGTCGCCGAACCGAATGCATTGATTGGCTTTGCCGGACCTCGGGTCATTGAACAGACTGTCAGGGAGATCTTGCCGGAAGGTTTTCAAAGGAGCGAATTTCTGCTTGAACACGGCGCGATCGATATGATCGTCGATCGCCGGAAAATGCGGACACGGCTCGGTTCGATTCTCCGTCTATTGATGCATCAAAACCTCACGGATATTGCGCAAGCAACCGACAATGATCTCGATGAAGCTGTTGAACTAACCGAAGCCCCTAAGTGATGAGTGAATATCATTTGAGAGTGACTGATGATGTCGGTTCGCGCCCGTCCAAAGGACGTTGAGATTGGCTATAGCGCGCGGCGAGATAATGAATGATTCGCTAAAGGACTGGTTGGCCTGGCAAGAATCTCTGCACGTCGTCGATATCGAGCTTGGACTCGATCGTTGCAACGAAATCGCCCAGACCTTGCAATTAACGCGACCCGCGAAAACTGTGGTTACGGTCGCGGGGACCAACGGCAAAGGTTCGAGTGTTGCGATGTTGGAATCGATTTGGCGAGCGGCTGGCTACACGGTCGGCACTTATACGTCACCCCATCTATTGGCTTACAACGAGCGCATTCGCCTTAATGGCGAGCCCGCAACTGATGCGGACATTTGCGCCGCGTTTGAGCAGGTCGAGCACGCTCGCGACGGCCGTCCTCTAACGTATTTTGAATTCGGAACCTTGGCCGCGCTGACGATATTTTCCGAGGCGATGCTAGATGTCGCAATTTTAGAAGTTGGTCTTGGCGGTAGATTGGATGCTGTCAATATCATCGACGCTGATGTGAGCTTGATCACGGCGATTGGTATCGATCACGTGGAATTTTTGGGTACGACGCGATCCGCGATCAGCTTGGAGAAAGCTGGAATTATGCGGCCCGGGAAACCTGCGGTTTGCTCAGATATTGACGTTCCTCAGAGTCTTAGAAAATACAGTCAGGAATTACCAACCAAACTCGAAATTTTAGGCGACACTTATCGGTTTTCTGATGATGGCGAGACTTGGAGTTGGTGGAGCGGCGATGCGCAAATCGTCAATCTCCCAAAGCCAAACTTGTTCGGCGATCATCAACTCGCTAATGCGGCCGGGGTGCTTAAAATAGTGGCGTTGTTGCAGAGGCAGTTGCCAACCGGCGACGGTGATATTGCGCGTGGTTTGCACAATACCAAACTCCTAGGGCGTTTCCAGGTAATACCTGGCGATATCGAAATAATTCTGGACGTGGCGCACAACGTGCAGGCAGTTGAGATATTTTTGCGCACGCTTCAATTGCGCGAGCCGAGGAAAAGGACACACGTTATTCTCGGTATGATGCGGGTCAAGGATCGCGAAGGTGTGATGCGCTTGCTCGCACCGATCGCTGATTCGTGGCACCTGGCGAGCGTTAATGCCCCGCGTGGCGCTAGCAATAAAGAACTTCAAGAATCGCTGACTAGAGTGATCGGAAAACGCGGAAAAGCCCGTTTACACGATAGCGCGGCGGCGGCTTACACTGCGGCCAAGTCCTCAGCACAAGCGGGTGACAGAATTATTGCGCTTGGTTCATTTTTAGTCGTTTCCGAGATCCTGAATTTTGTACAGTAAAGACTTACAGATTGTCCTATCATTCGCGATAGCGGGGTGCAAATGATGGACCCACAACTAAAACAACGAGTCGTCGGCGCGGCCGTGCTGGTCGCCTTATTTGTTGTATTTATTCCCGTTTTTCTCGATCAAAGTGATGACGAGCCGGTCGACACGCTGCCGATATTTGAAGAGTTCGATCCACCGGAAGGTTTCAATTCGAGCGTTGTACCGATTGACGACGAGACGATGGATAAGATCGAACACGCGATGAACGCGAATTCAGATCAACTCATTGAGTACGGCGCTATCGAATCGCCGAGTTCCAACGACTTGGATGTCGAGTTAGATTCTGAATCGACACCCGTAGTAGAGAGCACCGTCATCGACTCTCCGAGTTCCGATGATTCGAGCGTCGAGCCAGCGCCGCAGTCGGCACCAACCGAGGCTGCACCTCGTATGGGTGTAACAGCGTGGGTCGTTCAATTGGGAAGTTTCAGCAGCGAAGACAACGCAAAGGTGTTAATGGCGCAATTGAAAAAGAAAAACTACACAGCGTTTATCGAGCGATTCCAAGATAATTCAAAATTGGCTTACCGGGTACGCGTTGGTCCTGAGCTAACCAAGAACGCCGCCGAGCAAGTTCGCAACAAATTGGCTAAACAACTCGATCTCCAAGGGATCGTGGTGCGCTATCCTTGAGGATGCCGCTTTGTTAGTATTTCCGTTAGCCGAGCCGTGGCCGTTCAAATGAATTGGGCGGACATATTGATATTAGTAATCATCGGAATTTCTGCGCTGATCAGCTTATTCCGCGGATTCGTTAGGGAGGCGCTGTCGCTGTTAGGGCTCGCGATCGCAGTTTGGATTTCCGTCACTTTTTATTCTTCCGCAGCCGAATTGTTAACTGATTATTTGTCTGTTCCGACGGCCCGAAGAGTCTTAGGATTCATCGGGCTGTTCACGGTCTCTTTGATCGCCGCAGGGATCATCAATCACCTAATTGGTAGGCTAGTCGATAAAGCTGGATTAACGGGTACGGACCGAATGCTAGGCGTGATTTTTGGCGCGCTGCGCGGGATCGTAATTGTAGGTCTCTTTGTTGGCCTGGCCGGAATGACTCAGGTTCCCCAGGATCCTTGGTGGAAGGAATCTATATTCATGCCGCATTTTCAAGCGCTGGCGGAAATTGTGGTCGATCTGTTGCCCCCTAGCCTCGCGCCGAATCTTACATTCGCGTCGCCTTAGAAAGCGACTAATCCGGAATAAGTCTATGTGCGGAATTGTTGGAATCGTTGCCAAAACGGCAGTTAATCAAGCGCTCTATGACGCGTTAACCGTGTTGCAACATCGAGGTCAAGACGCAGCCGGGATCGCAACATATGAAGATGGTCGGTTATTTCTGCGTAAATCGGCCGGTCTCGTGCGCGACGTTTTCCATACCCGGCACATGCTTAATTTGAGAGGTCGCATGGGGATCGGACACGTTCGCTACCCGACCGCGGGCGTGTCCTCGAATGCCGAGGCCCAGCCGTTTTACGTTAACTCTCCGTACGGCATTACCTTGGCGCACAATGGTAATCTCACGAATTCCGAGCAACTGAAACGCGATCTATTTGAAGATGATCTGCGGCATATAAATACGGATTCCGATTCAGAAGTGCTACTGAACGTTTTTGCACACGAACTGAAACGTTTAGGGAAACTGCGCATCGACTCGAACGACATATTCCGCGCGGTTGAAGGCGTGCATAAACGCTGTTCTGGTGGCTACGCCGCGATTTGCATGATCACTGGGGTTGGTATCGTCGGATTTAGAGATCCGAACGGGATTCGCCCGATCGTTTATGGCAAGCGCGAAACTGATCTTGGCACGGAGTACATCATTGCATCAGAAAGTGTTGCAATCGATGTACTGGGGTTCGAATTAATTGGAGATATTGGTCCAGGTGAGGTCGTATTCATAAGTAAAGAAGGCGCTTTACTGACCAAACAGTGCGCCCCAATCCGCGAAATCGCGCCCTGCATTTTTGAATACGTCTATCTTGCTCGTCCAGATTCTATTATCGACGGGATATCAGTGCACAAGGCGCGTATGCGTATGGGTGAGGCGCTGGCGCACAAAATTGAGCGGGATTGGGGGGATCACGATATCGATGTCGTGATCCCGATCCCAGATACTGCGCGTACGGCCGCGTTAGAGCTGGCACATGAACTCGGTATCAAATACCGGGAAGGATTCATTAAAAACCGCTATATCGCGCGAACCTTCATCATGCCAGGTCAGGCAATGCGGCGAAAATCAGTTCGGCAAAAATTAAATGCAATCGGTTTGGAATTCGAAGGGAAAAATGTACTCCTAGTTGACGACTCGATTGTTCGAGGCACGACCTCGAGCCAGATTATCCAGATGGCTCGTGAAGCGGGAGCGAACCGTGTTTATTTCGCCTCGGCCGCGCCCCCCGTCGCGTACCCAAACGTCTACGGTATTGATATGCCAAGTGGAGACGAGCTTATCGGATATAACCGAACGGTCGACGAAATCGGCAAGCTAATTGGTGCTGATAAAATTATTTATCAAGATCTTGATGACCTCGTTAGCGCCGCACGCAAAGGTAATATGGATATTCAGCGATTCGATCTGTCCTGCTTCGATGGGAATTATGTGACAGGAGACATCAACGAATCCTATCTCAATCGCATCGAAGCGCAGCGATCCGACGCGGCTAAGGCCACGCGAGCGGCGTCTCAAAACGCTTTGAGTGATTTGTACAGTTCCGAAGAAGAGCTGTCGACCGGCGTTTAAAACTAAACTACGCATCGGTGAATTCTAAGCTCGCGAGTTCGAGTTCGAGGCCGCGAAGCAAGCTTGGCATGTAAGCCGAACACCTAGTGAAGCTTATCGCGCTCGCGATACGTCAAAGTATATTCCAATAGCCAGATGATACTGAACGACGGTGTTTGATAGTGGCGGTATGATGCCCGCTATGC
>JAQCEL010000085.1 GCA_027618655.1 Pseudomonadota bacterium | reverse complement strand
TCGTGACGGGCCCTTAGCGTGTCGGGCTGCAGAGTTATAACCTTGTCCGCCGATCGGATCGTAGGTGATGCTTGCGTCGCCTAGCGGCAGCAGAATTTTACCGGATCCCAAGGCCGCATGAGATTGTCGTACTTGTGGTGTGATGCCCTTGAAGAACGGTAAATAATTAAATTGATCATTAACCGGACGACAGTCGCTCACCGCTTCGATATCCTCGGGCGCGAGGTTTGCGATGATCGATTTAGCGATTTCTACGAATTGATCACACGTTTGTGCGTCATTGAACACGTCAAGATAAGTATCTGGTCGCACCATGAAATTGAG
This sequence comes from Pseudomonadota bacterium, assembly GCA_027618655.1. Classification (GTDB taxonomy): domain Bacteria; phylum Pseudomonadota; class Gammaproteobacteria; genus UBA11873. Next base: position 17,258 of record JAQCEL010000085.1, on the reverse strand, counting down.
TGCGTAACATGGTCCCGTCGTTCGGTGTGTGAACGGGACGAAAAACCATTCGCCCGCGTCGCCGAAGAACGTGAATTTGATCGGTCGGGTGAGGTGAGCGTTGCGCAGACCCCAACCCTTAATACCCGTGACAAGGGAGGCGATTAAACGCCGCTGCGGGCTATCGAATTCGCTCCGCTCATCGTCTCGTGCCACGAGCGAAGCTAGTTCGCCCTTGCCTGCCGCGAGCACTGTTAGATCGGCGCTGCGACTGATCGCCGCGATCCGATCGCGACTTACTTGCTCAATCACTAGGCGACCACCGCGTGTTTCGAAATCGTTCATCCAACGTCGCACTCGCGTACGCAAGTCGACCGCGGCGCCGAGCTTAGCGAAGCGACCGCGCACGGTAAGCGGATCCGCGTCGCGATTCGCACGGTAGTCCAGCATGATCCCGTCACCGAAAAACATCTGATCTTCCCAGTGCTCGATGCCGAGTTCTCGTTCGATATCGATATTTTCGCCTGCGACGAAAGGGGTTCCCGTCGGTGGGCCGTCGTACCATTGCGAGGACGTTTTTTCAGAGAAAACCGTGACGTCATAGCCGCCATGGTTAAGCAAAGCATGGCCAAGGATCATTGCCGAACTACCGCAGCTGATGATGGCGATGGTACGCATAATATTGTGCTCTTTAAGTTAGATCGCGAGCGCCAGGAATCATCGCCGGGCGTAACGGTAATCGTGATCAGAACATCTATTTCGACGGGAAGCGAGCATTCCAAACGAGTGCACTAAGCTTGGACTTTCTGCCGCGACGATGGACACAGAAAGCATCATCTATATCGTGTCCGGTCGATTAATCGCTTAAGATGCGGCGATGAAAATTCGAATTGCGGTTACGCCCTCGGCGGCGGCACTCCACGAAGACGTATTCCCGGACTACCTGGACGAATGCGAACGTCTTGGCTTCGACACTGTGTGGCTATCCGATATTCCTCTGGGACCGCTCGGCGATCCCTTGCTCAGCTTAACGTACGCTGCAGCTAGAACGTCGCGCATGAAACTTGGAGCCAACATCGTCCCGTTGGGACGCCATCCCATGTGGATCGCGAAACAGCTCGCGCAACTCGATCGACTCAGCCATGGACGCTTGCTCGTATCGTTCGTACCAGGACTCGGTCCACCGGTAGAACGTCATGCCTTAGGTTACCCGACGGAAGATCGCGGCAAGGTTGTCGATGAAATGATTGATTTGATGCGTCGATGGTGGGCCGGCGAAACCATTACAACGCAATGGGGTGGCTACGACTTTCAAGGTGTCAAAGTAGAGCCGACCCCAGTTCAGAAGCCGCTTGAAGTGTGGCTCGGCGGGATCAGTAAGGCAGCGCTTGATCGGGTCGCCACCCTGGCTGATGGCTGGCTCACGGCGGCAGCAACACCCCAAGAGGTTGGCAACGGTCGCCGGTCGATTGAACGGCGTGCGAATGAACTCGGAAGGCTTGTCGACCCAGAACATTTTGGCATAAGCATTCCGTTTAGCATCGCCCAGCCGAGCGAAGCGTCTCTGACCGCACTGCGTGCGCGGCGCAAAGATCGCGATTTATCCGAAGTGCTCGCGGTTGGAGATCGGGGTCTCAAAACTTTGGTTCAGCGACATATTGATCAAGGGCTCAGCAAATTCGTCGTGCGCCCAGTCGATGCCTTGTCTGCAAATCACGAGTGGCGCGCAGAACTCAATTGGTTAGCAGATGCAGTGTTGGATATGCAGACCTAAAACAATCGCCAATTGAGCGAATTCCGGGCTGTCGCAAAACGCAAGGTCTGCTAGTCTAGAAGCCTCTCGTATTTGGGTCGCCCTATTGAGGAAACGCCGGATTCGGCCATTTTCAGCATACCGTCTCGTTAGAATAGAATGACTATTCGTCGCGCACGACGACGGAAAATGACTCAAGCCGGATTTTTTTCATGACGAACGCTTAAACCCGACCGGCGTCTGCGTTCACTGGTCCGCGGTATTCGCCTGCGCGGTCACAACATCAAAAGAGGGAAGTCCCACATGGCTGCACTCACTGGATTACGTATTCTCGATCTCACGCAATATGAGGCTGGGCCCTCATGCACCCAAGCGCTTGCCTGGCTAGGCGCTGAAGTCGTGAAAGTTGAATCGCCCGGCGGTGGCGACCCGGGACGCACCTTGAATCCCGGCTACTTCCAAGATTCGGAATACTTCATGAATTGGAATAGCAACAAACGCAGCATCGTCATCAATCTGCGGGATCCGAAGGGTCGCGAGTTACTGCTCGAACTGGCGCCCCATTTCGATGTCTTCATCGAAAATTTCGGCCCCGGGGTCGTCGAGAAACTCGACATTGGCTATGACGTGATCAAAAGCTGCCACCCGCAAGTGATCTATGCCCAGATTAAAGGCTTCGGCCTGACCGGTCCTTACGCCGACTACAAGTGCTTCGATATGGTCGCCCAGGCCGCAGCCGGATCGTTGTCGATTACGGGTGAACCAGACGGCCCGCCGATGCGCCCCGGACCGACGCTAGGCGATGCTGGGACCGGCGTGCAGATGGCGCTTGCGATCACGGCGGCTTACGCGCAGAAACTGCGCGACGGTACTGGCCAGCACATCGAATTGTCGATGCAAGAAGCGGTGACTTACTACATGCGAACCATGATTGCGCTCGGCGCGAATGGTGGTACTTCAGTGGCGCCGCGCATGGGCAATGAACTCGATGCGACGGTGAACTTATTCCCGTCAAAACCGTTCGGTAAGAATGACTACGTCTACATCATGAGTGTCACGGAACCGCATTGGACGTTGTTTTGCAAAACCATCGGTCATCCTGAGTTGGCTACCGATCCGAGATTCGTTGATAAGCCCGCGCGTAACGCGCATGGCGCAGAGCTAAAAGAAATAATTACAGCGTGGACGAGTCAACGGACGAAAAAAGAAGCCATGCGCGAACTCTGTGAGGCCGGTATACCCGCGAGCGCCGTGTTCGATACGGTGGACATTTTTTCTGATCCTCATCTCACTAGCCGTGGTTTCGTCAGCGAGATGCCGTACGGTGATGAAGGCAAGAAAATCCCCTTGCTGGGATGGCCGGCACGCATGTCCAAAAGCTCGGTGCCGATTGATATTGCGCCGGGCCTCGGCGACCACACCAAGGAAGTATTGCAAGGCGAGCTCGGTTTATCCGCAGACGCAGTCGCACAGCTAGTGTCCGCTGGCGTGGTGGTGTGATGCCTGGCGGCGCATAGCGACTAAAACAGCGTGCCTTGCTTCGCGACTCTTTCATCAACGGCGAGCGGCCAGCCTTGCAAGCGATCGATCCAATGATCCGGCAAGCCATGATAGCGGGCGCCATTGACGATCAAACCAAGGTAACGCGGTGACGGTAGCCGGCCCGGGCGGCCGCACGAGGAAGCGTAAGTGAACGCCTCGAGCTTGTGGTCGTCTTGCAATTCGATCGTGACCGGAATGCGGCGATAAAAATCACGTTGCACGCCCTCACTACGATCTAGGCGCCGGCCTTCGGTACTCGTAATTTGATAGGCGACACCCCAGATTTGCTTATCCGATCCGCGCGCGATGTTCGCTACACCGCGATTTCCCGGGCCAACTGGGAGGTTGAATTTAAGCTCGTAGTTCGTCAGGCGACCCACCTTAGTATCGCTAGGTTCAATTCGACGTCGACCACAAAACGTACCGCGATCGCGGTTGCTGCCGTAGGCGAAGTACCATTCAAGTGATTTATCAGACATAAAATTCGGCTAAGGTTCTGGCGATCCGTACGATTAGATGTTGAAAATTGCGCTACTAAACATTGTTATGGGACCTCGGTTAAAGTACTGGTATCGAATAAAGCCCACGCCAAGCGCGGGAACTCAAATCAGGGGGCAGCATGATTGAAGAGCACGTCGATATTACAATCAGCGACGGTTTGATGAATACGTTTGTCACCTATCCGGAGGAAGGCGGGCCATTTCCGGTTGTGTTCTTTTATATGGACGCGCCTGGCAAGCGCGAAGAACTCCACGACATGGCGCGGCGCATCGCGACGGTGGGTTATTTCGTGGTCCTGCCGAATCTCTATTACCGACAAACGCGGCAATTTGATTTTGTTCGTGATGAAGCCGGCATGGAGAAGATGTTTGCCATGATGCACAGTTTGACGAATAAGTTGATCGTACAAGACACCCAAGCGATGTTGGATTTTGTTGATCAACATGAGCATGCTGCAGCCGCTAGGGTTGGCGCGGTCGGGTATTGTATGAGTGGACCCTTCGTTCTCGCCGCCGCTGGCGGGCACCCTGATCGTATTCAATGCGCGGCCTCGATTTACGGCGCTAATTTGCTGAACGATACACCCGATTCCGCGCATCTATTTGCCGATCGCGTGAAAGGTGAGCTCTATTTCGCGTGTGCGGAAATTGACAAATACGCACTGGCCGATGTGATCGAGCGTCTCGATAAGCACTTAAAACAATCAGGTGTGAACTATCGCCTGGAATGGTATCCAGGTGCCGAACACGGCTTCGCATTTCCTGAGCGCTTGAGCGTGTACCACAAAGCGAGTGCGGAGCGGCATTGGGAACGGCTGTTCGCATTATTCAAACGAAACTTAGCCGACCTGAGTTAGGGCGGTACGGATGAATTCATTGAACGCCGGTCTGCGTACAATATCATCTAGCGCGGTATCCTTAGCGGGATAATCTAACCTCGTAATCCGAGTTCGCAAGAAACGATCAGAGGCTCCTTAGTTTAATTTTTGAATCGTCGACGAGGCACAGCTGACCATGGCTTATGAAATTAAACGCTTTCCTTATCCGGGCACGATCGATGCGGACGGTCACGTACTCGAGCCGCCGGATCTCTGGGAAAATTACCTCGAAGCACGCTACAAAAAAAGGGCGCTGCGGATCCGAGTCGACGACCAAGGATTCGAATACCTTGAAATCGATAGCCGTCCGTCGAAGCGCTCGAACAATGGATCCTTAGGCGTGTTAGGTGCGATGGGTAGCGATGATATGCGCCCGCATCCTGAGCGTCGCTACGCGGACAACATCCCCTACGGTGCTGGCAATGTTGCCGAACGAGTGTCGTTACTCGACCAAGAAAATCTCGATCATGCCTTGTTGTATCCGACCTTGGGTTTGTTATGGGAGTGCGAACTAACCGATCCTGAACTGTCGCTCGCCTATGTTCGGGCCTACAATCGATGGATTGCGGAATTTTGCCGCGCAAGCGATTCACGCCTCGTACCAATCGCCCAACTAACGCTCTTAGATCCAGAAGGTTCTGCGCAAGAGTTGGAGCGCGCCGTCAAAGACGGATGTAAAGGTGCTTGGGTTAATTCGTTTAATCATCATCGTGTGATCCACGGCGATCCGCGTCACGACGTGTTATTCGCAAAATGCGTGGCGTTGGATGTGCCGCTCGCCATCCATCCAACGTTTATCCCGCACGCACCGGCAGAGGGCATTTTCGATTGGCCCGAACGTGGCCGTGGCTGGGGCGAAGCCTTGTGGCTGCGCGCAGTAATGCAGCAAGCATTTATCTCGTTTTTTTCGTTGGGCACCTTTGAACGGTTTCCGGAACTTCGACTTGGGGTGTTGGAAGTCGGATCAGGATGGGTCGGATCGTTCCTCGATCGCATGGATGCATTCACGAAGTCCTTAAAGGCGAAGCGCGCTTCGGCAACCGATATTTTCCGCCGGCAGTGTTTTATCTCCGGTGATCCGGATGAAACGTCGGCGCCGTACGTGATCGATCACGTGGGTGCGGATTGCTTCATGTGGGCCACGGATTATCCGCATCCTGATCACCCGCACACTTGGGTCGACGATTTAACCCGCTACGTTGAGAAGCTCGAGCCGCTAACCCGCGCGAAGCTGCTTGGCGATAACGTTAGACGCATCTACCGTTTGAGCTAATTTTTACGATCGTCAGCAGCGCAAGAAAGTCCGGGCTGCGAAGTTAAGTAACTTATATCACACAGGTACAACCCCCACTCATGAAAGTCTCTGAAGCGATGCACGCGCGGAAAACCATTCGCAATTTCTTGCCTAAACTGGTCGACGATCAGTTGATAAAAGATTTGCTCGTTAACGCAGCGCGCGCACCCTCAGGGGGTAATGTGCAGCCGTGGCGAGTGTATATTCTCAATGGAGATGTCACTGAGCGCTTCGTTAAGTTAATCGAATCAAAGAGCGCGCGCGAAACCCCCGAATATGCGGTTTATCCACCGAACCTAAAGGACCCTTATCGCACTAGCCGCTTCAAGCTCGCCGAAGACATGTATGCATTACTGGGTATTCCACGTGAAGATAAGCCTGCGCGACTCGCCCATGTCGCGCGAAACTTCAGATTCTTCGACGCGCCGGCGGCGTTTTTCTGCTTCGTCGATAAGATCATGGGGCCGCCGCAATGGTCGGACTTGGGTATGTTTTTGCAAAGTTTTATGTTGCTAGCGCAAGAGGCTGGACTCGATACCTGCCCCCAGGAGGCCTGGGCAAATTGGCCGCGCACGGTTGCCGAATTTGTGGGTGCGCCGGATGAACTGATGTTGTTTACTGGCATGGCGATCGGCTACGCCAATCCTGACGCACCCGTGAATGGATTGCGCTCCGATCGTGAACCGTTCGAAACTTGGGCACAATTTGTCGACTAACGGACTTTAAGGGAGCCGCAAGCGCAACGATGACTGCAGCGACTGACCAACCATTAGCACGTTACACTGTGCTGGATCTCACGATCGCAAGAGCCGGACCGGCGGCTGTGCGGTTGCTTGCCGATTGGGGTGCACGCGTCATTAGAATCGAGCCCCCACCTGGGGAGAACGAAGACGGCCGATCGATAACGGGCGACCGTCACGGCCCGGATGATCAAAACCTGCATCGCAACAAGCGCAGTCTATCCATCGATTTAAAGAACCCAAACGGCAGGCGCTTGTTCAGCGAATTAGTCGGCAAGGCTGATGTCGTCGTAGAAAATTTTCGCGCGCACGTGAAGTATCGCTTAGGCGTCGACTACGAGACCTTAAAGAAAATTAATCCGCGAATTATTTTGGCGAGTATTTCTGGCTTCGGTCAGAGCGGTCCGTATAGCAGCCGCGCTGGTGTGGATCAAATCGTCCAAGGCTTGTCCGGATTAATGTCGGTGACTGGTCATGCAGGTGGCGGACCGGTACGCGCCGGCATCGCGGTTAGCGACACAGCGGCCGGCATGTTTTTAGGGCAAGGCATTCTGCTCGCGCTATTGCATCGTGAACACACGGGGATCGGGCAATGGGTGCACACCTCGATGCTCGAATCGATGATATCGAAGATGGATTTTCAAGCAGCTCGCTACACGGTGCTCGGTGAAGTGGCGGAACAACAAGGCAACGATCACCCGACTTTGGTACCGATGGGCACATTCAGAGCAAAGGACGGGCTAGTGAACATTGCCGCGTCCACAGGGCGGATGTTCGCCGATCTATGCGGTGCACTAGGGGCAAAGTCGCTACTGGACGATCCGCGTTACGCTTCAAACCGCGCTAGAGTAGCGAACAAGGTCGAATTACGACGTGTCATCAACGAGCTCACCGAACAGTTTACAGTTCATGAATTAGTCGAATTACTCGCGCCGCTCGGCGTGCCGTGTGGACCCATTTACAATCTCGGCGAAACGTTTGCTGACCACCAAGTGAAGCACCTGCAGATGACATTGCCAGCACATAACCCAGTGCATGGTGATATTGAATTGCTACGTTCGCCAATTAATCTCTCGGCCTGCCCGCACCCGGAGCGCTTCCATCACGCAGGACCGACTGCGGGTCAACACAATCACGAAATACTCGCTGAGTTTGGCTATGATAGCGCGGCGATCGAAGTACTCGAAAAAACGAGGGCAATAAAAAAGTGAATAAAGCCGACTGGCTCGCGCAGGTTGAAGAAGAGATCTTAGAGCCCGATCTAAAAATTTGTGATCCTCACCATCATTTATGGGACGACCCACAAAACCCCTATATGTTTGAGCGCTTGTTGGCGGATATAAGCGCCGGCCACAATGTTACTTCGACGGTCTTCATGGAGTGTGCCTCGATGTATCGAGCGCATGGCGATGAGGCGTTGAAACCTGTCGGTGAAACAGAATTCGTCAACGGCGTTGCTGCTATGAGTGCGAGCGGCAAATACGGCAGTGCGCAAGTGTGTGCCTCAATTGTCGGTTTCGCGGACTTGTCGCTAGGGGCCGCCGTTGGCGATGTTTTAGATGCGCACATGGCAGCCAGCTCCCGATTTGTTGGTATCCGCCATGCGAGCGGCTGGCACGCAAGTGACGCGATCCGCAATTCGCATACGCAACCGCCACCACACTTGCTTGGCGATGCGACGTTCCGCGAAGGATTGAAAGAGCTGGGGCGACGCGGCCTTAGCTTTGATTCGTGGCTTTATCACGAACAGATCCCGGAACTCACAAATCTAGCTGACGCCTTCCCGGATCAGCTCATCGTACTCGACCATTTTGGCGGTCCCTTAGGGATTGGTCCCTATGCTGGCAAGCGTGAAGCTGTCTTCGACGCGTGGCAACATGCGATCACTGAACTCGCGCAACGCGACAATGTAGTGGTAAAGATTGGTGGACTCGCGATGCCAGTAAACGGATTCGATTTTCACAAGGCGGCGCGGCCGCCGAGTTCTCAAGAACTATGCGAGCACACCAAGCCGTACTATTTGCACACCATCGAAGCGTTCGGACCGTCACGTTGCATGTTTGAAAGCAATTTTCCGGTCGACAAACAAAGCTGCTCCTACGTGGTGCTGTGGAACTCGTTTAAACGGATCGCGGCAGGATTTAGTGCGAGCGAAAAGGCCGCACTATTCCACGACAATGCGGCGCGCGTGTATCGCGTGTAAGCGAGGTGCATCGCGTTTTTAAAATCCATTAGCGACCGCAGGCATGTTGGATCTTGCGCCCGTTTTGTTGCTAACGGTGGTGTGCTGGCTCATTTATTGTTTCTGGCAATAGCGCTTAGCGAGTTTCTTTTGCGCTGTCGTCGATCTGCACTAACAAGGTTCCTGCGTTAGACCCATCGAATAAAGCTGAAAAGGATTTCGGTAAATTTTCGAAGCCGGTGCGGAGATCCTCTCGATAATTAATTTTACCGGCGGCCGTCCACGCTTTTAGATTATTCACGGCCTCATTGAAGCGGTCCGCGTAGTTGCCGCACAAAAATCCTTGCATGCGAATACTGCCGTAGATGAGGCGCATCATGTTGCGTAGTCCCTCGGCTGTTTCTGCCGTGTCATAACTTGCGATCTGTCCACATAAGACAATGCGGCCTTTGGGCGCCATGTTGTCGATTGCTGCCTGCAATATCTCGCCGCCGACGTTGTCATAGAACACATCGATCCCGGCCGGGCATAATTGCGCGATGCGCGCGGCGACGTCTTCCGACTTATAGTCAATCGCCGCATCGATACCGCATTCATTAGTGAGCCACGCGCATTTACTTTTGCCACCCGCAATGCCAATGACTTTCATGCCTTTGATTTTGCCGATCTGCGCGGCAGTTGAACCCGTCGAACCGGCGGCGCCAGAAACCACTAAGGTTTCGCCACTGACCGCGGCACCGACATCCAACAAACCGAAATAGGCTGTCATGGGATTCAGTCCGTAACGCCCGATCCCTTCCAGGAAATCGATGCCGTCCGGAATTAAGGTTGGCCGGCGCAAGCCACCACCAGACAAAACAGCGTAGTCTTGCCATGACGACAAACCGAGGACCCGATCACCCGCTTTGATCCCATCCGCTTGTGAGGCGGTCACTCGCGCAACACCTGGCGCCATGATGGGCTGGCCGAGTGGAATCGATGGGTAAAGACTTTTGCTTGGGGGGTCCATCCAATTGCGCATGGTTGGCGCGCAGAGAAAGCCGACGTTGCGCACCAGTATCTCGCCGGGCTTGAGATCGTCTGATGGTATCGGCGCTTCGCGATATTCGAAATCGCCCTCATTCAAATGTCCTGCTGGTCGGCGCTTCAACAACCACTGTCGATTCACTGTACTCATCCTAGTCTCTCCTAACGGGTTCTGTGACTATGGTCGTCGATCGTTGCGACCCGACACGATATTTAAACGGCTACAAGCCGGGTAGCGAATCGAAGCGCGGTTCGCGTTTCTCGATAAACGCGGCCAGCGCTTCCTTGTTAGCTGGGGCGCCTAGCAGCGTTTCGTAAGCCCTAGCTTCGCGCTCGTGCGCAGCCCAGGCGTAAGTGGGTCTGCCGCTTGCGAGCATGAGTTCTTTCGTTGCAATGAGCGAGGGAATTGGATTGATTGCAAGTTCTGCGGCCACTGCCAGTGCACGCGTCATTAACTCTGGTGGCTCGCATAATCGCCACACCAAGCCCATTTCCAGGCACTCTGCAGCGCTGAACCAGCGGCCTGACATTAAGGTATACGCGGCATTCTGCCAGCCCATGCGTTCGATAAAAGTCGCGCTACTGCCTGCCTCCGGCGCCAATCCGAGTTGCGGGAAGGGTGTTCGTAGGCGCGCGTCACTTGCCATTAAAACCAGGTCGCAGTGTGCAAGAAACGTCATTCCTATCCCGACGCCAAGGCCGTTGACAGCGGCGATGAGTGGTTTCTTGAAATTAGTGAGCTGTTTCAGCATGCGTGGAAACTGATGCTCACTGGCTGGCCCTTGGCTTAGGTTTTGTAATTCCTGCAAGTCCTGACCGGCGGAGAATGCACGGCCGTTGCCAGTGATTACCACGACCGCAGTGCCTAGGTCCGTTGCGGCCGCCGCCAAGCTATCCGCTATGGCACTAAACACTTGATTGTTCATTGCGTTCAAAGCTTCTGGTCGATTAATCGTCAGCAGCCTTACCCGGTCGTGGTCTTCCGTCACTATGCAATCCGTCATGAGTGTCGTCAATTCCAGCTGTTAGTTAATGAATTCTATTAATGCCTGATCGAAGCAATCGCTCGTCAGCTGCAACTAGTTCAAGTTGCGAGCTCAACGCTGCGGTGTTTTGCGAGCCGTGACTAGGAATAACAAACAAACCCTTGGCTGATCGCTTGTCCGCCGTCTGCGCAAAAGACCGCATAGTTAATCACACCATCGTTATGCGCATGGATCGCGAGCGTGAGCGTCGATGGCATCAAAACCATCGCGCTGAAGCGGCCACCGAGACGTGTTACTCGAGTGGGATCACCGTCTATGCAGTGATCAACAATTTTTGATACAGCCATCGCTAGGGTCGCCGTGCCGTGCAAAATAATATCCGGTAATCCGGCCGCGAGCGCGACCGCGCGATCAGTATGTACAGGATTCCAGATCCGCGCGCATTCTGTGTAGACATGCGCTGCCGTGGTCGCAATTGGGATCTCAAAACGTTGTGCTGCGCCGCCTTGCGCGACTGGAAAATCTGGTGTCTGTTCGTCGACTCTTGGTGCGCCGAGAATTTCAACCTGCCGTTTGATGCCAAGCTGGTAAGTGCGACACACCAGCTCGCCGTCTTCGGCGACGGTATCGAGTCGAATCGTTTGTGCAGCGCCAGGCTTTATTCGCGTTAAGCCGACGACGGTTGCAGTCGTTGTTAGCTGTTCACCAGCGCGGATCGGTCGAAAGATGTGTAGATCGTGCGCTGCGTGCACATTGCGTGCTCGCTCGTCAGCGGTGACGAGTTCCGTTCCTGGTAGGCGATAGCATTCAAGAATCGCTGGCCATTCCAAGCAGACTGGAAAAACAGGATGGCCGATCACGGGGTGTTTCTCGGTATCGATAAAGGCAGGTTTCGTATCGCCGATCCCAGACGCGTAGGCCATTAGCCAACGCGCATCAATCGAATGGATGAATTCTTTGGTTTGAGCGCCGACAATCGATGTATTAAATGGCACGATGATTCCCCGCTTTAAATGAGCAAACCAGTATACCGCTGCCATCGCGACGCACGCGAGAAGGCGCGCTCGAAACCCATTGCCGCGCAATGAATTCCAGGTCGCCGGAAACGACCTGCTATATTTAGGTAGACTATTGAGCATTGAATGCGACTTTCACGGCGAGTTTACAGCATGGAAAATAGTTCGCTACGCACACGCTATATCGCGATCGGCACGGCGGTTTGCTTGGCATATGTTGGATTTGGCCACGCGGGCGATTCGAGGGCTAGCGATGAACGATTATTTGACGCAGCGCGCGATCCAGGCAATTGGTTGACGTTTGGGCAGAACTATACGAACCAACGATTTTCCGCTCTTAAGCAAATAACCAGTAAAAACATTGCAAAATTGACGCCGCGTTGGACGTTCCATTCTGGTGCCAAGGGACCCTTTCAAGCCCAACCGATAGTCGCCGACGGCATTATGTATGTGAGTTTGCCAGGCAACAGCGTCGTCGCCTTGAACGCCGCGAGCGGCACCGAGCGCTGGCGCTACGCGCATCAATTGCGCCACTCAGAGATTCTTGGCAGTCCGGCGAATCGCGGCGTGGCCTTGGCTTACGGAAAAGTATTCGAAGCGACAAATGACGGCCGCCTCGTGGCGTTAGATGCAACGAGCGGGTCGATCGTGTGGGATCGACTCATCGTCCAGAGCATGCCTGGCGAATTGGCTGCGCTCGACGCGGGGTCGCGCGCGAAATATCTTGAAAACCTCGACCAGTTGTCTGCCAAGATGCCGCCGCTGGTCTATCGCGGCATGACCATTGTTGGCGTGACATCCGCGGGTTATGGGATCTACTACAACCTAGGCGAGAAAACGCGCGAAGGACCGGCACCGCCACCCGCCCATTTTCTCGGTAAACGCGGATTCGTCGCTGCCTTCGATGCGCAAACCGGTGAGGAATTATGGCGTTGGTACACAACACAGTCCGGTCCTTGGGAAGGCCCTTATTCGGCCACGACCGAACACGGCGAATCGTTGTCGCGGGATATCGACGCGGAGCGCCTGGCCACAAACAAGCACAGTGAAAACTGGCGGATTGGCGGCGGCTCGACGTGGTCGACGCCATCCATCGATCCGCAACTTGGCTTGCTTTACATAGGCACGGGTAATGCTTCACCAAACGATGTGCCGAGCGCGCGCCCAGGTGACAATCTCTATACGAGTTCGCTCGTCGCGCTAGACGTCACCACGGGCGAGGTCCGCTGGCATTATCAACAAGTCCCTCAAGACGTATGGGGCTATGACGTAGCGAGCGCGTCCGTGTTATTCGATGTTGATGTTGCCGGTGAAGCGATCCCCGCCGTCGGTATCGCCGGGAAAACTGGATGGTTCTATGTCCATGACCGACGTAGCGGGGCATTGTTGTATCGCTCAGGGCCCGTCGTACCGCAAGAGAACTTGTTTAAAAGACCAACGCCTGACGGCGTGATTATTGCGCCCGGATCGTTCGGTGGCGTTTCCTGGTCGCCAGGCTCGTTCGACGCGAGCAGTGGCTTGATGTATCTCGGCGCTATTCATCGACCGACCCGCCTCAGGCTCCATTTTGCCGACGAGCCGTCAGGCCGAGTGGCCTACACGGCAACAGACTTGGCGACCGATCTACCGAGTTGGGGAACCTTGTCGGCTATCGATACGCGCGCCAAGGGTAAGCTTCGTTGGCAAGTCAAAACGCCGCAACCACTTATTGGCGGCGTGCTGGCGACCGCCGGCAATTTAGTTTTTGTGGGCGAAGGCGATGGTAACTTCGCGGCATTTGATGCCACCAGCGGCGAGCGATTATGGGGCTACGCCAGTGGCGTTGGCGTGAACGCGCCGCCGGTGAGTTATGCCGTCAACGGCGTTCAATTCGTTGCCGTCGCAGCCGGAGGCAATAAATATTTTGGGTTTCCGACAGGTGATCTATTGATGGCGTTCGCGTTGGACGAGTGATGCGATCGATCAATACAAACAACCCTGATGCGCAGATCTAAAATGCGCCTCGGACTCACACCGTGGAACTTTGACGATTTATCGGCCAAGAGCTTAAGCGATCAAGCAGCGTTCGCTGAATCCATTGGCTACGAATCTTTCTGGTTACCGGAAAATCATTTCGTTGAACGCGCTATCCCGGATCCCTTGATGTTGCTTGCCGCAGTCGCTGCAGCGACAAAAGTGATACGTTTGGCGACGACGTCATTTTTATTACCATTACGCAATCCATTGCTTGCCGCAGAACAAGTCGCCGTGCTCGATCAGTTGTCCAACGGGCGCGTGCTGTTGGGTGTGGGACGCGGTTATTCGAACAAAGTTTTGACAGCGTTCAGCATTGAACCCGGCACTAAGCGTGAACAATTTGAAGCGACGTTGGAGCTAATGATAAGCGCTTGGTCAGGCGAGGCGGTCTCCGTGAACGGCGATCCAGACAGCGCCGTCGTGCTCGATCCACTACCAGTGCAAAAACCCCATCCGCCGATTTGGGTCGCGGCCTTTGGACCGAAAGCCTTAGCTCAAGTTGGCCGCTTAGGTCTGCCGTATCTCGCTTCACCGATCGAAACCTTGGACGATCTACGTGAAAATTTCGCACTGCATACTATAGCTGCGGAGACTGCGGGACACTCGCCAATAGAAATTAGGCCAGTCATGCGCACCGTGTTCGTGTGCGCCACCGCAAATGAGCAGCGACTTATCCGCGAAAGCTTGGCGAAGATCACTTTACCAACTGGCGCACCCGCGAATTCGGCCGTTGATGAGTGGGCGATTATTGGTGACGCGGCTTACGTAAAGGACAAGTTCGCTGAACACCAAGACGTGTTAGCGGCGACGCATATCGTGGTGACCCGGTTACGTTTCGCAGGTATCGAGGACCGTCGCTTGCGCGATTCGCTTACCCGCATCGCTGAAATGCTGTAGCTGCTTGAACGTGTACTGTGAAACAAGTCGCCGTGCGCGTTCATTGATACAATGTAGCGCCAGCGAATAGACTTTCGCGGGATTAAACCGCAAATTACGCTGCACAATCTCGCCATTACATTTCGAGAGGATCCGACATGACCCAATCCCGACTTCGCTTCGGCGCTTTCATTCCGCCCCACACACCACCCGAAGAGCATCCCGCACTCGCACTCGAGGAGGACATGGACCGAGTCGTGTGGATGGACAAGCTCGGCTATGACGAGGCATGGATCGGTGAGCACCATTCTGGTGGCTGGGAGATCACAAGTAGTCCGGAACTGTTTATTGCAGCCGTGTCGCAGCGCACGCAGAACATCCGTCTCGGCACTGGGGTCGCCTCGCTGCCGTATCACAATATTTACACGCTCGCCGATCGCATCCGCCAATTGGATTACCATACCAAAGGCCGCGCGATGTTTGGCGTTGGACCTGGATCCTTGCCGTCCGATTCGCGCATGCAAGGTCTCGATACATCTAAAGCACGCGATCAAATGGACGAGGCCATTGATCCGCTCATACGGCTTTTAAATGGCGAACGGGTCACGGCTAAAAGTGATTGGTACAACTTGCAGGACGCGCAACTTCAATTTGTGTCTTACAACGAACGTGGCGTAGAAATTGCGGTTGCGAGTCAGGTCTCTCCGACAGGCGCGACCGCGGCCGGAAAACACGGCGTCGGTTTGCTATCGATCGGCGCGACGTCGACCGGCGCGTTTAACGCGCTCGCTTCGAACTGGGCTATCGCCGAAGAGACTGCAAAAGAACACGGCAAGACGGTCGATCGCTCGAATTGGCGTTTGGTTGGTCCCGTGCACGTGGCGGAAACGCGCGAGAAAGCCCGCGAGAATGTCCGTTTCGGACTTGAACGTTGGATCGACTACATGACGAAAGTCGCCGCCATCCCACTCGCGCCGCCACCGGGATCGGATCCAATCGACTACATGATTTCGACTGGATTTGCGGTGATCGGAACGCCAGATGATTTCGTCGCACAAATGGATCGCATGCAAGAACAGTCGGGTGGTTTTGGATGTTTTCTAAACCTCGATCACCATTGGGCAGATTGGGCGCAAACGAAACGCTCTTATGAATTAATCGCGCGTTACGCGATCCCCAAAATCAACCAGCTCAATCGGAATCGCATTGCGTCCGAAAAATGGTTACGCGACAACAACGCAGAATTTAAAGGTGAGTTAACCGCCGCGGTGCGCGCAAAAATGGAACAGCACGCGGCGTCGAAAGGTGCGGACAAGCTATCGCCTGAGCTCGTCGAACATTTTAGCGGGTCTGCGCGCAAAGCAAGTTAAGTTCGGCTGGAACGATACACAGCGATCCGATATCGCCTTGAGATCACGACCTAGGCCGATAGCACGCCGCTGTCGGTCAAGGTTTGGATCTCGCTCGCAGAGTAACCGAGTTCCGCGAGGACTTCGCCGTTATGTTCCCCTAAGCGCGCCGCGCGGGGATGGATCTCGGGCTCGCTATTTTCAAAGCGGGCTGCAGGTCGTGGCTGACGAACCCGGCCGATCAGCGGGTGGTCGTATTCGTGGATGAGCTCGTTGGCGAGCACTTGCGGATGCGAAATAACTTCGGGTCTCATTAATATCGGCGCACAAGGCACGCCGTGTTCATCAAGACGCGCTAGCCATTGCTCGCTGCTTCTGGTCTCTAGTACTTTGCTGGTCTCCTCGAGACGCACCTTGGCATTTAGAAAACGCTTGGCGGTCGTATTGAACCGTGGGTCGTTGCGCCACTGGGGCCGCTCCAAGGCCGCGCACATTCCGGCCCATTCAAGATCCGACATTGCACCGGCTGTGATATAGCCGTCCAAGGTTTTAAACACAAGATCCTGTGCAAGCTGCCCAACACCAGGTGCGCGATCGTCGTCTACGAACGTGAGATTTATCATTCCTTCGGGCCACAAATAGGCGATCATGGCGTCGATCATCGCGAGTTTAATGTGTTGCCCTTTACCGCTACGCTCACGCGCCAACAAGCCGGCCGTAATAGCTTGGGCGGCAGTGAGCGCCGTCGTTTTGTCCGGGATCACGGTGCGGATCATGCGTGGACGTCCGGTTTCAGCATCTGCTTGAATATCCGTAATTCCGCTTAGCGCTTGAATGACCGGGTCGTAGACTCGTTTGTGCGCGTAAGGACCCTTCTCGCCAAAGCCGCTGATCGAGACGTAAATAATGTCCGGCTTTATTTTTTTTATTTCGTCGTAGCCGAGTCCCATATTTTGGATGGCGCCGGGTCGAAAGTTTTGTACAAAAACGTCCGAACCGAGGGCGATTTTTTTCACGATCTCAATACCCGCAGCGCTTTTCAAGTTGAGCGCAATGGCGCGCTTGCCGCGGTTGATGTTGAGGTAGCCGGCGCTTAAGCCATTGTTGCCAACGCCCATTTG
>JAQCEL010000084.1 GCA_027618655.1 Pseudomonadota bacterium | reverse complement strand
GCCAGTTAAGCAACTCGAATGCACTCGCACGAGTGGGCTGGTACTCGCACTAATATCGCCGATGACCAACACGCTGTTGACCGCCATGCTCGAGGCCAGTTCTGCGAACGATCGTTGCCCGCCTTGCCGACTGAGATCTCTAGCTAATTCTTCAACTTGTGTGAGTTCAGTGCTACGCACGGTCGCGTACCATTGAGTCGTGATTTGAACTTTACCCAGGTCCAACGGCAGAGGAATTGGGCCTAACACGTTGATCGCAATTCCCCCGTCTGCGACCGGCGTATCGACCGGAGTTTCGCGGCCGTTCGCATCTATTCGAATGAGTTTGCGTTCCGCAATCAGGCGCTTGCGAATTGTTGGATTTAGGTAGGTGAACATAATCTTAAATAATCTAGCAGCGAATTCCGTACCAAGTGTCGGTCGGCCATAGTAGCAGTGTCTCGCATTTGGAACTGAATCTTCGGATACTCATCGGTTAAGCTGGTGTCGAGTTGGACAATTGCGCCAGTAGTTCAATAAAACTGGAGCAGATTAGTGCGGGCGATCGCCTTCCAAGGTTACCCGATACATCGTCCGGTTATGTCCGTGGTAGTCGTTTAAGGCGTTGTGTTGCGCGCAACGATTGTCCCATAGGGCGACTGATCCCTGCTCCCAGTGAAACCGGCATTGGAATTCTTCACGCTGTTGCACGGTATACAAATACTGCAGTAGCGGCCGGCTCTCTTCGGCGGTCATGCCGTCGATGTTCATCGTATGGCCGTCGCTGCAATAAAGCGACTTGCGTTGCGTCTCAGGATGAGTGCGGACAATCGGGTGCGAAGCCGTGGTTACAATGGTGCTGGCATCGGCAGGACGATCGGCAATTCGATGAGTGCGAGTCACCGCCGCGTCCGGTTTCTCCGCGCTGTTGACCCCGCGTAAACCCGACAGCAGGTTCTTCATGCCATCTGATAAAGCATCATAGGCTAGGTACATGTTAGCGAACAATGTGTCGCCACCGATGGCGGGGACTTCCTGTGCATACAATATCGATCCGAGTGGCGGTAGTTCGAGGTAACTTGTATCGGTATGCCACAAACCACCAAAATTAATTTTTTCATCGGCTTTCTTCGCGACTTCGACGACATCCGGGAAGCCATCCATGCCTTTGACGAACGGATAGCGCCCGATTTTCCCGAATAATCGCGCAACTTCGACGAGCCGCCCTGGCGTGAGATTTTGCTCACGGAAAAACACGACAAGATGCGTCAGCCATGCATCGCGAATTTCACTGACCATTTGCTCGGATAATTCGGCGCTTAAATCTACCCGGGTAATTTCGGCGCCGATTGCAGGGGTTAAAGGTTTAACCGCGATCGTTGTGTATGACATCGTACAGTCCAAGTTAGGTGTTTATGAATAGTCGCCAATTTACAGACTCACAGTTTAGGGAAATTGGCGATCGGCGGCATTATAAACTGTCGTTACGAGCCAACCACAAACACCGCGCGGCGATGGCCTTATGCGACTGGAACGCCCGTGTCATTAACTTGCGCGTAGAAAATTTTCTGGTTGTGTAGCTTGCCAAGGACATCATTGAGCGCGCGCGCTTTTTTGCGGGCTTCGTCAAATTCTCTCGCGTCGCGTTGCACCCGCGTATGGATCGCGATCTCGGTTCGAACTGCTTGCTCAATCAATTCCAAGTCACTAGGTGATAAGCGAAAATGCTCGTGATATTTTGCCATGTCGATTTGTTCCCTACTGCGAAAGTAACACGGGTTCTCTGCTTAGCTTTCGCGATCGCGTATCTCGCGGAACTCTTGTGTTAAAGCCGCGGACGTCAGTTAATTGCTGGTTGGCGAAGGATACACCGAAGCGTATCGCTGAACCCCGGGCTTTGGGCAAGCCTAGGTAGGATGCCTTGGCGTAGCGCCGCGCGGAACGGCACCACGATGATCGATTTAACGATCGATAAGCGATCGGACAAATTGGGTGTGTTGCTAGCATACGAGCTTACTCCATCATGTCAGCAGTGGGTGTTAGATTCGCGCTTGTTGCACTCGATCCAGCGTACATTGTGCACTGCAGCGATTATAAAAAATAGCTCTGTTTTGTCGAAATATCGATCGAAAAATTATTCGATTATTTTACTTCCTGCGCTTTAAAACCGGCGTGTTCGAGCAATCTCCCTGCTTCGCCTCCAGGGAGCCAAATAACTAGCGCTTTCAGGGGAACTGCCGACGGTACCGAATGGCGGATTCTGTCGCCTGGTTTGACGAAGCCAAGATCGCCCGGATTCAGTATATATTTAGTTCCGTTCACCTCGTGTCCCAATATCCCTTCGACGACGTAGAATATCTCCAGACTGGCATGAGCGTGCGCCGAATCGGCGCCTCCATCGAATCCTGCCGGAAGATTAAGTTCGCAAACCTCAATTTCACTGCTACCCAGGTTGGACGCATCCAGGAGCATTTTTATCGATACGGGCCCAGACACGAGTTCTTGTGTTCCGCTACTTGCCGCTTGGTAACCGGCAGTAGGTGATGTCGAATTGTGTTGATGTCCCGATCCATCGGCAAAGACCGACGCGTTGGAACCGATTAGTGCGCAAGCGAATACGGTGCCGCTTATTAGTGATTGATTACGAAATCTCATGAACTCCTCCCGCGCCAAACTAAGCGACGAATTGCTGAAATATAGTGATAACGAATGTTCGTACGTGCTATTCGATCAGTAACGAACGCAGACTGTCGCGCATTTCCGCCGTTATGCCGATACCTTCCTGAAGATACGCCTCTGTCGAGCCGTATGCGGCGATCATCTCGGCAATAGCGGTTTCGATGTATGCAGGATCCGCGGCCATGATGATATCGACGACCTGTGGATCGACGGTGTCAGCGAATAAATCGACTTTTTCGATCCGTCCTTCGGTCATTACATAATCGCGGATAATTTCCGCCTCGGGCACGTCGAGCATGAGTAGGATAATCGCCGCCACCATCCCTGTTCGGTCTTTACCGCTCGTGCAATGAAACACCGACGGAGAACTGCTATGTGCAAGGATGTTTTTAATGATGGCCAGATAGTCTGCGGTATGGTCAGTTGCGAGCGCGCGATATTGCGCCAACATCGCATCAAAAGCCGTGTTCGGATTGAGCGTGCCGGAGTTGATGCCCGCAATCATGCGAGCGGTATGACGCGGTAGAAACTCATGGGTAATTTGCTTTAGCCGCGGGTCGCTCTGCAGACAGTTTGGCGCTTTGCGACGCTCTTCGGCTAAGCGCATGTCGATTACGGTGGCAATGCCGAGATCACTAAATGCTCGCTGATCGAGCGGTGTGAAATTCGATAAGCGGTCCGATCGATACAATACCCCGTGGCGCGTTATGCCCGTGGCAGCCGCAATGCCGCCCATGTCGCGAAAATTCCGACTCCCCTGAAATTCAATGTAACGGATCAGTGTTGTCATGCAGTGATAGTCACGTCTATTTGAAGTCAATTGTGGTGGCGGCGACATTCTCACATATATCCACACTCAGCCGAACCCATTACAATGCGCGGTCCAATGGTGGCCGTGCCGGTCCCCTCGCGACGCTAAACTGCGAACCCCGCCAGGCCTGGAAGGGAGCACCGGTAGTAGTGGCGCGGGCGCCGAGGTGTGGCTGGTACGGCCGCCACCAATATTGACGTTGCTCGCAATCCGGATAGCGGCTAACAATGGCAGTTCCGTCACGGCGTGGCAAATTGTCTGTAGCAGTAGGACCAAGGCCAAATCAAACAGCATGAGTTACCAGGTTCTTGCGCGAAAGTGGCGACCACACGGCTTCGATCAAATGGTTGGTCAAGGGCATGTGCTGCGTGCGCTCGTCAATGCGCTAGATTCCGACCGACTGCACCACGCCTATTTGTTCACTGGCACGCGTGGTGTCGGCAAAACTTCTCTAGCTCGAGTCTTCGCTAAAGCGCTCAATTGTGAAGTCGGCGTCAGTAGCACGCCATGTGGCACGTGCTCTAGTTGTATCGAGGTAGACGAAGGACGGTGTGTCGATTTAATCGAAGTCGACGCAGCCTCGCGAACCAAAGTCGACGAAACACGTGAACTTCTGGACAATGTTCAGTACGCACCAACGCGTGGTCGATACAAGGTGTACTTAATCGATGAGGTGCACATGTTTTCGACGCACTCGTTCAATGCGTTGTTGAAAACCTTGGAAGAACCGCCGCCGCACGTAAAATTTCTGCTCGCCACCACGGATCCGAAGAAATTACCGGTGACTATTTTGTCACGGTGTCTGCAATTTAATCTGAAAAGAATCGCTCCCGACCAGATCCTGTCGCATTTGCGCATGATCGTAACCGCCGAAAACGTGACGGCTGATGACGCATCTTTGGCGCTTATTGCGAGCGCCGCGGACGGCAGTGTCAGAGATTCTCTTAGTTTGCTCGATCAGGCGATCGCTTACGGAAACGGTGCATTGAACCAACCGGATGTGGCCGCCATGTTAGGTACGATCGCTGCTGCTGACGTCGCTGCGATGCTTGAATTCTTGAGTGCGGATGATGGCCCTGGCTTGATTAAACTTGCGCGCGAACTTGCACAAAGCGCCCCAGACTATCATCATGTGCTCGGCGAATTGTTGTCTTTGATTAGACGAGTCGCGGTACTGCAATCGCTTGGCGAAGAGGGTGGGGCACTCGAAGAAAGCGACGAGGTGGTTGCGCTCGCTGAACAAATAACACCTGAAGAATGCCAATTGTTCTATCAGATCGGCCTGATTGGTCGCCGCGATCTATCGTTGGCGCCGGATCCACAATCCGGATTTGAAATGGTGTTACTGCGGATGTTGGCGTTTCGGCCGGTCGATCGTGATGCGCCACCAACGAGGAAGCTAAAGAGTCGCTCGGCTGGACCCGCAGCAGCGGTTAAGGCATCGGCAGGACAGTCCGCAGCCCCTTTAGAGAACAGCGACATTTCGCGCGCCGATCGTCAATTGACCCGACCGGCGGCGCCGGAGATTGCGGCTCGTGCAGTTAAGCCGACCGTCGAGCCGTCGCATCCGATTGAGGCGGAGTCGCTATCACAACCCGATGCGGACTCGGCGTTACCCGAGCTAAGCGCGAGCGATTTAGATACGATCAAGTCAGAGCCGCTCGCAGGGTCGCTTACGCGGGAAACCAGTTCGGCGAATGACAGCAACGTGAATAAGCCTGTACTGTCAGCTAACGGAGAACTCGATTGGAGCGAGACCGTTGCGCAACTGACGTTGCAAGGGCTAGTTCGTGAGTTAGCGCGCAATACGGCGTTAAAAGCTTACGACGGCAAGGTCATCGATCTCGTGCTGGCACCGCAACACGAAAATCTACGTGCTGAGCGACTCGTGAGCGGACTGGAATTGGCGCTCAGAGAGCAACTACACTCGGAAGTCCGGATCCGTCTTTCGTTTGATGGTGATCAATCGTTGGATACCCCGTCGCAGCGTTTAACTGAAGCGCAACGGCAGCGTCAACAAGAGGCGGAATTGAGTATCGACACCGATCCGACGATAAAATCGTTACGGGACGTGTTTGGTGCAACCGTAGAAAAAATTGAGCCACATGGAAATACGCACGAGTGAGATTGTGCAATTCGAGATCAACAACTAGTTAATGGATGAATTATTGCTATGAAGGGTCCGCTCGGAAACATCATGAAGCAAGCGCAACGTATGCAAGAAGATATGGAGCGTGCGCAAACAGAACTGGCCGCGATGGAAGTAATCGGCGAATCAGGCGGCGGTATGGTAAAGGTAAAAATGTTGGGTAGCCGCGACGTCAAGTCAGTAAAGATTGATCCGATATTAATTGGCGACGATATCGCGATGCTAGAAGATCTGGTTGCCGCTGCGCTCAACGACGCTAACCGGAAAGTTGAGGCGCTAAGCAAAGAAAAATTGGCGGGCATGACCGCCGGCTTGAATCTTCCGGCAGGGTTTAAGTTACCCTTTTAAGAGAGCTTTTGCTGTCGTTCTGCTAGTTGGATAACGTCCTCGATACAGCGCGCTGTATCGTGCGCAACGGTGACGTGAACGACCTCGCTCGTAACACCCAAACGACATTGCGGTAATCTGTAATTTGAATACTCAACCCTTGCTTGATCAGTTAATTGAGGCATTGCAAACGCAGCCCGGGATCGGGCCAAAATCTGCCCAACGGATCGCATTTCAGCTTTTGGAGCGCGACCGCGATCGGGGTTTAAAACTTGCACGGGTTCTTTCCGAGGCGCTCACAAAAATCGGTCAATGTGGTTCTTGTCGAACATTCACCGAAAGCGAATTGTGTCGGACCTGTGCGTCACCGACGCGCGACAGTTCGATTTTATGTGTCGTGGAAAGCCCATTGGATGTCGCTTCAATCGAACAAGCAGCGGATTACCACGGGAAATATTTCGTTTTAATGGGGCATCTCTCGCCGATCGACGGAATTACGCCTGAATCGCTGGGCCTCCACCTACTTGAACAGCGCCTTCTGACCGGTGAAGTGAAAGAATTAATTGTCGCAACGGGAACCACGATGGAAGGTGAGGCGACTGCGCATTACTTGAAAGACCTGGCGGAAAGCGCCGCGGTGATCGCGACGCGTATTGCTTACGGCGTGCCAATGGGTGGCGAACTTGAATACGTGGACGGATCAACCTTGTCGCACGCAATCGCTGCCCGTCGAGTCTATTGATTTTAGACGTTCGGATGGCATCCTAGCGCCAAAGCGTCGCTTCGACGCCGAACACTATTCGGCGCGCGCACGCAAAAAAAATCCCGTTCAGTTGGAGACTCGCGCATGAATTATTCCGCATCAAACCTGATTTGGATCGATCTCGAAATGACCGGACTTGAACCGGACTCAGATCGAATTATCGAAATTGCCACGATCGTGACGGATCAAGACCTACGCGAATCGATCGAAGGTCCAAGCTTGGTTATTCATCAAAGTGACGATCTGTTGGATGCTATGGACGAATGGAATACTTCGCACCATGGTCAATCAGGACTCACTCAAAGGGTTCGTGAGAGCCAAGTATCGGCGTCAATGGCAGAACACGAAACACTCGAATTTCTAACTCAATGGGTGCCGCGCGGGAGTTCGCCGATGTGTGGGAACAGCGTCTGTCAGGACCGCCGTTTCCTATATAAATATATGCCGAACTTAGTCGAGCATTTTCACTATCGCAATATCGACGTTAGCACGTTGAAAGAATTGGCTAATCGTTGGTCTCCAGCGATGGCGCAATTTCGAAAAAGCGGTGCCCACTTGGCGATGGATGATATCCGGGAATCGATCAGTGAACTAAGTTATTACCGGGAACATTTCATCAAGCTCGGATCCGATTAACAGCGTGTATCACTTGTATGACAGCAACGCGATCCGCGAGCTTGATAGCCTCGCAATTGCACGCGACGGTTCGTCGGGTCTAGGTCTGATGAGCGAGGCCGGGCTAGCTTGCTTACGCGAACTGAAAGATCGCTGGCCGCAATGCCAGCGGCTTACTGTTGTTTGCGGACAGGGTAATAACGCCGGAGACGGTTACGTACTGGCACGCGAAGCGCGTGCGACAGGCATGGACGTGACCGTCATCCAAGTGGGCGGCCGAGAGCGATTAAGTGCAGACGCGCTGTTGTGTTACGAGAAACTGCTTGCTGCTCAGATCGAGCCGCAGGTGCACTTTGACGCAATCTCATCAGCTGACGTGATCGTCGACGCATTATTTGGCATTGGCTTGAACCGAGCAATCGAGGGTCCATTTCGTAGCGCCGTCGAGCACATCAACCGCGCCTCAGCGCCGGTATTAAGTATTGATATTCCGTCCGGCCTTGAAGCATCGACTGGCACGAGCTTGGGTTGCACCGTAAAGGCAACATTGACCGTTACATTTCTCGGACTTAAACAAGGGCTTTACACAGCTGACGGACCTGCCTGTGCAGGCGAGGTTGTGTTGGACGAACTCGGCATCGATAGCACTCTGCTGACAAAAGTCTCGGCCACGGCGAGGTTAATTGGTCAGTCGTATATCAAAAATAATATTCGTCGACGAAAGCGAACCGCGCACAAGGGCGATCATGGACATGTGTTGTTGGTCGGCGGTGCGCCGGGTTACGTTGGCGCGATCCGTCTCGCCGGTGAAGCGGCAGCGCGCAGCGGCAGCGGACTGGTGAGTGTTGCCGCGCACCCCGAGGTCGCCAATTACATCAATCTTGGCCGTCCAGAACTGATGGTCCATGCGATACGCAACGCAGATGAGCTAGCAGGCCTGTTGCACAAGGCGGATTGCGTTGCGATTGGTCCCGGTCTCGGTCGTTCCCAGTGGGCCATGGATTTATTCGCACGGGTCCTCGCGACAACATTACCGTTGGTCGTGGATGCCGACGCACTTAATTTGCTCGCCGACGAACCGTTTCAGCGCGCGAACTGGGTGCTCACGCCGCATCCTGGCGAAGCGTCGCGCCTGCTAGGTGTCACTACCCAACAAATTCACGCCGATCGCTTCTCAGCCGCAGCACAACTGGTGAACAAATTCGGCGGCTGCGTGGTGCTCAAAGGCGCCGGATCGATTGTGATGGGCAGTGGCGTGCCGGATGTTCTGAGTGACGGAAATCCAGGCATGGGTAGTGGCGGCATGGGCGATGTTTTGACGGGCATCATCGCGGCGTTCATTGGCCAAGGATACTCGGTTCTGGACGCCGCGCGATTAGGGGCTTGTGTCCACGCTGCGGCTGGAGATCACGCCGCACGCGATGGTGAGCGGGGCATGTTGGCTTCGGATTTACTGGCGCACATTCGCACCTTAGTCAATTGAACAGAGGCTTGAATGATCACTATCACGGTGCGCTCTGATGTCGAAATGGAGGAACTCGGCGGCGCTGTTGCGAATGCGGCCAAGGGTGTCGTGCGGATTTATTTATCCGGCGAGTTGGCAGCTGGCAAGACCACTTTTGCGCGCGGATTTGTTCGTGCTCGAGGTCACCAAGGAGCGGTCAAGAGCCCAACTTTTACGCTTGTAGAGAGCTATGAACTCGAGCACCATCGGATTCACCATTTCGATTTATATCGGCTCACCGATGCCCAAGAGCTCGAGTACATCGGTTTGGACGAATATTTTGATGACGCAGCGGATTGTCTCGTCGAGTGGCCGATCCGTGGACGCGGGGTGTTACCTAATGCCGACCTCGAGGTAAATTTCAGCATTGCTGGAACATTTCGGGACGTGCAATTGCAAGCAGGTAACGAAACCGGTAGTGAATTGATCCATAAAATAGAAAATATTTATTCAAAATCATTAGGTTATAGATAACATGGATATTTTACTTGAATTTATTCGCGCAACGCGGAGAATACAGCAGAACGGTTCTTAATAATCGCTCGTATCTGTATGCGCGGCATCGTATTTCTGCTATCGATATGCTTTTGTTCCTGCGCCTTGTCGGCGGAGATCAACGGCGTGCGCATGTCCCACGACGCGCAACGCACTGCGGTGGTGTTCGATCTGAGCGCGCCGCTTCGCTATCGAATCTCGAAAATTAATAAGCCAGACCGACTTGTCATAGATTTTCAGCAAGTTAACGCGCCAAAAGACCTCGTTCTCCCGAAAATAGCTGGTGCCCCAGTCATTGCGCTACGTTACGCGCGCCAGGGCGGAGCCGATTTAAGAATCGTATTGGATTTATCAAAGCACTTAGCCCACAAGGATTTGCTCATTCCGGCACGCAACGAATACGGCGATCGCCTAGTGCTAAGTCTAACGCCGGTGACCGGCGCAACGGCGCTGTCGAGCGCCTTACCCAAGTCGAAACCCGTTCCAGTGAGAACCTTGCCTGCGACAAAGCCGACTTTGGCTGCGCCAGAACCAGCTAAGAAACCAGCACCTAGCCAAAAACCTTATGTCTACAATCGACCAGGCGGCGATCGCGATATCATCATTGCCGTTGATGCCGGACATGGTGGGCAGGATGTCGGCGCTATTGGTCCGAGCGGCTCATATGAGAAGGATCTAGTGCTAGCCGTATCCCGCGAGTTGGTCAATACGATCAATCGAGGACGAGGCATGCGCGGCATCCTCGTTCGGGATGGTGACCGCTATCTCGGTCTACGCGAACGAATGGATGTGGCGCGCGACGCCAAGGCCGATTTATTTATATCCGTGCATGCTGATGCGTTCCGCGATCCGCGGGTCAAGGGATCCTCGGTTTATGTGTTATCGCAGCACGGCGCGAGCAGCGAAGCCGCACTTTGGTTGGCCGAGAATGAAAATGCATCCGATTTGATCGGCGGCGTCAGTTTGGACGACAAAGACAATGTGCTCAAATCGGTATTACTGGATCTGTCACAAACCGCATCTCTCGATGCCAGCATTGACGCGGCAAACGCGGTCCTTAGAGCCCTTAAGCAGATCGGCGCGGTACACAAAAATGAAGTACAGCACGCGGGATTTATGGTGCTTAAATCTCCGGACATACCGTCGCTGCTTGTCGAGACCGCGTTCATATCAAACCCGGCCGAAGAGAGCCGCCTGCGAACCAAGCAATATCAACAGCGCTTGGCGCAATCAATATTCAGCGGTATTCGCGCTTACTTCGGTGAAAATCCGCTGTCCGCCGAGCGTTTTGCCGAACTGCGCCGGCATCGCGTCAGGAATGGGGATTCGCTCTCGGTGATCGCGAATCGTTACGATGTGAGCATGGAAAGCATTAAATTAGCGAACAACTTACCAACCGACGGCGTGCAGCTCGGTACCGTACTTAAAATTCCTTAAGGTATAAGCTTCCGTCATCGACACACTGCTAAACTGTGTCGCATGTCCCATGAACACATAATTCGACCGCTGTCTAGCGATGTTATAAATCAAATCGCCGCGGGCGAAGTTGTCGAACGTCCCGCATCGATCGTTAAGGAATTGATCGAAAACAGTCTCGATGCGGGGGCTAAGCGAATTTTCATTGAATTGGATGGCGGTGGTATCGATCGAATCCAGGTGCGCGACAATGGATGCGGCATCCCGCCGCTGCAACTCCAACTCGCTTTGTCCCGGCACTGCACCAGTAAACTAGTTAGCGCGGCGGATTTGCAAACGATCCAATCACTCGGATTTCGTGGTGAAGCGCTGGCGAGTATCGGTGCAGTGACTGAGCTGAGTATTACCTCACGAACAGCTGACGATACTCACGGTTGGCGCGTTGACAGTCGTTCCGATAGTTCAGATTTACGACCCGTTCCGCAACCGCATCCCGTTGGGACGACGATTGAGGTACGTGCGCTATTCGCCAACACGCCAGCACGACGCAGATTTTTAAAGCAACCACGAACCGAGCTGCTCCACATTCAGCAATTCCTTAGGCGCGCCGGATTTTGCTATCCCAATGTCGAGATCGTGCTCGTTCACGACGCACGTCCCAGCTTGAAATTACCCCCGGTGGACGACTCGGCAGCGACACAGCGACGGTGGCGAACACTTTTTGGCAGTGAATTTGTGGAATCTTGCGTTCCTATCGAAGTGCAGCTTGATGGGGTCGCAATAGGCGGTTGGGTGGGCAAACCGAGTTACAGCCGGCAAAACTCGGATCTGCAATATATTGCGATTAATCGTCGGGTCGTTCGCGATAGACATATTGCCCACGCGATACGCATGGCCTACGAGAGCGCAATCGCAGATGGCCGACACGCCGCCTATGCGTTGCGTATCGATCTGCCCAGCCAGGATGTCGATGTTAATGTCCATCCGGGTAAAGCTGAAGTCCGCTTCAGCGACCCGCGGACGATCCACGATCTGGTCTACGCTTGCGTCAAACACGCGCTGCTCGGCGGTGCTGAGACACAAGGATCAGTATCGAGCTACCCGGATCCTTTCGACAAGCAAGCTAGCCAGGCAGTTATCAATGCCCCGTTGCTTGGTTACCAACACGCAAGTCGCAGCTTAGGTAGACATTCCCATCATTCAATACCGCCGCGCGCAAGCGCCGACGAATTGCTCGTCATTGTTGAAAATCGATTCGCAATCACAAATCGGGATGCGCAGTTGTTAGTCATTGATTTGCACCGAGCCATCGAAGTTGTTGTCCGGAAGCGCTTGTCGCGTGGCGAATCAGCCGCGCGCCCATTAATCATTCCGGAAGCCTATAAAATGCGATTGCGCGACGCCGATATCACAAACCTCGGTCAATACGGCTTCGAGGTTACTCGATTAGGGTCAGACTCGATTGCGCTGCGTGCGATACCGGTTGTGGTCGGAGAAATTGACGCTCGCGAATTCGGTGTCGCTGTGATCGAGAACGTTGCCGATGGCGTAGACGTTCCAAATCTTTTGGCGCGAGCTGCTAGCCAGGCATTTCGCAGCCCGCGCGCTCTGGTCGAGTGTCGTCGATGGTACGCGGCACTTGCGCAATTACTGCAAGAATTTGAGCATTACCTGGAAGATTACGGGGTTGCCCTCAGCGCCGCGCAGTTAAATGATTTGTTTGAACGACCGTAACAACATCATGTCGAACGCGATTACGCGCCCGCCCGTTATATTTTTGATGGGACCGACGGCGTGCGGTAAAACCGCCGCTGCTTGTTGGCTCGTTGATCGATTTGCTTGTGAAATAGTGAGTGTGGATTCCGCACTTGTCTATCGGGGGCTCAATATTGGCACAGCGAAACCGAGTCCGGCGTTGCTCAAAAAGTACCCGCATCAATTGATCGATCACTGCGAACCGACGCAGAGTTATTCCGCTGGTGAGTTTCGTACTGATGCGCTGCTGGCGATCGCTGAAATCCAGCAGCGCGGCAACATGCCTTTACTGGTGGGCGGAACAGGCTTGTACTTCCGAGTGCTCGAAAGCGGCATTGCGGAACTACCCGATCGCGATGCGGGCGTTCGTCAAAGCCTAGAGGAAGAGCGCCTAGCGACCAGCCTCGGCGCAATGCACGCGCGCTTAGCCGCCGTCGATCCGCGCAGCGCAGCGCGTATTCATCCGAATGATCCGCAGCGCATCCTGCGCGCGCTCGAAATATATGCGCTGCGCGGTAAGACGATGTCTGAATTGTTAGAACCCGCACATAACCCCGAGCACGGATTGTCAATTTGCAAATTGGTGCTTGCGCCAAGTGATCGACACTGGTTACACGATCGCATTGCCAAGCGTTTTCACGCCATGCTGACCGCGGGGTTTATTAATGAGGTCGCTGCGTTGCGCTCCAATCCCAATCTCAGCCTTGCAAATTCCGCATTACGAGCCGTTGGGTACCGCGCGATCTGGCGCTATTTGACCGGCGAACGCACATTCGACGAAATGGTGAGCGATGGAATAGTCGCAACACGGCAGCTAGCGAAGCGGCAACTCACATGGTTTCGTCGGCAGATCGAGGCGCAGTGGGTAGACTCCGTGGCAGTTGATGCACATGATCAGCTGGGCGTAGCGCTAAAATCACATCTTCAATATAATGAAAGATCCGGTGCATAAGGGCTCAAAGCGGATCAACACGTTCGAAGCGTACCCGTAGCAGGCGCTTCCAAAGATAAAAACAATAAAATAAGGAGAAGATCGGATGAGCAAAGGGCAGTCCCTCCAGGAACCCTACCTCAACGCACTAAGGAAGGAACGAATACCCGTATCCATCTATTTGGTTAACGGGATCAAACTGCAAGGTCAAATCGAGTCATTCGACCAATTTGTTATCTTACTGAAAAACTCAGTGAGTCAGATGGTGTATAAGCACGCGATTTCGACAGTGGTTCCCAGTCGTAATGTGAAGCTGCCACGTGCAGATGGTGAAGATGACGATGATCACGGAGATCCAGAAGATTGATTACGCGGTGCTAACACTTGTTTGAGCGCCCCCAAGCGGGCGAGTCGGCGATCGTCGTACACGTTGTATTTAAAGACTTCGGGCGTAGCCCAGATCTAGACGAATTTCTTGAACTGGTAACGTCGGCCGGGGCGAGGACCATCGAAACGCTTACCGCGACTCGTGATAGGCCCGATCCACAATATTTTATCGGGACCGGCAAGGCAGATACGCTAAAGGCGCTCGTTCGCGATTCGCAGGCGGACGTGGTCCTTGTGAACAATAACCTCACACCGGCGCAGGAGCGTAATCTAGAACGATTGGTCGAATGCCGAGTAATCGATCGCACCCGGTTGATCTTGGACATTTTCGCCCAGCGCGCGCGTTCCTTCGAAGGAAAGTTACAGGTCGAGTTAGCGCAACTCAAACACCTATCGACGCGTTTAGTGCGTGGCTGGACGCATCTGGAAAGACAAAAAGGCGGGATCGGCTTACGCGGTCCCGGTGAAACACAACTCGAATCTGATCGGCGAATGCTCGGTCTGCGCATCAAGCAAATCAATGCGCGACTCTCCCGAGTACGTACGCAACGGCAACAAAGCGCGCGCTCCCGCCGACGAGCATTGCTATCCACGGTATCCATTGTGGGTTATACCAATGCCGGAAAATCCACGCTATTTAATCGCTTAACAGGTAGTGAAGTTTTCGCAGCCAATCAACTATTCGCGACATTAGACACGACCTTGCGTCGCTTCGACGTAACCGGCGAACACCCTGCATTGCTGAGCGACACAGTGGGATTCATTCGCGACTTGCCGCCAGAATTAATCGTTGCATTTCAAGCGACGTTGGAAGAAACGGCGGACGCGTCCCTGCTATTACACGTTGTGGACAGTAACTCGCCGGAGGCAAATGACAATATCGCTGAAGTCCATCGCGTGCTCGATAGACTGGGTGCTCGCGACACGCCGATGGTTGAAGTATTTAACAAAATCGATTTACATCCGGACATTGCGCCGCATGTCGAACGTGACGCGGAAGGTCAAGTCACGCGCGTGTGGATGTCAGCCGCAACGGGAGCTGGCACGCACTTATTACTCGAATCAATTGCTGAGCGCCTTAACGTATCGAAGGTCCAGCGGCGCATTATTTTGCCGCTGCAGGCGGGGCGGCTGCGCGCAAAACTTTTTGAGCTTGGCGCCGTGGTTGACGAGTCCGTGCTGGAGACGGGCGAATGGGCGATAGAGATAACCTTGGCCGAGACACGCTGGGAGACGTTACTGGAGAAGATGGCACCGGAACTCAAGGATTTCGTTATCGTCGATGATGACGAATCAACGACATCGATACGACTGCGACGGCACATCGCCGCAATTTGAAGTTAGAACGGTCGGCCATTCGGGATATCCAAAGAAAGCGTCGCGGACGTTTCCGACGGCGTTTAATGACGGAGCTTCATTGAACAAGCGAGCCACCCCCCGTACAATCCGTCCGCTCAGCCTACCTATTAGCAAGTTCGAGAAATATTAATGGCCTGGAATGATCCTGACGACAAAGACCTCGATCCGTGGGGCAGCCGTAAAGGCAACGATGGCCCGCCGGATTTGGACGAAATCGTCCGAAAAATGCAGGATAAACTCGGCGGGTTTTTCGGTGGCGGCAAGCGCCCATCGACACCCGGGTCGGGCAGCGGTGAAATGTCACCGTTTGTTTGGATCGGGCTCGCTATCGGTTTGGCGGTACTGCTCTTCTTGGCGACCTTCTGGCGCATCGAACCAGCCGAACGGGGCGTTGTAATGCGTTTCGGCAAATACGTCCGTACGTTGCAACCAGGGCCGAGTTTTCAGCTTCCGCGACCGATCGACGAAGTAATTACCGTGAACGTCGAGCAGATCAGGCCATTCACGGTGAATGCCACGATGCTTACCGGCGATGAAAATATTGTCGATGTTGAGATGGCGATACAGTACCGAATCAAGGACGTGAAGAACTATTTATTTAAGATCGCCGATCCGGATACGACGGTACAGCGCGTGACCGAAAGCGCCATTCGCGACATCATTGGGCAAAGCACTTTGGATTTCGTTATCACGGAAGGGCGTGCCGAGATTGGTGTTGGCGCTATCAAACTAATTCAGGAAATTCTGGATAACTACGAATCCGGAATTGAAGTAACGAGTGTGAATATGCAACCGGCAAAGCCTCCAGAGCAAGTCAAGGCGTCGTTCGATGACGCAATTAAGGCTCGCGAAGACGAACAGCGCCGGATCAACGAGGCTGAGGCTTATCGCAACGAGATTGACGAGAAGGCGCAAGGCGAGGCGGCGCGAATATTGCTCCAAGCCCAAGCGTACGAGGAACAGGTCGTCGCAGAAGCACAGGGTGAAGCGCGGCGCTTCGAGCAACTCTTAGTCGAGTACGAAAGGGCGCCAGACGTCACCCGTTCGCGTCTCTATCTCGACACCATCGAGGAGGTGTTAGCGCAAAATCCGAAAGTCGTAATGGATAATAAAGGTGGGAACAGCATGATGTACCTGCCGATTGACAAGTTGCTTCAACGGTCACCTGCGGGAGCGGCCGTGGACTCGGATCAAACCCCCTCGTTGGACGTGGGACCCGCGCCGCGCAGTGCAGAATCTATTAGTCGTGATCGAACCGACAGTCGAATGCGGGGGGCACGCTAGATGCTACCGAGAATTGTCATAGCACTAGCTATACTGGTCGGCCTTGCATCCGTCAGTCTGTTTCGGGTGTACGAGCAGGAGCGAGCGATCTTGTTCCAACTCGGCAAAATTCAACGTTCGGATTTCACGCCAGGTTTGTATTTTAAAATCCCCGTCTATCAGAATGTAGAAAAATTCGATATTCGTCTGCAAACCCTAGAAACAGAACCCCAGCGCTTCCTAACGGGCGAGAAAAAAGACGTAATTGTCGACTCGTTTGTACGCTACAGAGTGAACGATGTCGAGAAATACTATAAGTCGACTGGCGGGGACGCACGCCGGGCCGGAATTTTGTTGTATCAGAAAATTAATGATGGACTGCGCAGTGAATTTGGCAAGCGCACCGTCCAGGAAGTGGTCTCCGGCGAACGCGGTACGATCATGGATATAGTGACAAAAACGGCTGACGATCGAGGCGAAGAATTAGGTATGCAAATCGTCGATGTGCGCTTGAAGCGGATCGATCTGCCAGAAGAAGTCAGTCAGAACGTCTACGAGCGGATGCGCTCGGAACGTGCACGCGTCGCACGAGAGTTTCGAGCGCGGGGTGAGAAGACAGCGATAACCATCAAAGCAGACGCTGATCGTTCCAGAACTGTCGTCGCTGCGAACGCTTATCGAGATGCAGAAACTTTGCGTGGTACTGGCGATGCGGGAGCAGCCAAAATTTACGCTGATGCGTACAACAAAAATCGCGAGTTCTACGATTTTTATCGCAGTTTGAATGCTTACAAGAGCAGTTTCCGCAGCGGCGGGGATGTTTTTCTACTCGACCCAGATTCTGATTTTTTCAAATATTTTTCGAACCCGGGCGTCCGCTAAGCGACCGCGGTCGGCATTTCGATAAAACCACACACGACGTTTTAGCCAATGTGGCAAGATTTTCTGGTAGGGGTTGCGTTAGTTCTGGTTTTCGAGGGCGTCCTGCCATTTCTTAGCCCATCGCGGTATCGCGAAACTTTAACGTTAGCAGCACAAATGAACGACAAGACGATGCGCGCGATCGGCCTAGCGAGTATGTCCGCTGGTGTCGTTGTACTGCATCTAGTGAGATCATAAGCATGAAGCTCGGCGAGAGATGGCTATTACCGGACGG
>JAQCEL010000319.1 GCA_027618655.1 Pseudomonadota bacterium | reverse complement strand
TTTTGAGTTTGTGGTTCTCGAAAAGATCATTCCGCGACCAGGCAGCAGCATTGAGCGGCAGTGCGATGATTTCTTCACCGCTGATGAGCGCTTCTAAGTCCACGGTTGGCTGTTCGAATGAAGCGAGTAGACTGACTGCGACAACTGCCGTTTCGATATACGGTTCAGGTGCGGCGACCTTGCCCAAGGCTTGTGCGATTCCGGCAACGCCGTATGCACCAAGCCCAAATCCTCCTTTGGCTTCCGGCAACGCAATTGCGCCCCAGCCGAGTGTCGCCATTTCTTGCCAGCACTTGCGGTCGAATGAACGCGTGGTGGCCGGAATATCGCGCAGCCGAGAAATTTTTAATGCGCGTTCGCAATACTCAGCCGCGCTTTGTTCCAGTGAGAGTATTTCCTCTGTATCGCGAGCAGGTGCGCCTAACGGTGAATTCATCGAGCTTTAATTCCTTACGAAGTGGGGCTAGGCAATTCCGTAATTATTATTCTTAGCCACTGAAAATATTCGTGTTGTTTCGTGCGCGAGACGGGGATTATAGCTCGAGCATTCTGCTAGAGGGACTCGCGCAATGGACGTAATTTGCGTGCAGAACCCGATCCGAGAAACGAGAACTTAGCTAACCGTTTATCGATTGAAAAAACGTTCGGTAATAATCGCATCCCGATGGTACGCGGTCGGGCCCCACTGATCGGCAAGTCGGTCTTACCTGTAGTGCGTTATCTGGAACGGCTACCTGACGCATTGCCGACCCAACGCAGTCGACGAAATAGAAAGTACAGACTACAACCGGAAGCCGCAAGCACGCCCAGTACGACGGCATAGCCGTAGCGCCAATGCAATTCCGGCATGTGATCGAAATTCATACCGTAGATCCCGGTAATTAAGGTTAGCGGTAACAGGATCCCCGATATCACCGTGAGTAGGCCGGCAATGTTACTCATCCGATTTGCCGCGGCGACTTGCAGATTGCCAAGGATGCCGTCGAGCATGTCGCGTGAGGAGTCGATTGCTGAGCGTACTGACGCCGCGTTCTGCTGCATCAACTGGAACGAAGCGCGCGCGTCTTCGCTAATGAAGGCGCTGCGCTTTGTCGCCAGTAGCATCAGTACAATGTGCAAACTCGCCGTCAGTTTCTTTAGCGTGAGGATATTGCGTCCCGCAATTGCGATACCTTCGTCAACGATATCTTGTACACCAGCAAAAACCCCTTCTTCGATCACGTCTAGGAAATTGTCGTTGGCAAGGTTCAGATGGGCATAGTCGTAGATACAACGTTCCAAAAACAGAAACACGATGAAGCCCGGGGTTTTGCCGGCGAGCCGGAACGCGTCAGTACACGAGGTTTTGATGTGGTCGGTTGCAGCAAGCGGTTGTCGATGACAAGTGATCACGTAATCGGCGCCAAGAATGAGGATCATGCGTCCAAAGTCGATTGGCTTCAGTACAAGCGATGAATCGAGATGTTGTTCGGGATCGATAATTTCGTAGAGATAAAAAGCCAAACAATCCGGCCGCTCGACGATCCGGGGTAGGATTTCAGAGCCAGTGAAATGACTGTCTAAAACGAGATCAATGTGGTGACGCTGTAACATGTTGTTCAGCAAGTCGATGTCAGTTGTCGTGACATCCACCCAGCAAAACACCGACGGATCGCGCAGTTCACGCTCGCACTCCTGGATGCCAAACGCGCGGACAGTGCGCTCGACGGGATCAAAACTCACGCCGTCGAATTCGATGAATCCATCATTGTGTTCGATAACTTCCACCCTTGGGTTGACTGCGGATTACGTCTGGAAAAGGTGACGTGGAAAAGGGAAAACGGACGTGGAAAAGGTGACGGAGGGATTAAAAAATACCCAGTGGCGATACTTTAATCCCTCCGTCACCTTTATCTCGTCACCTTTATCTGTACCGTCAACTTAATCTGTAACGCTTTCAGTCAGCGCTTACGGCTGCGAGAGCTGCATTAAGAGTAGGACTTGGACGCATTACTGTTTCGGTCTTTTCCAGGTCGGCAAGGTAATAGCCGCCCAGATCGACGGGTTTGCCTTGCACCGAATTTAATTCTGTTACGATTTTTTGTTCATTCTCGCCTAGCGTTTTGGCAAGCCGCGTAAACTGCGCCTGAAGGTTTGCGTCTTCAGTTTGCGCCGCGAGGGCCTGCGCCCAATATAGGGCGAGGTAAAAATGACTGCCGCGATTATCTAGTTCGCCGGTTTTACGTGACGGATTCTTATCGTTTTCGAGCAATTTACCCGTTGCCTCGTCGAGCGTTTTGGCCAGGATTTTAGCTTTGTTATTCGCAGTTTTGATGCCCACGTCTTCGAGCGAAACAGCAATGGCGAGAAACTCGCCGAGCGAATCCCAGCGTAAATGATTCTCTTCGACGAGTTGGCGAACGTGTTTAGGTGCCGATCCGCCTGCGCCGGTTTCAAACATGCCACCCCCTGCCATTAACGGGACGATAGACAGCATTTTCGCGCTCGTGCCGAGTTCCAGAATAGGAAATAAATCGGTCAAGTAATCGCGCAAAATATTCCCTGTTACAGATATCGTATCTTTACCGCGAATGATTCTTTCCAGCGTGTAGCGCATGGCTCTCAGTGGCGACATGATTTGTATATCAAGGCCGCTGAGGTCGTGATCTTTTAGGTAAAGCCTGACCTTCTTGATTACTTCGGCTTCGTGCGGACGGTATTCGTCGAGCCAGAATACGGCCGGCATCCCGGATTCACGCGCACGCGTGACGGCGAGCTTGACCCAGTTTTGAATCGGCGCGTCTTTGGTTTGGCACATGCGCCAGATATCGCCTTTTTCGACGTTCTGCTCGGTGAGTACCTTGCCGCTGTCATCAACGACGCGCGCGACGCCATCCGCCG
>JAQCEL010000318.1 GCA_027618655.1 Pseudomonadota bacterium | reverse complement strand
TCCGGGAACTCCCGGAGACACACGAGCGCGTTGGCAAGCAGGCTGGTGGTTGTTTCATTACCGGCAATGAGTAGCAGAATACACATCGCGAGAACTTCGTCCGCGCTCAGGCGATCGCCGGATTCCTCGGCCGCTACGAGCGCCGAAATCAAATCGTCGCTTGGGCTGCGCCGCGCGTGCGCGATCCGGTCTTCAAAATAAGCGCGGAACTCGTCCGCGTCTTTATGGATTGCGATGCGTTGAATGTCGCTCAAAGTATCCGCATTGCCGCCAGCTGTTACGCTGTTCGACCAGCGCCGAAACGTTGTGCGCATCGATGTCTCGATGCCCATGATCTGGCCG
Organism: Pseudomonadota bacterium; assembly: GCA_027618655.1. Classification (GTDB taxonomy): domain Bacteria; phylum Pseudomonadota; class Gammaproteobacteria; genus UBA11873. The sequence goes on along the minus strand of JAQCEL010000318.1, from coordinate 2,542 downwards.
ACGATCTGCACTGGCAGCGGCGAGGCGATTGTGTCGATGAACTCAAACTCGCCAAGATCGGCTGCCTCTTCGATGAGTCCGTTAACGATGCGTGTGATTTCCGGGCGCTGCGTTTCTAACATGCGACGTGAAAACGCCTTGTTGACCAAGGTGCGTAACCGTGTGTGATCAGGCGGGTCGCAAGCGATCATGTATTGCGCATCCGGCGCCGGATTACCCTCGCCGAACGCGAGCTGGATCAGCGGGTCGGACGAAAACGATTTATGGTCCAGCAGGACGCCACGGACGTCGGCATTGCGGCTCACTGCGTAACCATTGAGTTCGGGAATGTACTTGACGGGATCGTGATCGCGCAGATAACGGTAGTAGGGATAGGGATCGACCCGCACTGCCGGACTCATCGGGTTGTAGTCTGAGTAACGTGGCGCTGGTGAGCCGGCTACGGGCTTTGACGCGGGAAGGTGGTCAGCAGGCTGCATTTAAAGTGTCTCCGGAGCAGCCTCAAGATAGGCTGTGGCTCTTGTTGAAATTTGTTTCAATAAGAAGATAGACTTATTGAAACCGATGTCAATAACTCCTTCGGGTCCGCCACCGGGTCGCGCGCACTAGCTGGCCGCGGCAGAGTCAGGTACACACGACGAAAACCGTGAACCCTGAGCTGAACCGTGGGCTATTGACTTCATGCGCGCATCACGTAGGTTTCGAAGCTGAATCCGCGAGGAACAAGAATCATGTCAGATATCCCGGAACCGAGTCTCACGATCACCGGCGGCAACGTCGTCGATGGTCTCGGCCGCGCGCCGTTTAAGGCCGACGTTGTCATCAGCGGGCAACGGATCATCGCCGTCGAAGCAAACGCCGCGACGCGCGGCAGCCGGCAGATCGATGCCACCGGTATGACTGTGATGCCAGGATTGATCGACGCACATTGCCACATCAGTTTTGACGAACCGAATTCGAATGACGAATTATTTTTTCACCGCCGTGAGGGACTGGCCGCGATCATCGCTGCTGCGAATGTGACGAAGCTACTTGCGGCAGGCGTGACCGGGTTTTTCGACGCCGATTCACTCTATGAAATTGGGGTCGATCTACGCGACGCAATTGAGGCTGGAATTGTGCCAGGTCCACGCATGCGCACCGGCGGTAACGCTTTGCTAACGTCCGTCGGCGGTACAGCGGGGCGGTTGATCCCGGACGAAGGACGGCGCGGCTATGGCAAGGTCGTCAATAGTCGCGACGAAATCGTCGCCGAGGTTAGGCGCCAGATCAAAAATGGAGTGGATTGGATCAAGGTCCACGTCACGGGCCCCACGCCGCGGCAGAAAATTAAAGGCGAAGTGCAAGTCTGGAGTCTCGAAGAACTGCGGCTCGTGTGCGACACAGCGCACGAACTCGGCACGCCCGTGGTCGGCCACTGCCGCGGTGCGTCGAGCACACGCGATGCCGCGCTCGCTGGTTTCGACATGATCTTGCATGCGACGTATATGGATGAGGCAGCGCTCGAGGCGGTGGTCGAACATTGTGTGCCGATCGTGCCAACGTTTACGTTCCAGGCAAATCTCGCCGAGTATGGCGCAGCGATCGGCGCTTCTGAAGAAATTCGTGAGCTGTTCCAAAAGGAAATCACGGAAAGTGCCGCTATGTTGAAAAAAGCTTACGACGCTGGTGTGCCAATGCTGTGCGGCACCGAAAGCGGGTTTCCGTTAACCCCCTACGGCGATTGGCATTACCGCGAACTCGAAGTCTTTGTGCGCGATCTTGGCTTGACCCCGCTACAGGCGATCACGGCGGCGACGAGCGCGAACGCGTTTGCGCTTGGCCTCGAAGGTGAGACCGGCGCAATCGAAGCAGGGCGGCTCGCCGATGTAATCGTGGTTGATGGCGATGTGGCGCGCGACGTGAGCTTGCTCGGCGAACGCGATCGGATCCGGCATGTCATTTTGGACGGCAGTGAAGTCACGATACCGCCGCTGGTCGCACGCCGCGATCCGCCAGGCTGGCGACCCTCGAATTACGGCTCAAGAGTACTCACGCGCGCCGTTGTCGACAACATTACTGGTCGCAATCCGAAATCTCATCAAGCGAAATCTGCAGGATGAGCCTCGCCACTGCCGAGAGCATCGATGTCCATGCACATGCCGTACTCGAAGAAACGATGGGCGCAGCCGGCCGCTATGGTCCCGAACTCGGACGCGAAGCAGCGCCGCGTTTTCGCGTGGGGGATTACGAACTCCACGGCGTACGCTATCGCGGCAGCGCGTTCATGGATATCGACTTGCGACTTGCCGCGATGGATAAAGCGGGGCTTGATTTTCAAGCACTGTCGCCGAACCCCTTGACGTATTTTCATTTCATTGAACGCGATCCCGCGATCAAGTTTTGCCAGATCCATAACGACGCACTTGCGGCTGCGATCGCCCCGCACCATGCGCGTCTTGCAGCGTTCGCCGCTGTGCCGATGCAAGATATCAATGCCGCGATCGAGGAGACAGAGCGCGCCGTACGCGAACTCGGTATGCTCGGGCCCTATATCGGGACG